>CAYJMY010000011.1:2113-46544 GCA_964371125.1 uncultured Mesorhizobium sp. | reverse complement strand
CGCGCCGGGGTCGCGCAGGATGTGGTAGCGCACGGCCAGCAGGTAGCCGAGGAAGGCGACAATCCCGGGAAGGTTCGCGGCGACGAACAGCTTGCCGATCGATTCGCCGGTGAGGATGGCAAAGACGACGAGCGGCACCGACGGGGGGATGAGGATGCCCAGCGTGCCGCCAGCCGCGATGGCGCCGGTCGACAGGCGGCCCGAATAGCCGAACCGGCGCATCTCGGGATAGGCGACCTGCGCCATGGTCGCCGCCGTCGCGATCGAACTTCCGCATATGGCGCCGAAGCCGGCGCATGCGCCGACCGTGGCCAGTGCCAGACCACCGCGCATGTGGCCGAGGAAGGCGTTGACGAACCTGAACAGCAGGTGCGACAGGCCGCCATTGGTGGCAAACTGGCCCATCAGCAGGAACAGCGGCACGACGATGAGGTCGAAGCTCGCCAGCCGGGCGTAGGCGACGCCCTTCATCCAGTTGAGCAACGGTGCGGTGCCGACGACGTAGGCGAAGCCGCCGGCGCCGGCGATGAACATGGCCACCGCGATCGGCACGCGGGCGAGGATCATCGCCAGCGTGGCGGCGATGATCGTCAGACCCATCTCGACGCCGCTCATCAGTGTGCTCCCGCCGTTTCGTCACGGATCCGCAGCGAGCGAGGCACGAGAGCCAGATACACGCCGACGACGCCCGTCAGCAGAAGTCCGGGGATCATGAGCGCCTGCGGGATCCATACCGGCCACGCGAGGAGGGGGGTGAACGTGCCGCGGGCGTAGGTCTGCTCGACCAGCAATCCGGTCCGCCAGGCCAGGATCAGCGCCATGGCACCGAGGAGCAGCGAGCCGACACGGTCCAAGGCCCTGTTGGCCGCGTCTGGAAGGCGCGACGTCAGCAGATCGACGATGACGTTGCCGCCGGTCAGATGGCACCAGGGAAACAGCATCGACATCGAGACCGCCGCGAAGATCTGCACCAGTTCGTGATCGCCGGTCACCTGCCAGCCGAGCAGCTTGCGCGCGACGATCGTGACGCACAGCATGACGGCCAGGGCGCAGATGATGAGGACGCCGAAGACGGCCAGGACGAGGCTGGTGCGGCCGAGAGCCCGCCCGAAGACATCCGGGAACTGCGGCATGCCAAGGCCGGTCGCGCTCAGCCCGCCGGGATGCGGAACGGATGAAGCCATCTCAGCCTCCCGTGAGGCGGGGGCCGGCGCGAACGCCGGCCCGCGCGCTGCTAATTGGCGTACTTGGCGACGGCCGCACGAGCCTGCTCGAGCAGCTTGGCACCGTCGAGGCCCTTTTTGTCGGCGTCGGCGACCCACCCGTCGGCGATCGGCTCGGCTGCCTTCTTCCAGCGCTCGTACTCGGCGTCGGGCAGGATGTAGATGTCGGCGCCGGCATCGGCGAAGGTCTTCTTGTCGGCCACAGCCGTGCTCTCGAAGGCGTCACCGAACTGGACGGAAGCCTCCGTACCACGGTTGTCGTCGATCACCTTCTTCAGGTCGTCGGGAAGGCGATCGTAGGTCGCCTGGCTCATTGCGACGATCTGCACGGAAGTGTACATGCGCTTCTGCCCGTCGCCGAAATCGGTGAAGTGCTTCATGGTCTCGCCGAGCTTGAGCAGGTTGACCGCGCTCCACGGCAGGTAGGCGCCGTCGATCACGCCGCGGTTGAGCGAATCGACGATCTCGCCGGCCGGCATCTGGATCGGCAGGGCGCCGAGCGCCTCGAGCACCTTGGCACCGTAGCGGCCGGCCGAACGCAGCTTGAGCCCGGCGAGGTCCTCCATCGTATGGACCTGCTTGTCGGTGGTCTGGACGATCGGGAAGTCGGCCGGGGCGATGGCGATCAGCCGAAGTCCTTCGAACTCGGGGCCGGGATTGTCGCCGAGCACGTCCCACATGGCGCGGGCGGCGTTGTGGACGTCGTTCAGCATGAAGGGCAGTTCGAATACCTCGGCCGCGAGATAGGATCCGGGGCTGTAGCCGGGATTTCCGTAGACGATGTCGACGATGCCGTCCCGGGCCTGGTTGAACAGCTCGCCCGGCGCGCCGCCGAGCTGCATCGAGGGATAGATCTGGCAGACCATGCGGCCGGCCGACTGCTCCTTGATCTTGGCGCACCAGGGCTCGAAGAACTTCACCTGCTGGTACGAGGTCGCGTGGATGAACGAGTGGAAGCGCAGGGTGACTTCCTGCGCGATGGCGCTGCCGCCGAGGGCCAGACCGAAGGCGACGGACGCGACGATGCGAGTGACACTTTTCATTTGTCGAAATCCTCCCAAACCGACATAATGATACATTGATAGGCCATTGAACCGGGGAGTCAACAAAAATGTTCGCTCGCTAACTGTTTGGGTGCTTTCTAATTCCGGAGCAGGCCGATCGTTATGCCCATGCACCGGAAATAGCGTGCGGAACCTGCGCGTGCAGATTGAAATGCGGCCGATCTCAAGTATCGATACGAGCATGAATCACATGACCGTTCCGAATATAGGAAAGCGAAGATCCGGGCGGCCGACCCAGCAGGGTTCGGCGGAAATGACCGCGCGGATACTCGATGCCGCCGAGGCCTCCTTCGTTGCGCGCGGCTTCCAGGAAACGACCGTGGAGCGCCTCGCCCAGGACCTCGGCGTGACCCGCCGCAGCATCGTCAGCCGCTACAAGTCGAAGGACGAGTTGCTGATCGCGGTGGCGATCCGCGACATGGAACGCTATTCGCCGCAGCTTTTCGCCCTCGAGGTCCGCCAGGAGCATTGTTGGGAGGATCTCGAGACGCTGATCCGCAAGCTTTGGGAGCGCGGATCGAACCCGAAGAACGCGGCGCTTCTGCGCGCCTATCTGGGGGAAGTCGTGCGCCTGCCGCATCTGGCGGAAGAGGTGCGTGCCTTCTATTACGACATCTCCTCGATCATCGAGAGTAAGATCGCGGCGATGCAGAAGTACGGGCTGTTCCGGGACTACAAGGCGTCCACCGTGGCGGCGTGTGCGATCTCGCTGGTGATCTCGAATCCGCGCATCCGAACCATGCTTTTCGACCCGCATTTCGCGGATCCCGTCACGGTCGAGCGATATTTCACCGACATCTGGACGCTGATCCGCACCATGGCGTGATCGGAGCCTACGCCAGGTAGTCCTCGAGCGTCTTGTCCTTGCGCGGCGACGGGTCGAAGCCGATTGGCTGGTACCACAGGAGTTCCATCTCGAACTTGTCCTCGGTGGCGGAGAGAACCGCCCGGTCAATGCGGCGTGCGAGGTCAGGTGAGGGCCACGCGGAATGCGCCGCCTGGACCACGCCGGCGACGGCGTGGGCAAGATCGGTCGCCGCCGCACGGATCCGCGCCGTGGTCACCGAGGGGTCCTCGGCGAGAGGCCGCGCCGCGTCGGCGGCTGCGCGCAGCGCGGCGACCGGTCCGCTCGGCTCGGGCAACCCGAAACCGAGGAAGGCTTTGGAAAGGCTCAGGTAGTGCCGGAGGTCGTAGCGCTCGCGCGAATGCATCAGCAGCAGCCGCTGGCGTACGAAGTCCACATAGCTGGCCGCCAGCCGCAACTGCTCCTTCGCCAGGTGATCGGACGGGTCGATCGCCGGCGCGACGGTGTCGATCAGCGCCTTGACCACCGAGTTGAGGCCAATTTCGGTCTGGTCCATCAGATTTTCCCCTTGAGCAGGCGAAGAAGTTCGCGCCCCGTCACCGATTCCATGCCCTTTACGCGGGTCAGCAGGATGTCTTGGTGCGACTTGCCGAGGCTCGCCACCCTCGTCGCTGTCGCCGCAACCGAAGCGATGATCTGGAAGCAGTTCAGGATGCGGTAGTATTCCAGCCGCGCCGGATCGACCGACAGGCCGGAGACCTCCGTATAGCGGTCGTAGAACTCGTCGGCGGGTATCAGGCCGCAGATGTAGTAGACCGAACCGTCCTCGCTGTAGTGGCCGAAGCTCGGATGGGTCGTCCAGGCGAGGTCGCGATGGCGGTCGCCCAGATGCGCGCGCTCCCAGTCGAGCCAGGCGGTGATCCGGCCGGTTTTCTCGTCGAAGAGAAAGTTGCCGCTGCGATAGTCGCCATGCACCATGCTGACCGCGTCGAGCGTCGGCATGTTGTCGCGCAGCCAGGCGGCGGCGACGTCCATCAGCGGAAGATCCTCGCACCTGTCCTCCTCCCAGATGCGCAATGCGCGGTTCATCTGCCATTCGGCGTTCTGCGTCGTGCCGACGCTTGGCGGCGACATGCTCTCGAAGGAATGGGCGCCGTAGTCCAGCGTGTGGATCTTCGCCAGGTGGTCCATGAACTGCGGGGCGAGCTTTGCGCGCAGTTCCGCTCCGAAGTTGGTGCCCATGCCGCTGACCTGGCCGGTGGTCGTCGCCGTCGGTTTGGTGACGCCGTCGGCGAACTCGTAGATCAGGGCCGGTTCGGGAAACCAGCTTCCGTCGCGGTCGAGCCAGAACGGCCGCGGCACAGGAACGATACCCTCGAATACCTGCAGCAGTTCATACTCGCGCAGGCGGCTGGTTGTGTTGGAACCCTCGTTGGGATCCATGCGCACGACCATCCGCTCCGAACGACGTCCGACCTGTGTGTCGTTCCAGGCAAGGTCGAAGCCGAGCTGGATCTTGGAGACCCCGCCGGTGAACCAGCGCACGTTGGTGAGCTCGTAGTCGGCGATCCCGAGGTCCTTCAGCATCCGTTCGATGCAACGCGCGAGTTCCTGCATCGTGATCCTCGTGTAGGCCGGACCGCTGCGCCGCTGCATCTTGCGCCTGAGGAGCGCGTCGATTTCGGGCTCGGTCGGGAAGCGCCGGCTCATCTCCTCGATGAACTCGGGCGTCGGGCGCTCCCCCAACGCAAATCTGTCGGCGGCAATCGTCATCGGCGGGAACTTCTTTCTGATCATTAATCAGGCCAGAACGCGCGCGACGTTGGCCAAAAACCTGACGTTTGTGGAGATTGCCACAAATAATAGCACATGAGAAGAGCATTTATTGCGTGTCGTGAGGGTTCTGTACGCCGCTTCTGGGAGCAGGTCTCGGCAACGATCGGAACGGTGCATGCCGGGGAGGGGCGGGCGAACGCCCGGCTACGGCGGGAGGGATCGGCCGAAGCCGTTCAGCTCGGGTGCAGCACCGCCCCGCCGCACACCGAGATCACCTGGCCGGTCACGTAGCTCGACAGGTCGGTCGCGAGGAACTCGAGCGCGTTGGCGAGCTCCTCGGGCTGTCCGAAGCGGCGTAGCGCGATGGCCTGGCGCTGGGCGGGCGTGCCGACGCCCATCGATGGATCGAGCCGCTTCAGCCGCTCGGTTTCGACGATGCCGGGCGCGATCGCGTTGACGCGGATGCCATAGGGGCCGAGTTCGGCGGCGAGCGTGCGGGTCAGGTAGGCGACGCCGGCCTTGGCGGCGCCGTAGACGGCGAGGTTGCCGCCTTCGAGCAGCGAGATGCCGGTCTGCGAGGAGATGTTGACGATCACGCCGCTGCCTTGCGCCTTCATCGTCGCCGCCGCCGCCGCGCAGCAGAGCTGGACCGATTTCAGGTTGACGTCGATGAGATAGTCGAAGCCCTCGGGCGTCGTCTCGGTGGCCAGCGTGCCGCTGCCGCGCGCCACCGCCACCCCGGCGTTGTTGACCAAAATGTCGATGCGGCCGAAGGCAGCCAGCGTTTCGGCGAAGAGACGCTTCACCGCGTCGGGATCGCGGACGTCGCCCTCGAAGCCGATCGAACGGCGCCCGAACGCCTCCACCTCGGCCATCACGCTCTCGGCGGTGAGTTCCTCGCCGACGCGCGCTGCTGCCTTGAGGTTGAGGTCGGCGATGACGACGTCGGCGCCGAGCTTCGCCAGCCGCAACGCGTAGGCGCGGCCGAGCCCGCGGGCGGCGCCGGTGACGATCGCGACCTTTCCTGTGAGTGCGGCCATCAGTTCGGATTCAGGACCGCGCCGCCGTCGGCGCAGATGACCTGTCCAGTCACGTATTGCGAAAGATCGGTGGCGAGAAACTCGACGACGCCGGCGCAGTCCTCGACCGTGCCCAGCCGCCTTAGTGGTAGGCTTTCCGCCTGCGAATTGGTGCCGATGCCGCGCGCCGCCGCCTGCGCCGCGACGCGTGCCGTCATGATGATGCCGGGCGCGATGGCGTTGACGCGGATGCCGTGCGGCCCGAGTTCGGCGGCGAGGTTGCGCGTCAGCATGGCAACCGCAGCCTTCGCCGCGCCGTAGACGGCGAGCACGCCGCCCGGCAGGATCGAGACGCCGGTCTGCGAGGTGATGTTGACGATGACACCGGAATGCTGCCCCTTCATGATCGGCGCCGCCGCCTGGCAGCAGAGCAGGCAGGAGCGGAAGTTGGCGTCCATCAGCAGCTCGTAGTCGGACTGGCTGGTCTCGGTCGCCAGAGGACCGCTGTCGCGTGCGATCGCCCCGCCGGCGTTGTTGACGAGGATGTCGACCCGGCCGAAGGCGTCGATCGCCGCGGCGAACAGCCGCGCCACGTCGTCCTGCCGCGCCATGTTGCCTTCGACGCCGATCGAACGCCGCCCCATCGCCTCGATCTCGGCGGGCACGCTCTCGGCGGTGAGCTGCTCGCCCCAATCGCGCGCGCCGGCGAGGTTCAGGTCGGCGATCGCGACGTCGGCGCCGAGCTTCGCCAGGCGCAGCGCGTAGGCGCGGCCCAGCCCGCGCGCCGCGCCCGTGACGATGGCGGCCCGGCCCTTCAGGGGTTCGTGCATGTGCTTCCTCCTCAGCGGTGAAAGACGACCGATTCGCCGAGCGGGGCGCGGCCGACGCGCGCGGCGTTGGCCGGCGCCGACGGATCCTCGTATCCGAAGGAGATGCCGAAGATCAGCCGGTTGCTCGGCGGCAGGCCGAGATGCTCGCGGATGATCGTCGGGTAGAGGCTGAGGGCGCCTTGCGCGCAGCAGGCGATGCCGCGAACGGTCAGCGCCAGCATCAGCGTCTGCGCATAGATGCCGAGGTCGACGGCCTCGCGCTCCTCGAACTCGCCGTGCATGAAGACCAGCACCGCGTGCGGCGCGCCGAAGAATTCGAGGTTGCGCCGGTAGGCCCAGTCGCGGCGCGGCCGGTCGTGGCGTTCGATGCCCATCGCGCCGTAGAGCTGCACGGCGGCGTCGATCTGCCGCTCGCGGTAGATACCGGTGAACTTGCGGTCGGCGGTGAAGTCGGGATCGGGCAGGATCCCGGCATTGGCCGCATCGACCATCTTGCGACCGAGCGTCCTCAGGCTGCCGCCGGAGAGGACGTGCGAGATCCACGGCTGGATGTTGCAGTTGGACGGTGCCGCCTGGGCGAGGGCGAAGACCTCGCGCAGAGTGGCTTCGGGCACCTCGTTGGGCAGGTAGCCGCGCACTGAACGGCGGTTGGCGATCGCTTCGTCGAGGGTCATCGTCGCCGTCTCCGCCGTCATATGCTGCTCCGTTTGGCGATCTCCATGCCGCGCCGGGCGTAGGCGCTCGCCAGGAAGCGGCCGACGCTGGCCGAATCCGGCAGCGTGCTGTTGCCTTGCTCGCCGCGCACGGCGACGCCGGCCGAGCCGACTGCGGCGCGGAACATGGCGAAGACGCGGTGGAAATCGGTCATGCGCTCGGGCGCCTCCATGTGGCCGTAGTAGTCTTCCAAGTAGTCTGCCTCGGCGGGGATGCCGAGGGCCGTAAGGTCGAGGCCGAGCAGGCCGCCGTTCTCGTCGGGCGCCATGTTCCAGGCCTGCGTGTTGAAGGCGACGTCCACGAGGGGGTGGCCGAGCGTCGACAGCTCCCAGTCGAGCACGCCGACGATGCGGGGCTCCGTCGGGTGGAACATGACGTTGCCGATCCTGTAGTCGCCGTGGCAGAGCGCCAACCGCTCGCTGTCGGGGATGCGCGGCTCGAGCCAGGCGATCATCCGGTCGAGGTGCGGGTTGTCGCCTTCGTCCTTGCGGTATTGCGCCCAGAGCTGCGACCAGCGGCTGATCTGTCGGCGGAAATAGTTGCCCTCGCGGCCGTAGTCGCCGAGGCCGGCGGCGCGGAAATCCAGCCGGTGGAGCTTGGCCATCGTCTCGCACATCGACCGGTAGAGCGCGGCTCGTTCGGCGGGCGGGACGCCGGGAAGCGCGTACTGCGTGAAGACGCGGCCTTCGAGCCATTCCATCAGGTAGAAGGGCGTGCCGAGCAGGCCGGCGTTTTCGTGGTAGTGGTAGGTCCGCGGCACCGGGACGTCCGACGAGGCCAGCGCCGACAGGACGCGGAATTCGCGGTCGATCGCGTGGGCTGATTTGGCCAGCTGCATTCGCGGCTGCTTGCGCAGGACGGCGCGCCAGCCGTCTGCATCGACGAAGTAGGTCGGATTCGACATGCCGCCCTCCGTCGCGCGGATCGACAGGGCGTCGACCTTGCGCCCGAGGAAACCGGCCAGGAA
This sequence comes from uncultured Mesorhizobium sp., assembly GCA_964371125.1. Taxonomy (GTDB): domain Bacteria; phylum Pseudomonadota; class Alphaproteobacteria; order Rhizobiales; family Rhizobiaceae; genus DUSC01. The sequence goes on along the minus strand of CAYJMY010000011.1, from coordinate 38,146 downwards.
GCCGCGCAGGGCTTCCGGATCGAAATCCAGGGCGTCGCTGGCGAGGGCTGCGCGTGCGTTCACGAAGCGTGCTTTCCGGCGAAGCCGAACAGCGTGTGGGCGATGCGGCGCTTCTGCACCTCCTCCGAGCCTTCGGTGATCTTGTAGCGGCGGTGGTGCCGGTAGATGTGCTCGAAGGGCATGTGACGCGAGTAGCCGAGGCCGCCATGGACTTGCATGGCGAGGTCGGCCGCCCGGCAGACCAGATCGTTGGCCTTGTAGTTGCAGATCGACACCTCGTGGGAGAACCCGGCCGGGTCGGCGCGGTCCATCTTCCAGGCCGTGCGGAAGATGTAGTTCCGCACCATCTCGCATTCGGCGTAGAGCTCGGCGAGCGGGAACTGGATCGCCTGGCGCTTGGCGAGCGGCTCGCCGAAGATCACCCGTCCCCTGGCGTATTTCACCGCCTCGGCGATGCAGTAGCGCGCCGCGCCGGCACTCGCCGCAGCCTGGCGGATGCGGTTCTCGTGGATGAACAGCATCGCGATCTTCAGGCCTTCGCCTTCCTTGTGCAGGATCGCCGAATGCGGCACGCGCACGTCCTTCAGCTCGACCTCCGAATGGTCGGTCGGCATGTTGAAGGTCCAGTGGTTCATGACGATGGTGTGGCCGGGGGTGTTGGTCGGCACGATGAAGGCGGTGATGCCGTTGGCCTCGCCGTCCTTGCCGCCGGTGCGGGCGAAGACCAGGTTGGCCTCGGCGCGGCCGACCTGCGAGTTCCACCGCTTGCGGCCGTTGATGATCCAGTGGTCGCCGTCGCGCACGGCGCGCGTCTCCAGCCAGGTCGCGTCGGAGCCGTGGTTGGGCTCGGTCAGCGCGAAGCTGAGGTGGCGTTTCCCGCTGATGATGCCCTCGATGTAGACCTTCTGCTCTTCCGTGCCGTAGCGGGCGATCGCCGGCACGATCGGGAAGTTGCCGACGATGGAGGATTCGTCCTGCAAATCGTTGTGCAGGCCGAGGCCCTTGGCGGCGAGGTGCTCGCGGATCGCGGCGTTCATCAGGTTGCCGGCGGCCTGGCCGCCGCAACTCTCCGGTAGGCAGAGCCTGAGATGGCCGGCCGCCTCGGCGCGGCGCTCCATCTCCGAAATGAGGGCGCGCCATTCGTCGGAAGGACGTCCGTCGGCTTCCCAGTCGGTGCGTGCCCATTCGCGGCGATGGTCGAAGAACTTCATGTTCTCCCGCTCGAGCGGCATGATCTCGGCCTCGATGAAGGCATCGAGTTCGGCGAGCTTGTCGACAATGGCTTGCGGCAGTTCGAAATCCATAAGGAGTGAACCTTCTTCTGGGAAAGGCGGTCTTGCGGGCGGACTCAGTCCTCGGCGTGCCTCGACGCCTTGTCCTTCAGCACGAACTTCTGGATCTTGCCCGAGGCCGTGCGCGGCATGACGTCGATGACCTCGACCGCCTCCGGCCAGTACTGCTTGGCGGCGCCGCTGGTCTCCATCCACGTGCGCAGGTCGTCCATGTCGAAGGAGGTGGCGTCCTTCAGCACGACGAAGGCGCAGCCGCGCTCGCCCATGCGCTTGTCCGGGTAGCCGACCACGGCGACGTCGGCGACCTTGGGGTGCCGGTAGAGGATGGACTCGATCTCGACGACCGGGACGTTCTCGCCGCCGCGGATGATGATGTCCTTGGTGCGGCCGTCGATGCGGATGTAGCCCTCGGCGTCCATGTAGGCGAGGTCGCCCGTGTCGAACCAGCCTTCCGGGCCGCGGCCGTCGAGGCCGGGCTTGCGGTAGTAGCCCATGAACTGCTGCGAGCCGCGGAAATAGAGGCGCCCGGTCTGGCCGGTCGGCATCGGTTTGAGGTTCTCGTCGGCGATGAGCAGTTCGACGCCGTCGACGGCGCGGCCGTCGGTCGTGGCCGACTTCTCCGCTGCCCGTTCCGGCTCGGTCAGCGAGCCGGCCAGGCCTTCGGTCATGCCCCACAGCGAGGAGACGTTGAGGTTGAGCAGCTTGCGCGCGTTCTCGATGACGACGGGCGGGATCTGCGCGCCGCCGCACAGGAAGGTCTTCAGCCGCGGCGCCTCGGCTCCGTCGCCGACCACGCGGCAGATGTCGGCGAGGAACGGCGTGGCGGCGGCCTGGTGGGTGATGCCCTCGCGCACCATGATCGCCACGGCCGCCTTCGGCTCCCAGACGTCCTGGAGGACCACCGTGCTGCCGTAGTAGAGCGACTGGTACATCACCGCCGCGTAGCCGGTCATGTGGCCGAACGGCGTCGAGCCCATATGCACGTCGGCGGTGGTCAGGCCGAAGCGTGAGCCCAGCGCCTCGCAGCAGGCGATCAGCGTGTTGAAGCAGTGCATCACGCCTTTCGGCTCGCCGGTCGTGCCGGACGTGTACATCAGCACCGACATCTCGTCGGCCGCCGGCGGCGTGCCCTCCGAGGCCGGGATCGGCCTGGCGCTCGACTGCATGATCAGCCGGTCGAAGGAACGGTCGCCCTCGCCGTCGACGACGATGACGTGCTGCAGCTTCGGCAGCTCCGGCTTCAGCCCGTCGAGCATCTTTTCGAAGTCGTGGCCGCGGAAGGTCTTGGGGATGACGATCGCCTTGGTGTCGGCGAAGCCGAGCATGAAGCGCAGCTCGCGCTCGCGGAAGATGTGCATCAGCGGGTTGGGCACGGCGCCGATGCGCGACAGCGCGTAGGCGGCGACGACGAACTCCCACCAGTTCGGCAGCATGATCGCCACCACGTCGCCCGTGCCGACGCCGAGCGCCCGGAACGCGCCGGCGGCCTTGGCGACCGCGTCGCCGAGTTCGCGATAGGTCAGCGTCTTCGTCGGCGCGTCGAAGCCCTTGTCCATGCGGTAGGCGACGACCGCCTTCTTGTCGGGGTCGCGGGCAATGGCGCGCTGCAGAAGGTCGTCGGGCGTCTTGTCCTGCCACCAACCCTGCTGGCGCATCGCGCGCCCGTGGGCGACGAAATCGAATCCTGCCGACATGCGTTTCCTCCCTGAGCTTCGCCCCGGCCTGTTTCCTCTCTCAGTCCGGAACGAATAATAGTAACCTAGATTACGATACTAATCCACATTAAATTTGCGGCCGTCAAGTTGGCCGGCGACGCACAGCCGTTGCGCGTTTTCACGGGTACGCGATGCGCACGTTCAGCTTTCCGAGTTTTTCGCCGCCACCGCCGACGACGAGGGCCGAGGGCAGGGCGTCGAACCCGTCGATCTCCGTCGATGGGGCGATCAGCTTGCCGGCCCGTAGCAGTTCGGTCAGCTTCCGCTCCGCCTCCAGCCGCCGGCAGTAGTGATCGAAGACCATCAGGAAACGCGGCTTCACGCCCTCTTCGCGGCAGTGGGCGCGCAGTTCGTCCGACATGAAGGCATCGTGGCGCTCGGCCGGCGCATCGGGCCGCGCCTCATCATAGGCGGACAGGTTGCCGTAGTGGTACCAGCGTCCGCCCCTACCCATCGGCGGCAGGACGGCCCGACTGACGCCGCCGCCGACCGCGTCGGAATAGATGTGTACGCCCTCGGGGCAGGCGGCGGCGAGGGCGCCGGCGAAGTCGGTGTCACGGTAGTCGACCGCGGCGTCGAGCCCGAGTTCCTCCACCAGCCAGCGGCATTTTTGCACACCCCCGCCGATGCCGACGACCCGGCAGCCGGCGAGCTTGAGCAGCTGCGCGATGATCGAGCCGCAGGCGCCGGTCGCGCCCGCCACGACGGCGGTCTCGCCGGCCTGTGGCTTGATCGCTTCCTCGACGCCGAACCACGCGGTGAGCCCGGTGATGCCCAAAACGCCGATGAGTTCGGATGCCGACGGACCGTCGCTACAGCGGTACCAGTATTCCTGGCGGTCGTAGGAATTGACGACCGCGTAGTCCTGCCAGCCGAAGTCGCCGTGCCAGATCTCGCCGACGCGGAATCGCGGGTCGGTGCTTTTGATGACCTCGGCGATGCCGAAGCCCGCCATCACGTCGCCCGGGACGACCTGCGGCCGGTAGGCCTGCATGGCGAGGTAGAGACGGTTCGCCGGATCGATTGAAACGAGGTGAACGCGCATCAGCGCCTGGCCTTGCCGGAGCGCCGGAACGGCCGCGTCGCGGCGTTCGAAATGCGCCTCGCTCAGCGGGCCCTTGAGCGGGCGGGCAAACACCCAGCGGCGGTTCACGGGCGCCATGACGGCAATCCCTTCTGCTGGCAGAACTGGATGAGGTTCCCGTCCTGGTCGTAGAACAGGAACGACTTGCCGGTGACGACCCACGGCCAGACGTAGTCGGTCTGGGTGCGGTATCCGGCGGCGCGGATTTTTTCGAACCAGCCGTCGATGTCTTCGACCTGGAAGCCGAGTTCGTGGATGCCGGTGTGGCCGTAGCGGAGATTCTCCGGCGGTGTCTTCTCGATCCGCGGCACTTCCGGGCACTGCAGCTCGATCATGGCGCCGTCGGGCGAGGTGAGTAGCGCCATCTCGGAGCGCGCGCCGTCGACGCCGAAGATGTCGTCCAGCGTCTCCTGCGGCATGCGCGTACCGGGCTGGTCTCTGCGCCCGTCCGGGATCATGGCGCGGTGCGTCAGGGTGAAGCCGAGCACGTCGACCCACAGCTTCAGCGCTTCGTCCATGTCCGAGACAAAGACGCCCATATGGTGGAAGCGCAACATCAGTAGACGAATTTTCCGGCCGGATGGGTGGCCGATATGCCGCCGTCGACCGGGATCAGCTGGCCGTCGACATAGGCGGCGTCGTCGGAGGCGAGGAAGGCGACGACCCCGGCCATGTCGTCGACGAAACCCGGCCGCTGCATCGGCGTCAGCATGCCGAGGCGGTCCTCCTTGCCGGTCTTGCGCGCCCAGTCGAACATCGCCTGCGTCAGGCCGGTCTCGGTCAGGCCGGGCAGGATCGCGTTGACGCGCACGTTTCGGCCGGCGAAGGCGCAGGCCGCCGTCATGGTCAGGTGGTTGACGCCTGCCTTGGCCGCGCCGTAGGCCTCGGTGCCGCCCCGGGCGCGCAGCGAGCCGGTCGACGAGTTGAGGATGATCGATCCGCCGCCGTGTTCGGCCATGTACTTTCCGGCGAGCTTGCAGGCGACGAAGGCGGTGACCACGTTGTCGCGGAACATGTCTTCCCACTGCGCCGTCGTCTGCTCGAGGAACGGCTTCACCGAATCGGTGTTGCCGGCATTGGCGAAAAAGATCTCCAGCCCGCCGAGCTCGGTCACGCAGCGTTCGATCGCCGCGGCGATACCCGCCTCATCGGCCGCATCGGCGAGGTGATGGATGCAGGTGCCGCCCGCTTCCGCGATGAGGCGCTCCGTCTCGAGGAGCGGCTCCTCGCGCCGGCCGACGACCATGACCGCGGCGCCCTCCTCGGCGAGGCGGCGGGCGCTGGCGCGGCCGATGCCGCTGCCGCCGCCGGTGACGATCGCGCGACGGCCCTCGAGTCGTCTCATGGCGTTCCTCCTTCGCCTTCCGGTATCGCTGCGTATTGTAAAGTACGCATGATGAAAGTAAACTAGCTATCATATTTTGCGGAGGAGAATCGTCATGACAGGCAGGCTCGACCACATCGGCATCTTCGTCGACGATCTCGACCGGGCGCTGCCGTTCTACGAGGCCGTCATCGCTCACGCCGTGACGGTCGTCCGCGAGGTTCCCGAGCTCGGGCTCAGGCTCGCCTTCTTCGCCGGTCAGGGCGGCGTCATCGTCGAGCTGGTCGAGGCGAAGGGAAAGACCGAGATGCGCCACGGCGACGTCGTCGTCGCGCTGGAGGTCGACGATCTCGAAGCCGAGATCGCGCGGTTGAAGGCGGCAGGCATCAAGGCCTATCACCAGAAGCCGACGGCGAACCTGCCGCTCGCGCGCGGCTGGATCACCAAGAGCGACGGCCACGGCACGATCGTCGAGCTGTGTCCGAAGGGCGAGGTGGCGCGGTTCGTCGCGGGCGCGATGGCGCGCTGAGCGGCGCGGAATCGGATCAGGGAGGCGCTGGACATGCAGCCATTGCTGGGCGGATCGATGATGATGCCGATGCAGCTGTCGGTCATCAACGAACACGGCGCGGTGTCCAACGGCGCCTGCGAGGTGGTCAGCCGCCAGCTCGACGGGTCGCTGCATCGCTGCACCTTCCGCGAGATGAACGCGCGGACGAAGCGACTGGCGAACGCACTGACGCGGCGCGGTGTTGCGCTCGGCCATCGCGCCACCACGATCGCCTGGAACACCCACCGCCATATGGAGCTGTTCTACGGCATCACCGGGGTCGGCGCGGCGATCCACACCGCCAATCCGCGCCTCTCGCCGGAACACCTCTCCTTCGTCGTCAACGACGGCGGCGGCGAGATCCTGTTCTTCGACGCCGACCTTTTGCCGCAGGTCGAGGCGATCGCCGGGCAGATCCCGCGCATCCGCCATTTCGTCGCGCTCGCATCGCGCGAAAAGATGCCTGAGAGCGCGACGCTCGCGCTCGAGTGCTACGAGGAGTGGCTGGAAGCGGAATCGGCGTCGTTCGACTGGCCCGCCTTCGACGAGCGCACCGCCGCGACCATCTGCTACACGTCCGGTACGACCGGCATGCCGAAGGGCGTCGTCTATGCCCACCGCGACTGCTTCCTGCAGACGCTGATCCTGTGTTCCGGCGCCTGGCTGCCGATGCCGCGGCGCAATCCGCTTGTGCTGCTGCCGCTGGCGCCGATGTTCCATTCCTCGGCTTGGAACTACCCGTTCGGCGCCTTCCTTCTCGGGCGAAAGCTGGTGCTCGCCGGCCGCGACGTGACGCCGGCCGCGGTGATTGAGCTGATCAATGCGGAGCGCGTCACCAACATGGCGCTGGCCTCGTCGGTGATGCAGAACCTGCTCGCCCACGTCGACGCGACGGGCGCCTCGCTGGAGCCGCTGGAGACGCTGATCACCGCGTCGACCGGCATGCCGCCGGCGGTGCTGAAGCGCCTCGGCGAGGAGTTCGGCATCCAGACCGCGCACAACTGGGGTATGACCGAGTGCATGTTCGGCTCGTCCGGCATCCTCTCCGGCGCCCACGACGCGCTGCCGCTGGAGGAGCAGGTGCCCTACAAGGCGACCGACGGCCGCCAGACGCCCGGCTTCCGCTTCCGCCTGGTCGACGATGCCGGCGCGCCGGTGCCGCACGACGGCACGACGCGCGGCCACCTCCGGGTCAAGGGCCTGTGGGCGACGCGCACCTATCTCAACACGACCGAAGGCTCGGCCGTCGACGCCGACGGCTGGCTGATCACCGGCGACGTCGCCACCATCGATCCCGACGGCTACATGCGCATCGTCGACCGCGCCAAGGACCTGATCAAGTCGGGCGGCGAGTGGATTCCGTCGACCGCGCTCGAATTCGCGGCGGTCGGCCATCCGGAGGTGCTGCAGGCGGCGGCCGTCGCGGTCGACCACGCGAAATACCAGGAGCGGCCGCTGCTGGTGGTCGTGAGAAAGCCCGGCTCCTCGCTCACCGAAGCCGAGCTCCTTGAATTCATGGCGCCGAAGATGGCCAGGTGGTGGCTGCCCGACGCGATCGTCTTCGTCGAGCGCATGGAGACGAACGCCACCGGCAAGATCCTCAAGCACCGGCTGCGCGACGAGTACCGCGATCACCTGAAGGCGCGTTGACCGTCCTGAAGGGGAGGGCGGTGCGCCGGTTCAGATCTTGCGCGCCCGGCCTTCCCAGAACGGCTCGCGAAGCACGTTCTTCTGCACCTTGCCGGCCGGCCCGACGGGCAGCGGCTCGGCGCGGAAGGTGATCGCCTTCGGGCACTTGTAGCCGCCGATGTGCTTGCGGCAGTGGGCGATCAGCTCCGCCTCGGTGGCCGCGTGGCCGGGGCGCAGCACGACGATGCCGTGCACGGCCTCGCCCCATTCCTGCGATGGAACGCCGACGACCGCAGCCTGCATCACGGCCGGATGGCTGTAGAGCGCCCGCTCGACCTCGATCGAGTAGACGTTCTCGCCGCCGGTGACGATCATGTCCTTCACCCGCTCGGCTATGTAGAGATAGCCGTCCTCGTCCATGGTGCCGGCGTCGCCGGAGAACATCCAGCCGTCGCGCAGCGCCGCGGCCGTCTGCCCGGGTTTGCCGAGGTACTCGCGCATCAGATAGTCCGAGCGCACGGCGATCTCGCCCAGCGTTCCGCGCGGCAGCTCGTTTCCTTCCGGGTCGACGATGCGGACCTCGACGCCGGGCGCCGGCTGGCCGCAGGCGGCGATGCGGTGCGCCTTGGGTCCGTCGAAAACGTGGTCGCGCCAGCGCAGCATGGTGGCGAAGCCGCCGGTCTCGGTCATGCCGTAGATCTGGTAGAAGCGCCAGCCGGGCAGTTTTCTCGCCGCCTCTTCCATCAACTCGCGCGGCATCGGCGAGCCGCCGTAGACCAGCGTCCGCAGGCTGGACAGGTCGTATCTGGCGAAGTCCGGGTGGTTGAGCATCATGGTGATCATGGTCGGCACCATGACGGCGTTGGTCACCCGGTTCTCGCTGATCGCGCGCATCATCGGCGCCGGCTCGAACTTGGGCAGGACGACATGCGTGCCGCCGGCGAGGGTGACGTAGAGCGCGGCATTGGCCGCCGAGAAATGGAAGAAGCCGCCGACATAGGCGAAGCTCAGGTCCTCGACGTCGGGCAGCATGGCGAGATACGCCACGGAGGCCTCGGCGAGCGCCTGGTGGGTGAAGGCGACGCCCTTCGGATCGCCCGTCGTGCCGCCGGTGTAGAACACCGCATAGAGGTCATCGCCGCCGCGACCGGCGTCCTCGGCCGGCGCGATCTCGGCGACCAGTGTCTCGTAGGAAAGCATCCCCTCCGGGGTCGCGCCTTCCCCCATGTAGATGACAGCCTTCAAGGGGAACCCGGCGGCCAGTTCCCGCGCCTGGTCGACGAAATCGGTGCCGACGAAAAGGATCTTCGCGCCGCAGTCGTTGAGGGCGTAGGCGTTCTCGGCCTTGGACCAGCGCACGTTCATCGGCGCGAAGCAGCCGCCGGCGTGGGGGATGGCGTAAAAGAGCTCGACATAGCGATCGTTGTTCATCGACAGCACCGCGACGAACTCGCCGGCTTCGAGGCCAAGCGCCCGCAGCACGCCGCCCATGCGGGCGATGCGGTCCGCGGCGACGCTCCAGCTTCGCTTGCGGCTTTCGTAGACGGTCGCGACGCCGTCCGGATTGAGCGTCCTGGCCTGCTGGACGAACTGTGTGATCCGCATGTCTCCTCCGCTTGCGTCACGCTTTCATTCTGGTTAGCATTATTATAGTAATAAAGCGAACCATACGGAAGAGACCGGTGGCCGGACCGCTCGCAGGTGTAAGAATTGTCGAACTCGCGGGGCAGGGGCCGGCGCCTTTCGCCGGTGCATTGCTCGCCGATTTCGGCGCCGACGTCGTGTTGATCGACCGCCCGCCCGTTTCCGGTTGGCGCCCGGAAGTACCGCGCGACTACGATTTCTACATGCGCAACAAGCGCTCGGTGGGGCTCGACCTGAAGTCGCCGGCGGGACTCGCCACGGCGCGGGCCATGGTGGCGAAGGCCGACGTCCTGATCGAAGGCTACCGGCCCGGGGTTGCCGAAAGGCTAGGGCTCGGCCCCGACGCCTGCCTCGCGCTCAATCCGCGGCTCGTCTATGCGCGCATGACTGGCTGGGGCCAGGACGGCCCGCTCGCCATGGAGGCGGGTCACGACATCAATTACCTCGCGCTGACCGGAGCCCTGCACGCCATCGGGCAGGCGGGCGCGCCGCCGCCGCCGCCGCTCAACCTCGTCGCTGATCTCGGCGGCGGCGGCATGTTCCTCGTCGCCGGCGTGCTGCTCGCGCTCTTCTCCGCGCGCGAGACCGGCAGGGGACAGGTGGTCGACTGCGCCATGCTCGACGGCATCGCCCATCTGATGTCCGCCTTCCAGGCCTTCCGCCAGCAGGGCACGTGGTCAGACAGGCGCCAGGACAACATCGTCGACGGCGGCGCGCCCTATTTCGGCACCTATGCGACCAAGGATGGGAAATACGTTTCCGTCGGCGCGATGGAGGCCAACTTCTACGCCAACCTCGTCGCCACGCTCGGCCTCGACATCGGCGAGTTGCCCAATCGCAACGACCGCGCCAACTGGCCCGGCCTGCGCGCGCGCTTCGCCGCGATCTTCGCCACACGGACCCGCGCCGAATGGGAAGAGCTGATGAGGGGGCGCGACGCCTGTTTCGCACCGGTCCTGTCGATCGACGAGGCCTGGAGCCATCCGCAGATGGTCGCCCGCGGCACCTTCGTCGAAATGGAGGGGCTGCGGTATCCGGGTCCGGCGCCGCGCCTCTCGGCAACGCCGGGCCGCCTGCGCAACCCGGCGCCGCAGCCCGGCGCGGATACCGGCGCCGTTCTCGCGGACTGGGGAATCGAGGGAGCGCGATGATCTTCGACGAGGACCAGCTGGCGCTGAAGGAAGCCGCCGACCGCTTCGCCCGCGAGGTGCTGCTGCCGGGTTACCAGAAGCGCGAGAACCAGCCCTTCGACCGCGACCTCGCCCGCGAGATGGGTTCGCTCGGCTTCATCGGCACCGACCTGCCGGAGGAACTGGGCGGCCTCGGCCAGACCTCGATCACCACCGGCATGGTCGCCGAAGCGCTCGCCTACGGCGACTTCAACATGTCCGCCCTGCCGGTGAACGTATCGCTCAACGCCGCGGTGCTGCTCCAGCACGCGCCGAAAGCGATCGCCGCGGAATGGGTGCCGAAGATGATCTCCGGCGACAAGCTGATGGCGATCTGCCTGACCGAGCCGCGCGGCGGCTCCGACGCGGCGCGCATCGAACTGCGCGCCCGCAAGCGAGGTGGGGACTACGTGCTCACCGGCGAGAAGACGTCGATCACCTTCGCCGACTGCGCCGACATCTTCCTGGTGTTCGCCCGCACCGGCACACCGGAGGACGGCGCCCGCGGCGTTTCCGCCTTCTTCATCCCCGAGGGCACGCCGGGCATCGCGCGGCTGAAGTTCAACGACCTCGGCCACAGGGTCGTCGGGCGCGGCTCGCTGTTCTTCGAGGATGTCGTCATCCCGGAGGAATTTCGCCTCGGTCCCGAGGGCACCGGCTTCACCCAGGTCATGCACGGCTTCGACTATTCGCGGGCGCTTATTGCGCTCGAATGCGTCGGCGCGGCGAAGGCGTCCCTCGACGAGGCCTGGCACTACGTCAAGGAGAGGCAGGCGTTCGGCCGGCCGGTCGGCCAGTTCCAGGGTGTCAGCTTCCCGCTCGCCGAAGGCGAATCGATCGTCGAGGCGATCCGCCAGCTCGCCTATCACACGCTCGAACTGCGCGAAGCCGGACGCCCGCACACCGCCGAGGCCGCGATGTGCAAGTGGATGGGACCGAAGCACGCCGTCGAGGTGATCCACAACTGCCTGCTGTCGACCGGCCACTACGGCTATTCCTTCGACCTGCCGCACCAGCAGCGCCTGCGCGACGTCATGGGCCTGCAGATCGGTGACGGCACGGCGGGCGTCATGAAGCAGGTCATCGCCCGCCAGAAGATCGGCCGGGCCGCCGTGCCCTATTGAGCCCGCGGCGCCGACCGTGCCGAAAAATACGCTACCATATTTTGTGTTGGCAGACTGAAAAAGATACGCTACTGTACGATGAGCTTCCAGACCGAGTTTGCCTCTCTCTCACGGCCATCGCCGCGACGGGGCAGAGGGCGGCGGAACGAAGCTTCAGGAACTGGGTCATAAGTGAAACGGAGGAAGCACTATGGCATTCAATAAGATCAAGACCGCTGCCCTGTCGGGCGTGGCGCTTGCCGCAATGGCCCTGCCGGCCCTGGCGGACGTGAACATTCTTTATCTCTCGGACATGTCCGGCCCGACGTCGGTGCTGACCGGCGAGTCCAGCCAGCGCGCCATCGAGATGGCGATCGCAGATTTCGGCGGTGAGGTGAACGGCGAGAAGATCGTGCTCAGCGTCGCCGACCATCTGTCCAAGCCGGACGTCGGTCTCGGCATCGCCCGCGAATATGTCGATGGCAACAAGGTCGACCTCTTGTTCAGTGCCGACCAGTCGGCTGTGGCGCTGGCCATCTCCGACCTCGTGCGCGACAAGAACATCGCCTTCGTCCATGGCGCCTCGTCGACGGCGCTGACCAACGACAAGTGCGGTCCCAACCAGGTCCAGATGCTGATGGACAGCTACGGCCTGTCGCGCGCCATCACCATCCCGCTGGTCGAGTCCGGCCGCAAGAAGTGGTACTACATCACCGTCGACTACGCCTTCGGCCAGGATCTCCAGGCCAAGGGCGAGGACGCGATCAAGGAAGCGGGCGGCGAGTTCGTCGGTTCGGCCAAGCACTCGCCGCAGACCACGGACTTCTCGGCCTTCCTACTCGAGGCGAAGTCGAAGGGCGCCGAGACCATCGGCCTCGCCACCTTCGGCACCTGGCAGGTGGCGATCGCCAAGCAGGCGCAGGAGTTCGGTCTCGACATCCCGCTTGCGCCATACTTCCTCGGCGACACCGACATCAAGGCGGCCGGGCTGGAGGGCTTCCAGAACGTGCAGAGCGCCATCCAGTTCTACTGGGACCAGAACGACAAGACGCGCGAGTTCGCCAAGCGCTTCCAGGAGCGCTACAGCCGCCCGCCGACGTTCACCAACGCCATGCACTACGAGTTCATCACGCACTACCTGAACGCGATGAAGGCGGTCGGCAAGAAGGACGCCACCGAGGTGGTGAAGAAGATGCGCGAGACGCCGCTCCAGATGGTCAACGGCGACACCGCCACGATCCGCGAGGACGGCCGCACGTTGCGCCCGATGTACTCCTACGTGACCAAGACGCCCGCCGAGAGCACCGGAGACTGGGACTATCTCAAGATCACCGGTAAGATCGAGGCGGACAAGATCGCGCCGCCGCTGTCGGCGAGCAAGTGCCCGTTCGTCAAGGGTTGATCTGAACGGGCCGGGGAGGGTGCTTCAGGCCTTCCCCGGAACCGTGCCGCCCTTGCGAACCGGGGCGGGTCCGGTTCTCGAAGACCGAGGAGGAACGGTTGACGGACGCGGTACTCACGGTTCGAGGCATCACGAAGAGTTTCGGCGCCTTCAAGGCGGTGGACGGTGTTGACCTCGACATTGCCGACGGCGAGATTCACGCACTCATCGGACCCAACGGGGCCGGCAAGACGACGTTCTTCAACCTGCTCACCGGCAGCCTGCCGCTGACGGCGGGCGAGATAACGCTGCGCGGGCAGGTCATCTCGGGCCTTCCGATGGATGCCATCGCCCGGCGCGGCATCGTCCGCTCCTACCAGATGTCCTCCATCTTTCCCGATTTCACCGCGCTCGCCAATGTCCGCTTCGCCCTCCAGCAGAAGCGGCCGACGAATTTCGACTTCTGGCGCGCGGAGTCGAGCCTGTCTTCGCTTCACGGGCGCGCCATGGAACTCCTCGACCATCTCGGCCTCGGCGAATGGGCGTCGACGCGTGCCGGAGACCTTCCCTACGGGCGCAAGCGCGCGCTGGAGATCGCCACGACGCTGGCCCTCGACCCGCAGGTCCTGCTCCTCGACGAGCCGACCTCGGGCATGGGGCGCGAGGACATCGGCCGCGTCGTCGACCTGATCCGCAAGGTCGCAACGGGCCGCACGGTCATCATGGTCGAGCACAACCTCTCCGTCGTCGAGGGCCTGTGCAACCACGTCACCGTTCTGGCGCGCGGCCAGGTCATCGCCGGCGGCACCTACCAGGAGGTCGCGCGCAACGAGAAGGTCGTGGAAGCCTATCTGGGGGCGGCCCATGCTTGAGATCCGCGACCTGCACGCCTGGTACGGCGAGAGCCACGTGCTCCACGGGCTCGAGATGGATATCCCCGCCGGAAAGGTGATCTCGCTGCTCGGCCGCAACGGCGCCGGCAAGACGACCACCATGCGCACAATCATGGGCCTGATGGGCAAGACCGCGGGCGCCATCAACTACGAGGGCGCCAACATCCTCAAGCTGAGGCCCGACCAGATCGCGCGCAAGGGCATCGCCATCTGCCCCGAGGACCGCGGCATCTTCCCCTCGCTCACCGTGACCGAGAACCTGTTCCTGCCGCCAGTGGTGGCGAAGGGCGGCATGGACATCGAGCGGATCTATGCGCTTTTTCCCAACATCCGGGAGCGCGGCTCGAGCCGCGGCACGCAGCTGTCCGGCGGCGAGCAGCAGATGCTCGCCATCGCCCGCATCCTGCGCACGGGCGCCAAGCTGCTCCTGCTCGACGAGCCGACGGAAGGCCTCGCGCCGGTCATCGTCCAGCAGATCGGCCGCACGATCCGCGAGATCAAGGACCTCGGCTACACGATCGTGCTCGTCGAGCAGAACGCCCACTTCGTCGAGGGCCTCGCCGACATCCACTACCTGATCGAGAACGGCACGATCGTCGACCGGCTGGAGGCCGCGGAGTTCGCCGCGCAGCTGGACCGCGTCGACAGACTGCTGGGAGTGTGAGGACGCATGTTCGCGATCGACATCAACCTTGTTCTCAGCCAGATGGTGCTGGGCCTCGTCAACGGCGTCTTCTACGCGATCCTGTCGCTCGGCCTCGCAATCATCTTCGGGCTGCTCGGCGTCATCAACTTCGCCCACGGCGTCTTCTTCATGCTCGGCGCCTTCGTCGCCTACATGCTCGGTCAGACGCTCGGCATCGGCTACTGGGGGGCGCTGGTCATGGCGCCGCTGATGATCGGCGCGCTCGGCGTCGTCGTCGAGATGACGCTGATCCGGCATCTCTACCGGCTTGACCACCTCTATGGCCTGCTCCTCACGCTCGGTCTCGCGCTTTTCGCCGAAGGCCTGATCCGTATCGTGTTCGGGCCGCAGGGCCTGCCGTACGCCGTCCCGCCCAGCCTGCGCGGCGCGGTCAATCTCGGCTTCATGCTCCTGCCGACCTACCGGGCCTGGGTGGTGGTCGCCGGCATCGTGCTCTGCTTCGCCACCTGGTACGTGATCGAGCGCACGCCGCTCGGCGCCAAACTCCGCGCCGCCACCGACAATCCCAGGCTCGTCCAGGCCTTCGGCATCAACGTGCCGGTGATGCTGACGCTGACCTACGGCGCCGGCGTCGCGCTCGCCGCGCTCGGCGGCGTCATGGCGGCGCCGATCATGTCGGTCGATCCGTCGATGGGGACCAGCATCGTCATCGTCGTCTTCGCCGTCGTCGTCATCGGCGGCATGGGCTCGATCTTCGGCTCGATCGTCACCGGTCTCGGCCTCGGGCTCCTCGAGGGCTTGTCAAAGGCCGTCTTCCCGCAAGCGTCGTCGACGGTGATCTTCGTGGCGATGGTTGTCGTCTTGGTGCTGCGCCCGCGCGGCCTGTTCGGGAAAATGGCATGAACACCGCTCAAGCAACGACCGCCGCGGCAATGCCGGCCGCCTTGGAGGAGCAGGGATCCGGCTGGCTTCTGGGATTCACCAGGCCGCGCGCCGTCTTCTTTCTCCTCTTCGCCGCCTTCGTCGTGGTCTCGCCGACCTTCGTCTATCAGGTGTTCCTGATGAAGGTGTACTGCTTCGTCATCTTCGCCTGCGCCTACAACCTGCTCCTCGGCTACACCGGCCTGATGAGCTTCGGCCACGCCGCGTTCTTCGGCATGGGGGCGTATCTGTGCGGCCACGCCGCGACGCAGTGGGGCCTTCCCATCGAGCTCGCCGTGCTCGCCGGCACGGTCTTCGCCGGCCTGCTCGGCTTCCTCTTCGGCTGGATCGCCATCCGTCGGACCGGCCTCTACTTCGCCATGATCACGCTGGCGCTGGCGCAGATGGTCTTCTTCATCGCCATGCAGGCGCCCTTCACCGGCGGCGAGAACGGCATCCAGTCGGTGCCCCGCGGCACGCTGCTCGGCCTCGTCGACCTGTCGTCGAACACCAACCTCTATGTCGTCCTCGCGGTGATCGTTCTCGCGACGCTCGCGCTCTACAACCGCATCGTCCACTCGCCGTTCGGCCAGGTGCTGCGCGCCATCCGCAACAATCCCGAGCGGGCGAAGTCGCTCGGCTACGACGTCGACCGGTTCAAGATCGTCTCCTTCACGATCTCCGCGGCGATGTCGGGCTTCGCCGCGTCGCTGAAGACGGTCGTCTTCGGCATCGCGACGCTGACCGACGTGTCGACAGTGGTGTCGACCGAAGTGGTCCTGATCAACCTCGTAGGCGGCATCGGCACGATCTTCGGGCCGGTGGTCGGCAGCTACGTCATCCTGTCGCTAGAGCACTTCCTGTCACCGTACGGGCCGTGGGTGCTGCTGATCCAGGGCACCGTATTCATGCTGTTCGTGCTCGTCTTCCGCCAGGGCATCGTCGGCGAATTGCAGAAGCGGCTAAAGGCGCATCTATAGGGAGCGGGGGCGCCGCTCGCGCCTGTCCCGGACCATCCGTCCACATCGCTCGCCGGCTCGATCGCTCACCGCGGCGCTTCGCCGCCGGCCTCCCAGGATCGCGCGGGCGCGCCCGGCCGCGCTATACACCCCGTCGCCGAACGGTGCAGGCGTTCCCCAGGCACGTCGAACGCGCTGCCGCAAACCGGCTTCAGGGCAGGTGTTTCAGGGATTTCGGCAAAGCGTAATCTGGCTGGGGAACCTGGACAGTAATCCAACTTAATATTAGGGGCATGAAAACGCTTAAATAATTGCCTTTGTTGACTAATTTCGGACAGAGTTGTAACACATGACTGTAACACACGGCCTATCCACATGGGGCAGTCATGGCACGTTTGAGCTACCTTCTCCGTCGCGGCGCAAGCTACTATGCCCGCGTCCGCGTGCCGCTTGATCTGGTCGACACGGTCGGCCGGAAAGAGCTTGTGAAGGCGCTCGGCACGAAGGACGAACACGAAGCCAAGCGGCTCATGTGGCCGGTAGTGGAGGCATGGCATAGGCAGTTCGATGACCTTCACGCCCGGCGCGTGTTGACGGCAGACGATAAGGCCGATGCGACATGGCAGCACTACACCGGGACGCTTGAACGCGACGAACAGGCCCGGCAGACGATGCCGACCGAGGCCGATATCGATGCGGCGACGAACGCGGCGGTTGCGCGAGTGCAGCGTGAGGGGATCGATGTTCGCGACCCGCTTGCGGCACTGGACGCCAGCCTTGACGTGATGGTCCTTAAGAACCGACGGAAGCTCGATGCCGACATTCGGCGCGCCAAACTGGACGCCATGCGCAAGCACCTTGCCGAGGGCGAGCCGGCGCTGATCGCCCATGAGGTTGACGCCTACATCGATCAGAACAAGCTCTTGATCGATCCTCTTTCGCCGGATCGTGGCGACCTTGCCCGGCGCATGATGCGCGCCGAAGTGGAGGCGTTAGAGCGGACGCTTGAACGCGACCGGGGGGACTACAGCGGCGCGCCGAAAGACCCGATCGTCAAGCCGGCGACTGGCACGTCACGCGAGCAAGCCAAGCCGGGCGAGACGATCATGGAGCTCTTCGAGGTATACGCCGCCGAAAATCCGAAGGGCATCGCCGTCGACACGATCGCACAGGCCCGGCGCGACGTTGGCACCTTCGTCGACTACGTCGGCAGCACATGCCCGGTTCACAGGATCGATAAGAAGGCCTTGCGCGAGTGGAAGGCGCTCCTGATGCGTTACCCCGTGAAGGCCACCGAAAGCAAAGAGTTCGCCGGCATGCGCATTGCGCAGATCGTGCGCCACAATGAGAAGGTCGAGAAGCCGATCATCTCACCCCGGACGGTCAATCGCTACCTCGCCGGCTTCAGCGCGTTCTGCACATGGCTGGTCAATCACGGCTATCTCGACCAGAACCCGGTAGCCGACATGTTCCTAAAGAAGTCCAAGGGCAACACACCCCCGCCCTTCACCATCGATCAATTGTCGATACTGTTCAGATCGCCGCTTTTCGCCGGATGCCGGAGCGCCGACGAATGGCGCAACATCGCCAAGCCCGGCAACGTCCGTATCCGCGATCACCGGTATTGGGTGCCGCTAATTATGCTCTACAGCGGTGCGCGACCGGCGGAGGTTGCTCAGCTTGCCGTGACCGACGTTCGTCGGGAACATGGTCATTGGATCATGCACATCACGACCGAAGGCGACGGCGCCAAGAGCGTCAAGACGGCTGGCAGCATGCGCGTCGTGCCAGTGCATCCCGAGTTGGTCCGGCTCGGCTTCCTGAAGTATCGCGACGGAATGGAAGCAGCGGGACAGGCGCGGCTCTTCCCGCACGCGGAACGCAACTCGCGCGGCCAGATGATCGCCGACTTCAGCCGGGAGTTCGGCCGCTACCTAACGCGCATCGGCTTGAAAAGCGGTCGCGGTCTCTCGCTTTACAGCTTCCGGCACGGTGCGGCCGACGCGTTCCGACGCGCCGGATACATGGACGACTATTTCGGCCCGCTGGCGTTCGGACACGGGAGCCCAACAATGACGGGCCGCTATGGGATCATGCCGCAAGGCATGCTCGACCAGCGTGTCGAGTTGGTTAGTGCCATCGCCTATCCCGGATTGGACTTGTCCCATCTGACCTAGCTGGACAGGGCGACTCACAGAACCGGTTCGCCGTCAATGGAATAAATTCCTACAAATGTAAATATAAGGGGTTCCAACGCGGAATCACCTATGAGACAATATTCCTAATTCGAGTTTAGGAGTTGTCTTGCGTTGCGTCCCTTCGCGTATCTGAAGGCCAAGTTCGGCGGCGTCACCGATAAGAAGTCGGTGACGCTGATCGACCCGTTGGCACTCGAAATATTCGGCGTCATGCCGACCATTTCCGGCGCATCGGTCACACCGGCGACCGCTCTTCGCGTCCCTTCTGTCTATTCTGCTATCGCGCTCATCGCCGGCGCGATTGGTTCGCTTCCCGCCAAGGTTTTCATCTCCGAGCCTAGCGGGAAGCGCACCGCCCATAACCATCCCGCCTACCGCCTCGTTCACCGTGAGGCGAACGACTGGACGTCGGCCGGCGAGCTTCGCGCCCGGCTGACTGCCGACGCCCTTCTCTACAATCAAGGCGGCTTCGCCTACGCGAACCGCGTCAACGGCCGCGTTGTCGAGTTCATCCGGCTTGACCCGGCTTCTGTCACCGTGAAGGCCGACGCCATGACGGGTGAACCCGTCTACGAAGTGCGCGACGGCAACCGGGTGCGCGTCTATCCCTATACCGACATCCTGCACATTCGGGCGCCGCTGGACCTCGCCCCGATCAATGCCGGCCGTGAGGCTATCGCACTCGCCACCGTGCTTGAACAGCACGCCGCGCGCCTCTTCGCAGGCGGCGCGCGCCCTTCGTCCGTCATTGAGAAGGACAACAAGTTCGGCGGCAGTGACGGCGGCGTCGGCGCCATTGGCAACATCAAGAAAATGTATCGGGCATGGCGCACGAATGAGTCGACCGAACCGCTGATCCTTGACGACGGTCTCAAATACAAGACCGTCAGCATGACCTCTACCGATGCGCAGTTCCTCGAAATGCGCCTTGAACAGGTCCGCGAGATCGCCCGCGTCTTCCGCGTGCCGCCGCATCTGCTTTTCGAGCTTTCCCGCGCGACTTGGTCGAATGCCGAAGAGATGTTTCAATCCTTCCTGACCCTGACTCTCCGGTCATGGCTGGACGCTTGGGAATGGGCTTACGCCCGCGTCCTTCTCTCGCCGGAAGAGCGCGAGGCCGGCACCTATGTCGAGTTCGTCGTGGACGATCTGCTCACGGCCAACGCCGCCACCCGCGCCACCGTCTATGCGCAGTTCCGCAGCATGGGCGCCATGACTGCCAATGAAGTCCGCGCCGGCCTTAACCTGGCCCCGCTCCCCGACGGCAACACGCTATCCAATCCAAACATCACGCCCGGCTCGCCCGACAATGACAACGCACCCGTCAAGGAAGCCGCGTGATGCATATCGAGTTCTTCGGCGACCGTGAGTGCAGCTTCGCCCTTCCGGCCGACCTCATCATCGAATTGGAGCGCAAGACCGGCGCCGGCATCGGCACGTTGTGCAAGCGTGTGTTCGGCGGCAACTTCGCGCTCGCCGACCTATTCGAAACCATCCGGCTCGGCATGATCGGCGGCGGCACTACGCCGGCCGACGCCGCCGCGCTGGTCAACACCTACGCCAAGGGCCGGCCACTCGCAGAAATCTTCCCGCTCGCCGTTGCCGTTCTTGAACTCGCCTACTTCGGCTCGCCGATCGCAGAGGACGCCCCGGCCAATGGATAAGCTCTTTCTCGAAACCAAGTTCATGGCCGACGACAGCGGCGAGATTGAAGGCGTCGCTTGGCCGTTCGGCTCGCCCGATCGTGTCGGCGACGTCATCGAAAAGGGCGCCTTCGCCGACGCCAAGCTGCCGTTACCGATGCTCTTCGGCCATGACCAGAACGACCCTGTCGGCGTCTGGACCGAAGCGACCGAACGGCCGGACGGCCTGCACCTGAAGGGCCGGCTTCTCATTGAGGACGTCGCCCGCGCCCGCGAAGTGCGCGCCCTTGTGAAGTCGGGCGCCGTGCG
This sequence comes from uncultured Mesorhizobium sp., assembly GCA_964371125.1. GTDB lineage: Bacteria > Pseudomonadota > Alphaproteobacteria > Rhizobiales > Rhizobiaceae > DUSC01. The sequence continues at coordinate 17,686 of CAYJMY010000011.1, read as the reverse complement.
CGGAATCAGCGTCGGCTTCGTCACGCGCAAGGCGCTCGCTCGCCCCGGCGGCGGGCGGACCATCTCGAAACTCGAATTGCTGGAGGCGTCCCTTGTGGCGCTCCCCATGCATCCCGGCGCGCGGATCACGTCTGCGAAGTCGGCAGTCAAGGCGATCGCGATTGCCGACGCCATCAACCGCGCCACGGCGCTCTTCTCTCAGAGGTAATGAAATGCACTCCGTATCCCCGCTTGAACTGAAAGGCGACGACGACGCCGACAACATCGTCACCAAGGCGCTCGCCGACTTCCGCACGGCCGTCGAACAGCGCATGACCACGATCGAGGCGAAGGCCGGCGATGCCGTGAAGCTCACGGAACGCCTCGACAAGCTGGAAGCCAAGGGCAACCGGCCGATCGCGGCGAACAACAATCATCCGACCGCCGACAATGACAACGTCGAAACCAAGGCGTTCGGCGGTTTCATCCGTCGCGGCGTGGAACGCATGCCGGCCGACGAAGTCAAGGCGCTCACGGTGTCGGTCGACGCCAACGGCGGCTATCTGGCGCCGGAAACGTTCGGCAGTGAGATCCTGAAAAAGCTGGTCGAGTTCTCGCCGATCCGCGCTTACGCCAAGGTGATTTCCATCTCGGCACCCGAGATCAAGTTGCCGCGCCGGCTCACGGGTTCGGCCGCGACCTGGGTAGCCGAGATCGATGATCGCACCGCTTCGGGCATGACCTTCGAACAGGCGACGTTCGCGCCCTACGAACTCGCGACCTACACCGACGTGTCGGTGCAACTGCTCGAAGACAACGTCTACAATCTCGAAGGCGAGCTTCAGGCCGATTTCGCGGAATCGTTCGGCAAGACCGAGGGCGCGGCCTTCGTCACCGGCGACGGCACGGGCAAGCCGAAGGGCTTGCTCACGGCTACCGGCATCACCGAAGTGACGACCGGCAACGCCGCCACGCTCGGCACCGACCCGGCCGCCACCATCATCGCCCTGTTCCACAAGCTTCAGACGGCGTTCGCACAGAACGGCGTTTGGCTCATGAACCGGAACACGCTCGGCACCCTTCGCCAGCTGAAGGACGGCAACGGCCGCTTCATCATGGTCGACCCGATCAGCGCCGGCATGCCGGTCACGCTGTTGGGCCGCCCGATCGTGGAAGCCGTGGACATGCCCGACGTGGCAGCGAACGCCTTCCCGATCATGTTCGGCGACATGAGCGGCTATCGCATCGTCGATCGTGTCGGCCTGTCGGTCCTTCGCGACCCCTACACCCTCGCCACCAAAGGGCAGGTCCGTTTCCACTCGCGCAAGCGCGTCGGCGGCGACGTCACCCACGCCGACCGGTTCGTGAAGCTGAAGGTCGCGGTCTAACGGTCATGGCAATGCGGCTCGCAAACGACCTCGTCACGCTTTCGCTCGGCACGTCTCAGGCCGTGCGGCTGCGTCCGACATTGCGGGCCGCATACCGCCTTCATGCGCAGCACGATCTGCGCAAGCTCATGGCCGGCATCATCGAAGGCAACTTCGGCATGATCGCCGACACCCTCTATGAGGCGACCGACGCCGACACCGCGCGCCAGCTTGTTCGCGGCATCGCCGCCAAGGGCGCCGCTTTCCTCCCCGAGCTAGTCGACCCGCTTCTCAGCTATGCGTTCGCCCTGCTAGGCGCTGATCGGCAGGCGGTGGAAAACAGCACCGCTGAATCCAAGCCGGCCGACAACTCCGATTGGATCACGCCGCATCTCGAAAGCCTCTTTGAGATCGCAAGCGGATGGCTTGGCTGGTCGCCGGCCGATGCCTGGGGCGCCACACCGACCGAAATCCAGATCGCCTATCGCGGCCACATCGCCAAGCTGAAGGCCATCCACGGCACGACTGAGAAGCCCGCCTTCGATCCCCGCGAAGTGATCGCGCCGGAACAGGTGAAGGCTGGCGTCGACAAGTTGCGCGCACTGGCGACGGGTGCTTGATCATGAGCCGTCCGCCCCGTCTGTGTTCGTGCGGCAAGATCGTCCCGGCCGGCGAGCGTTGCGCTTGTCAGATCGTCACCGATCGCGCCCGTAAGTCCCGCTTCGATCGCAAGCGCCCGAACGCCCGTTCGCGCGGCTACACCCGCGAATGGGAGGAAGCCGCCAAGGCGTTCCTCGCCGACCCTCGCAATCGCCAGTGCGCCGGTTGCGGCAAGCCGGCGACCGTCGTCATGCACATTGTCAGCATCCGCACACGCCCCGATCTGCGCATGGTCCGTTCCAACTGGCGCCCCGGTTGCCAGCGGTGCAACGCCATCGAGGCGGCACAGGAGCGCCGGTCATGAACACGGACAAGATCGTTGCCGCAAACCACGTCGGCGACCGTGAGCGCGTCCTTTGGGTGAACGTGATCCTTCAGGCGATCCGCGACGCCACGGAAGCGAAGAACTGCAATGCCCCCGACATCGAACGCGCCCAAGCCCGCGCATGGTTCCGGCCGACCAATCCCGACTTCATCGAAGCGTGCCATTGCGCGCACCTTGACCCGGACGCGACCTACCAGAAGGCAATGAAGGCCATCGCCACCTATGACGCCACGATCGCCAGCGGCGAGCGCTACACCGTCCGTGATCCTATCCCGGCCGACGCCCCACCCCGGCGCACCGCCAAGACCTATACCCACGAAGGGCAGACCCACACCCTCGCCGAATGGTCCGCCATTCTCGGCATCAAATACGAGACACTGTGCAGGCGTCTGCGCAGCGGCTATTCGATCGCAGACGCCTTCTCGCCCATCATCAAGCGTCACCCGCGCCCTGTTACGAGCATCCCCGCTAACAGGTCCGCGCCTGCCAAGCGCTATGCCCTCAATGGCGTCACCAAGACGCTGAGCGGCTGGGCGATACACGCGGGCATAGACGTCAAGTTGCTCACCTACCGCATGAGCAAGGGCATGGCCCTTGAACTGGCGCTGACCCTGAAGCCTCGCGCCCGTGCCAAGGCGCACACCGTAGGTGACGTGTCCAAGACGTTGGACGAATGGGCCGAACATCTCGGCATCACCTACAGCGCGTTGCTCGCTCGCATGCGCAATGGTCGCTCGCTTGCTGAAGCCGTCGCGATGACGGCCGGCCGCTGGGTGGACCGGGGGGTGGTCTCAGACTTGGAAGGGTCATCGGGGACCGGCGCGGGGAGTGCCGCGCGAGAGACACCCAATTTGGAGATTTCGCAATGACGGTCTCTCTCGCCCTTCTCAAATCGCAGTTGAACGTCGACCACGACGCCGACGACGCCCTTCTGTCGCACAAGATCGCGGCGGCCGAAGCGTGGATCGCCGACTATCTCGGCAAGGCGCTTGTCGACTTCGACCCGCTCCCGGCGACCATCACCGAAGCCGTCCTTCAGCTTGCCGCGCACTGGTATGAGAGCCGTGAGGCTATCAGCTTCGGCAGCACCGGCGCCGAAGTCCCGTTCGGCGTGCGCGACCTGTTGCGCCCCTATCGCGAGTGGGGCGTCGTCTGATCATGGCTTACTCTGAACAGGTGCGGCGCATCATGCGCCGGATCGAAGCGATTCCGGCGGCTGTAATCGAGGAAGTCGCACCCGTCGCGATCAAGTCGGGCGGCGAGCTCGTCGGCGCCATGAAGCAATTCGCCGAAGCCTCACGCGATACCGGCGCCCTTGTCGAGTCCATCACCATGACGCCGCCGGGTGGCACGACGCCGCCCTATTCGCAGCCGGGCGGCTCGCGTGTCGCTGGGCCGGCTGAGATCGTGGTCACGGTCGGCAACACGGACGTGCGCTATCCCCACCTTGTCGAACACGGCACGGCCGACGCCGAGGCGCAGCCGTATTTCTGGCCAGCCGTGAACCTCCTGAAGACCCGGATCAAGCGCCGCGTCGCCGCCGCGATGCGCAAGGGCGTTCGCCGGGATTGGGGTAAGTGATGCTTGAACCGACGCTCGCCCTACAAACGGCCATCCGCGCGCATCTGATCAACGCCCCGGCGATCACCGCACTTGTGCCGGCCGCTCACATTCGCGCCGGCAGCACCCGCCCCGACAAGCTCCCGGCGATCATCATCGGCAGCGGCACGACGCAATTCCTTGGCCGTGCGGCGGGCGGGCAATACGTCGCCCGCGCCTTCCTTGATCTGCACATTTGGGCGATCGAGGCCGGCGCCGATACCGCCAAGGCGATCGGGGCCGTGCTCGCCGACGCCTTGCGCGATGCACCGGCCGGCGACGGCTTCAGCTTCGATGAATGGGCGCTCACCCGGCTTGTGTGGCCGCGCGATCCTGACCCGACCTACGGTCACGGCGTGCTGTCGGTCGAAGCCGTGATCAGGTGGACGATCTGATGCAAGCCGGCCGCCTTGATCGCACCATCACGCTTCAGCGTGAATCCGAAACCGTTGCGGATTCGGGCGCCGTCGCGTCCGCCTGGACGAATCTCGCCACCATGCGCGCGGAGCTTGTCGAGGCCACGGCGGACGAAGCGGCGACCGGCTACGGCGAGGCAGAGACGGCAACGCGGCTCTTCCGCATCCGCTGGATACCCTCTGTCGAGATCACCACGGATGACCGGCTCACCTATGCCGGCACGGCTTACAACATCCGGGCCGTTGTCGAGATCGGCCGGCGCCGGGCGCTCGAATTGCGGTGCGAGCGCATCCGGCAATGACGCACCTTCGCGGCGTTAAGCCGGCGCTGTCGCAAGATCGCGATCCGCTCACGAAAGCACCGCCACCGCCGAAATACTTCAGCGAGCACGCCAAGGCCGAATGGCGGCGGGTGATGCCGCGCCTCATTCAGGACCGGATCGTCACCAAGGCCGATCTGGGCGGCGTGGAAGACTTTTGCATGGCGCGCGGCATCGTGCGCGAGATCGAAGCGCAGTTGCGCACCGGCGGCACGATCGACCCCAAGCTCTTCCGCATGATGGACAAGGCCATGCAGACGGCGCGCCAGCTTGCCGCCGAATACGGGCTGTCGCCTGTCTCGCGTGCGCGGGTGCAGGGCGGCGAGGAAGCGGACGATGAACCGAACCCGCTCACGATCGGGCGCAACCGCCCATGAGCGAGGGCACCTTCCCGCACTGGATATTTGACGGCTCCCCGATCGATGATCCGCTCGGCTACGGGCAGGACGCCGTCGACTTCCTGCGCACGCTGAAGCACCCGAACAGCACGGCGCCCGGCCACGCATTCCAGCTCCACCCGTTTCAGGAGCGGATGGTCCGGCGCATCTATGGACCCCGCCACCCGGACGGCCGGCGCATTGTCGAAACCGTCTTTTGGATGATCCCTCGCGGCAATAGGAAAACATCCCTAGCAGCCGCGCTGGCGCTCCTGCACACAATCGGCCCTGAGAAAGTCCCGGCCGGCCAAGTCATCTTCGCCGCATCCGATCGCGAGCAAGCCGGGCTCGGCTTCCGTGAGGCCGCGAACATCGTTCGCATGGATAAGCGCCTCACGAAGGCGACGCGCATCTATGACGCCCACAACAGCGTGAAGAAGATCGTCTATCGCGCCGACGACGTCTCGCTTCAGGCGATTTCGAGCGACGGGGCATCGCAGCACGGCAAGACGCCTGCCTTCATCCTTGTGGACGAAATCCACGTCTGGAAAGGCCGCGACCTATGGGAGGCGCTGAAGTCCGGCATGGTGAAAACCGCCGGGACGTTGATGGTCATCGCCACGACGGCCGGCCGTGGAACCGAGAACATCGGCCATGAGCAATACGACTACGCCCGCAAGGTCGCACGCGGCGAGATCGACAACCCGGCCTTCCTGCCGATCATTTTTGAAGCCGACAATGACAATGACTGGCGCGACGAAGCGCTATGGCACCGCGTCAACCCCGGCCTGAAGCACGGCTTCCCCAATCTGGACGGCCTGCGCAGTCTCGCACGGGAAGCCGAACACCGACCGGCGGAACGGCACGCATTCGAGCAATTCAACCTGAATATCTGGAAAGCGGCTTCGCGTGATCCGCTCTTCGACATGGCCGTCTATGACGAAGGCCGCTTCGACTTCGACATCGCCGACATGGAAGGACTGCCGTGCTTCGTCGGCGTCGACATGTCGGTCAACGGCGACTTGACGGCGATCGTCGCGGCGTGGCGGCACGATGACGGCCGCATCACCATTCATCCTTGGTTCTTCGTTCCGGGCGACGATCTGGAGGGCAGGGCGCAACGCGACCGTGTCCCGTATGCGCTATGGCGTGATGACGGACTTGTCACGGTCATTGACGGCCCGGTCATCGAACCGGAAGCGGTCGAAGATCAGATCAGGGAGCTTTGCGCCCGCTTCGACGTGCGCGAGATCGCCTTCGATCCGCACTTGGCGCGCATGACCATGCAACGCCTGCACGATGACGGTCTTCCGGTTGTCGAGTTCCGGCAAGGGCCGCTCACCATGGGGCCGGCGATCGGCGACCTCGAGCGCACCGTCAACGGCCGCAAGATCAGGCACACCGGGCACCCGGTCTTGCGCCATCACTTCGATAGCGTCGTCGCCTCGCGAAACGACACCGGGCTTGTGCGCATGCACAAGGCGACCCGCTTCGATCGTATCGACGGCGCCGTGGCGAGCGCCATGGCCGTCAGCCGCGCCACCACAAACGACAACTCGCAATCGATCTTCGAGCGCGACGACTTCGATGACCTTTGGAAGGAAGCCTCCTGATGGAACAAGAGCAACTGTTGATCGCGATCGGCGTTCGCCAGACGCAGCTTGAACGCGAAATGCGCAAGATCACGCAAACGGTCGGCGGCAATCTGGACAAGGTGGAGCGCCGGGCAAAGCTCGCCGGCAAACGCATGGAAACATCGATCGCCACGGCATCGACACGCATGGCAGGCCACCTGAAGGGCATCGGCGCCGGCTTCCTCGCCGGCTTCAGCCTTCAGGGCGCACAGGCGCTTGTTGATCAGGCGACGCGGATCACCAACGCCCTGAAGGCGGCTGGGGTGTCGGGCACCGCCCTTGCGGCTGTCTATGATCGCCTCTTCGCCGCCGCACAGAAGAACGCCGCGCCGTTGGAAACCCTCGCCGGGCTCTATTCGAAGATCGCGCTGGCACAGGGCGAGCTTGGCGTCTCGCAGGAAGAGCTTCTCAGCTTCACCGACAACGTCGCCCTGGCCCTTCGCGCGGCCGGCACGGATGCGCAGTCGGCGTCGGGCGCATTGCTTCAACTTGGGCAGGCGCTTGGCGGCGGGACCGTTCGGGCCGAAGAGTTCAACAGCGTCTTGGAAGGCGCACCGACCATCGCACAGGCGGTCGCCGCCGGCATGAAGGAAGCCGGCGGATCGGTTGCGGCCCTTCGCGCCCTTGTGGTCGACGGCAAGGTGAGCAGCGAGGCGTTTTTCCGCGCATTCGAGGCAGGCGCCGCGACGCTCGAAAGCAAGGTGGCGGGCGCGGAACTGACTGTCTCGCAACAGTTCGTCCGGCTGCAAAACGTCTTGGTCGATACGGCCGGCAAGCTCGACAAGGTGACGGGCGCAAGCGCCATCGTCGGCGGCGGGCTCAATCGCCTCGCCGACATCGTGTCCGCACTTGGCGAGGTGGCGAAAGGCGTTGCCGAAGGGCCGCTTGGCCAGTTCGTCGGCGTGCTGTCACAGGCGATCGGCCTGCTTAAGGAGTGGGAGCCGCTGTCGCGCGGATTGTCGCTCATCACCGGCGACAACATCCGCGCGATCGGCGGCTACCTGTCCGGCAACGGCGAGGCGCTGTCGGGCAATGACGCGATCCGGGCGCGCATTGCCGAGCTTCAGAAACAACAGGCGGAGTTGACCGGCGCGACGGCCGAAGCGGAACGCCGCCTGATGGAAGCGAGCATTGCCGCCCTTGAAGGCCAGATCGTGGAGCCGAGTGGCGCTAGCACGCGCGGCGGGCGACGCCGGACGGCCGTGCTGTCGCCTATCTCGATCGAGGACTACGCCGCACCGGCGGCGAGCAAGGGCGGCGGCGGGCGTGGTGGCCGTGGCGGCGAGGATGCCTTTGCGCGCGAGATCACTCAGGCGCAACAGCGGCTCGATTTGATGCGTTCCGAGACGGCGGCACAGGCCGCGCTCAATCCGCTGATCAATGACTACGGCGCCGCGATGGAAGCGGCGAGCATGAAAGCGCAATTGCTTCAGGCCGCGAAGGAAGCCGGGCGCCAGATCACGCCGGAACTCACGGCACAGGTCGACGCATTGGCGAACGCCTACGGCGCGGCGGCGGCTGAGTCCGCCAAGCTCGCCGAAGAGCAAGACCGGGTGCGCGAGGCGGCAAGCGAGTTCGCCAACTTCAGCGGCTCGCTTGTGTCGGGCTTCGTCGCCGATCTGAGGCAGGGCAAGATAGCAAGCGAGGCGCTGGCGAACGCTGTTGGCAAGATCACCGACCGGCTTATCGACATGGCGATTCAGGCGATGATCGTTAAGCCGTTGATGGGAGCCTTCGGCTTCGCCGGGGGCGGCTTTGTCTCGGGAGGCGATCCATGGGCCGGCCTTCGGCTCGCCAATGGCGGGCACGTCCGGGGACCGGGCACGTCGACCAGCGACAGCATTCCGGCGAGGCTGAGTGATGGCGAGTTCGTCGTCAACGCTGCTGCCACGCGCCGGCACCGGGCGCTGTTGGAAGCTGTCAACGACAACCGCCTCGTCAGCTTCGCCGATGGCGGCCGCGTCGGCAACGTCCTGCCGTTCGCGTCGGCTTCCGGCTCGGCAGGGGCACGATCCGTCACCGTCGCTCCCACGATCAACGTGAGTGTCGAGGGTGGCAGCCGTGGCCCGATGGCCGACGCCGCGCTTGCCGAGCAGATCGGCGCACAGGTCGAGGCGAGCGTGCGGGGATTGGTGGTTTCTGAGATGACTCGGCAAATGCGGCCCGGCAATCTGCTCAATCAACGCGCCTACTGACGGACTCGGCAAAACCGCCACAGAAGGCCGCTGACGGGCCTCGCGAGGTCGCGACGCCACATTGACCGTCCGGGCCGGCCGCGCGCGCCAGCGGGGCTGTTAGGGCAGCTTACGCGTGACCAGACGCGGCACAATCCCCGAACCCGGAAGGTATTTTAAAGTTCACGGGGTTTCCATCCAATTCCGGGAGAATATTCCTAGAAAGGCGTGTCCCGCTAATTCCTTGAAACGCTCGACAAGAATCTTTCTTTCTTACTTACTTCTTACTATTCGAGTGTTTTCAGGAATTAGCGGGACAAGGAAGCGCTCCCGGCTCGGTCTTAGTATTCCGTGGAATTAGCGTGACAGACGACGTCTCGGCATTTCAGCGTCGCTGCGGCTCCTGTCTGGTCACTCGTCTGTGAAAATTCTTCGGCCAATTTCTGCGGTTCGGAATCTGTTCCGCTATATCGCTTGCGACCGGGTAGCTCCCGCTCATTCGCCGGCCGAGGTTTGCCGTTCCTCGGCCGGCACTCCCAACGGCAGCGGCAACGGCAACAGCAATGACCAATTACCAAGTTGAACGGCTCATCCGTGAGCTTGACTCTCCGCACCTCGACAATGCGGCCGATCCTTCCGGCATCCTGGCGCCTGAACAGCCGGCGCCCGACCAGCCGGCGCCCGACCAGCCGGCGCCGCTAAACAGGCCTTGGCGCAAGGCCGCTGCACAATGGCGCGAGGATCACGCTCGTTGGCGGGAGGAATGCCGCCGTCGGCAGGACGAGATTCGGCTGTTCTGTATCAATGCTCGCCGGGAGGCGAAGAAGGCCGTGACAGCCGAACGTCGCCGGGAGCAAGACCGGGAAAGAAAGCGAATGGAAGCCGAACGCGCGGCGGCTGCGCAGGGAAAGGACTACGTCTTCAAACCCCGACGATCCTTGAAGGGGCTGTCGCCACAGGAGCGCGCGGACTACGAACGCGAGCGGGAGCGGGTGAAGAAGGCGCGCCAGCGAAGCGGCCATGGTGTGACCAATAACCCGTTGTTCGGCCGCTTCGCCTGACATTCGCAGCATCCGGCCGACAGACCGCTATATCGAAATTGTCATGCTTCACGCCCGGCGGGATTGAGCCTCCCTGCCGGGCATTTTTTCGACGATAAATCAACGTTGATTTATCCTAAGTATCTGAAAACATTTCATAATCTGTCTTGACGTGACCCGCGAACGGATTCACAACATCCACGTTCACCAACTGGAGCGCGGAAATGACTGATCTTTACGTCGATACCGAAACCTATCGCCGGCTCGTGGCGGCTCTCGCCGTTCTGGAGGCTGACTTCTGGAAAGGCGACCTCGAAACTCAGGTCATCATCACGCTGGGGGAGATCGGCGGCATATGGCCGGAATCGATCCGGGAGGAGGGCGAGCAGCCGTCACCACTAGCCGCTTGACTTCTAGCACGGTATCGCCTATGGTTACTAACAGGGTTACAAATAAAGTTACAGCTACATAGACACCGACACCAAGAGGAGCACACAACGTGGCAATGACTAATGCCGAGAAGGTTCGGGCCTACCGCGAACGCCAGAAAGCCAACGCCAAGGCCGCTTTGACGAACGCGCCAGTTCCGGCTGATTACGTTCGCGGCTCATTCGCGGCTTTCGTCGGTGACCGCTTGCTCATGCTCGACGAGAACCTTGACGCATTCGGCGTCCAGATCGCCGGGCGCGACTTCCTGACAACCGAGGTTCAGGACTTCCCGTCCCAGCATGTGCGGGAGACACGTCTAACGGCGCTGCAAAGGGCGGTCGGCTTGGTCGACGTCTTCTTAGACGCTGCGCAGGAGTTGGCGGACCTCGTGAACGCGTTCAAGCTTCAGGAGATCAGCAAGGCGATCGAAGATGCAGTTACGGCCAGCGCGAACTCGCCGCGTGGAGACGTGGCGGCGCTGAAGGCTGCTCTCGCTGAAATCGACCGGCTTAAAGCCATACAGGCCGACCTTCAAAAGCCGACCCGGCACACCGTGCCCGCAACCCGAGCAAAGGGGGAATGACGAACCAGACAGGCAACGCAAAACGACGCGACCCAAGGGCCGCGCCGTCCTGAGTAGATCAATCAAATGCCAGTGTTGGCGCACTGGCACCCAACGCCCCGAAGGGGAGAGAGATTATATCATGTCGAATCGCTCGACGAAAGTTCCGCACAACGTCACCGGCCGCGACGACTTCATTGAGGCCAAAGCCCTTATCTATGCAATCGCCTGTATCCAGAACCTGCCAGAAGAACGGCAGGAGTGGAGTGACATGCGGGATATGTGCGCAATCGCCCGGACCATTCAACCCGGTATGTTGGGGAGTCTGATCTATGAGACGCAGAGCCATACCGGGACGGTGATCGACATTTGGCCCGACCATGACGATGACCTCCGCGAGGCCGATCGGCGCGAGAAGAAGGCATTCAAGTTCGCGGTTGAATCGTATGTCGAGGAACGCAAGAAGCAGTATGCGACCATGGTCGCCTCGCTTCGCAATGGGGAGGCCGCGTGATGGCACTCAACCCCGAGCTTCTCAAGGCGTTCGCCGACGTCGACGCCAAGGCCGCAACGCTCACCGAAAGGGAGCTTTTCGCCAAATTCATTCGGATGCCGATCGGCCGCCGGGCTAACTTCAGCATCGTCCCTTTCCAGCGGGTCAAAACCGATCGCGATATCGCCGTGATCTTCACGGTTGCTGAGATGATTGGCGATGCGGTCACCGGACCGCCTATCTCCGTTCTGGAGCTTGCTGAAACGATCGTCGACTGGGTGCAGGAAGATATGGAAGAACGGGAGGCAGAGTAGCCGCCGGCCACCCGCCACGATGACAGGAGCCCGCCGGGGAGACTCGGCGGGCTTTCTTTCGTTCCACCACTTCCGGCGGCGGAACCTACCTGCCACCCGGCAGTTGAATCGCCCTCTCGTATGCGTGAGGCCCGTTCATGCCACGTTTCTCGCCGCCAGTCCGCGTTGTGCTCAGCAAGGCCGGCAACGTCACCCACGCCGTGACGAGCGCTGAGAGAGCAGCACAGATCCTTCTGAACGAATGGCCAGCGCAGCCCGGCAACAAGCACCCAGTAGCGCGCAAGGCCGTCCTGAAGGCACTGGAGGCGGCGCGCGACGCCAAGGCGGCACAGGAGGCCAGGACGGCGTTCGAGGCGGCAGCGGAGGAAGCCGGCATCCTTATGCCGGCGCCGCCGACGTCGATCGCGAGGGCAGGCTTCAAGCCGCCCGACTGGAATGGGTTAAAGCGCAAGCTGAAGCGGGACCAGTGATCGGCCATAAGGCCTTAGACTACCACGCGTCATCCATGGCGGCTCTCGATGCGCGTGCTAAGCTGTCAAGGCCACGAAGTTGAGGATGGAAGATAGACCACTCTTGCGACTAAACTTGGATGCTGAAACTCTCCGCGCAAGTCGCGAAGGAGTCGCAATGGCTTTAGATACAACCATAGATGAGATTTGGGGCGACGACCTGCTCGATAGGGCATCGGACGCGGCCTTTCTAGAGGATTTCCTCACCGCGCGCGCCAAGGAGAAATTGCAGGAGTCCGCCGTAACAGGCGCCTATGTTCTAAACATTGACGCCGAATGGGGCGCAGGAAAAAGTTTCTTCTTGGATCGGTTTGGTCGGCAGCTTGAGCGCTCCGGGCACCTTGTCGCTCGAGTTAATGCGTGGCGCGATGACTATGTGGATGATCCATTCGTTTCTGTTCTGGCATCAATAGATGACGTCTTAGTTCCTTACACTCATACAGCATCTAGTAAGCTATACGACGCTTGGAGAAACGTAAAGAAAAGTGCCGCACCAGTTCTAAAGAGAGCGGCTATTGGTTTAGGGAAAACCGCGTTAAAGAAATACACCGGATATTCGCTTGACGAATTGACCACCCGAGAATCGGAAAGCGACGATTCATACATGCCAGATGATGCACAACATGAAATAGATCAAGCCGCGGCCGAGATCGAGAAAATCATCGACTCGGAAATGGACAAACTTATCTCGTCGCACAAAAAGTCATTGTCTTCTATTGAAGACTTCAAGGATCGCCTGCATAAGGCAGTCGAACTTTTAGGAAAAGAAAAAGTAAAACCTCCGCTTTTTATTCTGATAGATGAAATGGACAGATGCCGTCCAACGTATGCAGTATCAATGCTGGAAAGAGTAAAACATCTTTTCGACGTAAAGAGCGTTGTTTTTGTATTTGCGACTAACACGAAACAGCTACAGCATATAATTAAAGGCGCATATGGAGGAGATTTTGACGGGTATACTTATTTAAAGAGGTTCTTCGATAAAACATATTACTTTGATGCGCCGCGAACAATTAACTTTATTGCGTCAAAAATTGACAGGATTGATCAAAAGAAACTTCGAGCGCCAAACATAAGTGGTGACATTGAAATCAGTATTATAACTTTTCTTGAGAGATCATGTGAAATATACAATCTAAGTCTTCGCGAGATTGAACATATAATGGATATCGTCAAAACTGTAGTAACAGTTTGGCCTAACGCAAGAGCTCCTGTCGATCTCACGATCCTATTCCCAATCGCTGTAAATTTGTATCGAACCGGCTCAACAGACTATTCCTCGACGTTAGCCAGCATACCTGAGAAATTCTTATTAACGAGGCCGCACTTCAGCGATAAATACGGCAGATTTTCTAAAAGCGTAACATACAACATGAGAATAATTTTTTCAAATCATGTAACTTTAATGAATAAAATAGGAGATGCGATGGAATACGGGAATAACACGGAGGATGCCGAACAGAGATACATTCACGAGACGTATGTTCCGGAATGGAACGGCTTACCCGTCAATCGAGATTCTCCAAGCGTTCAGGCATCAATAGCCAAGTTTGTTCGAAACGCGGGGAAGCTAGTTGAACGACCCACTCCGGGGGATGGCAAGGGTGCCCGCTCGTGAATGAACGACGCCCCGACCACACCCTCGATATCGGCTGGCCCGGCCGGCTCTTCCTCACCCTCGCGATCCTCGCCGCGCTGGCGGGCGGTCTCGGATGGCTGTTGGTGTAGGTTGTCCACAGGCCGGAATGCCATGTGGAACATCCGCATAGTTGTAACACTTAGCTCTCGCTAATATTTGCCAAGTGACTGATTTTGCGAGAGAAAAAGGTGCTGGCTGGGGAACCTGGATTCGAACCAGGACTAACGGAGTCAGAGTCCGTGGGTCTACCGTTAACCTATTCCCCAACGACGCCCGAAGGCGCTGGCGCGGCGGCTCGCGCCGTCTGCGGACCGCGTATTGCCCATGGGCCGCCGCATGTCAAGCCGGATCGCTCGTGACCGCCCCGGCGATCGTCCCGGTCCACGCTGCCCCGGGCATTGACGCCGCCACGCGGGAGATAGGCGCTCGGCGGCGCCGTTCAAGTCGCGGGCACGGGGTCCGCCGGCCCGCGGTGCGGATCGCTCAGTCCGGGGGCGCCGCCGGCGGACCCGCGGCGCGGCGGCCGGCGAACTGGCTGCGCTCGAAGAGCACGACGACGGCGATGCCGAGCAGGAGCGGGATGATCAGGTAGAGCAGGCGGAACACCAGCAGCGCGGCGAGCACGGAGACCTTGTCCATCTCGGCGAGGCCGGCGAGCGCCACAAGCTCGAAGACGCCGATGCCGCCCGGCGCGTGCGTCGCCGATGCCACCGAGAAGGCGATGATGAACACGCCGAGCACTGCGACGAAGCCGGGGTTACCGGCGTCGGGCAGGGCGAAATAGATGATCGAAGCCGCGCCGATCAGCTCGATCGGCCCGATCAGCAACTGGCGCACCACGATCGCCGGGCGCGGATACTCGATGCGGAAGCCGCCGATGCGCAGCGGCCGGAAGCCGAACAGGCTTCCGGCGACGTAGAGGGCGACGAAGGCGAGCAGCAGCCCGCCGGTCGTCGCCGAAAGCGTGATCGGCAACGATTCGATGTCGACGAAGCGCTCGGTCAGTCCCGGATCGACAATGAAGACGATGCCGGCGAGGAAGACCGTCGCCAGCACGAAGGTGAACCAGCAGAACGCCACCAGCACGCCGACTTCCTGGCCGTTCAGGCCGCGCTGGCCGTAGGCGCGGTAGCGGATGACGGCGCCGGAAACCACGGAGCCGCCGATATTGTGCGACAGCGCATAGGTGGTGAACGAGCACAGCGTCACGTACCACCAGGGCAGCGGCTTGCCGATGTGGGTGAGCGCGATGTGGTCGTAGCCGGCGAGCGCGGCGTAGGCGACCAGCGCGCCGAAGGCGGCCATCAACCAGCGGTGCGGCGGGATCGCGGCGAAGCCGTCGATGACGTCGGAAGCAGATATGCCGCGCAGTTCGTTGTAGAGCATCCAGCCGGAGAAGACGACCGCGGCCAGGCCGACAACGGGCCAAACATAATCCTTCCACTTCATCCCGTGCGCATTTCCCCGGATTCTTGCTTCTCTTGTTCCCCGTCTTCTTCGATAGAGCGATTGTCGGCGCGAGGGAACCCCACAACGTGCCGGAGGACCCGACACTTTCGCCGCAGGCGAAGATTCGCCTGCGCTGCCCTTGGTGAAGGCGCAGGGCGCTGATATGATCGAACCAACGTAAGAGATCAGGGTGCCTGCAGCGTCCCCCTCCTCGGGGTTCGCGCGGCACAGAGGAACGACGGTGAAAGACCCCCATTCCGGCGACGGGCCGGGCGGCGGGGCTTCTC
>CAYJMY010000011.1:0-2103 GCA_964371125.1 uncultured Mesorhizobium sp. | reverse complement strand
GGGCGGTTGCCGGTGCGCACCCGCCTTCCGCACCGCCGTGCGGACGGAAGGATGGCGCCAGGCCCGGCAGCGGGCCAGCGACCGGAAGCGCCGCCCAACACAAGAACAAATCGCGCAAGCGGCGCAAGCGCCGCGGGCGCAAGGTCTATTCGCGCGAGCCGGCCGTGGCCGCCGTCGCGCCTGCGCCTGTCGCGCCGCAGCCGCCAGCGCCGCCGCGGCCGGCGCCGTCTCGTTCGGTTCCGCCGCCACACGCGGCATCCCCTCAGCGTCCGCCGCAGCCGGTCCGCCCGGCGCCGTCCGGAGATCTTCCGGTCTTCGCCGCGCTCGACCTCGGCACCAACAACTGTCGGCTGCTCGTCGCCGTGCCGGGGCGCCCGGGCCAGTTCCGCGTCATCGACGCCTTCTCGCGCATCGTACGCCTCGGCGAGGGCCTGTCGGCGAGCGGGCGGCTCGGCCAGGCGGCGATGGACCGTGCCGTCGAGGCGCTGAAGGTGTGTGCCGACAAGCTCGGCAGCCGCGCCGTCCGCCGCGCCCGCCTGATCGCGACGGAAGCCTGCCGCGCCGCCGAGAACGGCGGCGAATTCCTCGACCGCGTCGAGGCGGAGACCGGGCTCGTCCTCGAGATCATCGACCGCGAGACCGAGGCGCGGCTTGCCGTATCGGGCTGCGGCTCGCTGGTCGAGCGCGACACCGACGGCGTCGTGCTCTTCGACATCGGCGGCGGATCCTCCGAGATCGCGCTGATCGACCTGTCTAGGCAGCGCTCGCCGCGGCTCGCCAGCCACATCGTCTCGTGGACCTCGCTGCCGGTCGGCGTCGTCTCGCTCGCCGAACGCTTCGGCGGCCGCGACGTCAGCCGCGCGAGTTTCCGCGCCATGGTCGACGACGTCGCCGCCCATCTCGGGCGGTTCGAGGGGCGCGGCCGCCTCGACCACATGGTCGCCGGCTCGCGCTTCCACCTTCTCGGCACGTCGGGCACCGTCACCACGCTCGCCGGCGTCCATCTCGGCCTCGAGCGCTACGACCGCCGGCGCGTCGACGGCCTGTGGATGGACCGCAGCAGCGTCGACGGCATGGTCGAGCGCCTGCTCGGCTGGGAGTTCCACGAGCGCGTCGCCAATCCGTGCATCGGCGCCGACCGCGCCGACCTCGTGCTCGCCGGCTGCGCCATCCTCGAGGCGATCCGCGAGGTGTGGCCGTCGCAGCGCCTGCGCGTCGCCGACCGCGGCCTGCGCGAGGGCATCTTGAGCGAATTGATGGCCGAGGAGGGCGTCTGGCGCCGCGACCGCCGCGACGGCTGGCGGTCATGAAGAAGCCGGGCGGGACGAAGCCGGGCGCGGGCGGGCAGCGCGTCCTGCGCACGCGGGTGAAGAAGAAGAGCGGCCTGAAGGAATCCTCGCGCCGCTGGCTCGAGCGCCACCTGAACGATCCCTACGTGCAGCGCTCCAAGGCCGAAGGCTACCGCTCGCGCGCCGCCTACAAGCTGATCGAGATCGACGACAAGCACCATCTGCTCAAGCCCGGCCAGCGCGTCATCGATCTCGGGGCGGCGCCCGGCGGCTGGTGCCAGGTGGCCGCCGAGCGGGTGCGCTCGACGGAAGAACGGCCGCTGGTGGTCGGCATCGACTACCTGGAGATGGACCCGGTGCCGGGCGCCGCGATCCTGAAGATGGATTTCCTCGACGACGAGGCGCCGGCCCGCCTGATGCAGGTGCTCGGCGGCGCGCCCGACATCGTGCTCTCCGACATGGCCGCGCCGACCACCGGCCACCGGCGCACCGACCATCTGCGCACCATGCATCTGTGCGAGGTGGCGGCCGACTTCGCCATCGCCGTGCTCAGGCCCGGCGGCCATTTTCTCGCGAAAACCTTCCAGGGCGGCACCGAGGGCGGCCTGCTCGACCTCCTGAAGCGCAACTTCCGCGCCGTCCATCACGTCAAGCCGCCGGCCTCGCGCGATGAATCGGTCGAGCTCTACATCCTGGCGAAAGGCTTCAAGGGCCGTGCCGCGGAAGCTGCCGAAGCCGCCGAGCCCGGTGCGGAAGAGTCCTAGCAGGCTGTTGAAGAAGTCAGTCGCGCTCGCAGACGAAGCCTGAATCGTCG
>CAYJMY010000010.1:37408-46889 GCA_964371125.1 uncultured Mesorhizobium sp. | reverse complement strand
TATCCGCAGCTTGGAGAAGGCAACATGATGCGATTGCCCGGGCAGCGACCTGCCGATTGCCGACTGCCGACTGCCGACTGCCGTATCGGCGGAGCCGCCTGATGCTGCTCGGCCGCACCGCCAATGGCCTCTACTGGATGAACCGCTACATCGAGCGTGCGGAGAACATGGCGCGGCTCGTCGATGCCGGCCTGCGCATGGCATTGACCCGCTCGCAGAACGCCGCCGAGGAGTGGACCTCCGTCGTCGTCAGTGCCGGCGTCGACATCGCCTTCGCCAACAAGCACGACGAGTACACGGCAGCGACCGTGTCCGATTTCCTCATTCGCGACACCTCCAATCCGTCGAGTGCGATGTCGTCCATGGAAACGGCGCGGATGAACGCGCGGATGGTGCGTACCGCGCTGACGCGCGAGACCTGGGAGAGCATCAACGAAGCCTGGATGTCGCTGAAACGCACGCTGGCGAACCCGATCGATGCGCGCGACCTGCCCGCCGTCCTCGACACGATCAAGCGCGAGACGGCGCTCATCCGCGGCGCCTTCTACGGTACGATGCTGCGCAACGAGATCTTCGACTTCGCCCAAATCGGCACCTATGTCGAGCGCGCCGACAACACCGCGCGCATCCTCGATGTCAAATACTACGTGCTGCTGCCGTCGATCTCGTGGGTGGGGTCTTCGCTCGACAACTACCAGTGGGAATCGATCCTTCGCTCGGTCGCGGCACACCGCTCCTACCGCTGGGTCTACGAGGCGGAATACAAGCCGACAAACATCGCCGACTACCTGATCCTCAACGGGCGCATGCCGCGGTCGCTCACCTTCTGCTACCGGTTCATCGTCGAACATCTCGGTTTCCGCGCCGCGGAGTACGGCCACCGGCTGCCGTGCCACGACGCGGCCGAGGACATGCTGGCGCAGTTGCGGGCGGGTTCCGTCAAGGACATCTTCGACACCGGCCTGCACGAGTTCCTCGACGCGTTCATCGCCAGCAACAACCGGTTCGGCGCGCAGATCGCCCAAGACTACCGATTCTACTGAGCCGGGGATCGAATGCGTCTCAAGATCAAGCACAGGACCGAATACAGTTACGACGTACCGATCCGCTATGCGCTCCAGCGCCTGCGGCTGGTGCCGCTGTCAGGGCCGACCCAGAGGGTGTCGAGCTGGGCATTGTCGATCGAAGGCGCGCGCGAGGAACTGCGCTTCGTCGATCATTTCGGCAACGACACGCGCCTCCTCAGCGTCGAGGGGGATCCGCACGCGATCGTGATCGAGGCGGCCGGCGAGGTCCAGACGATCGACAAGGCGGGCATGACCGGCCCCCATCGCGGATTCGCCCCGCTCTGGCTGTTCTGCCAGGAAACGCCGCTGACCGCCGCCGGGGAAGGGATCGCCTCGCTTTCGGCTGAAATCGGCGCCGCGGGCGGCGATCTCGACACACTTCACAGGCTGATGGCGGCGATCGCCGAGCGTGTGTCCTACACGCCCGGCGCCACCCACTCCGGCACCACGGCCGAAGCCGCGCTCGGCCAGGGCGCGGGCGTGTGCCAGGACCATGCCCACATCTTCATCTCGGCGGCGCGGCGCATCGGTCTTCCGGCGCGCTATGTCAGCGGCTACCTGATGGCGGAAGGTGTCGGCGAACAGGCGGCCAGCCACGCCTGGGCCGAAGCCCATGTCGAAAACCTCGGCTGGGTCGCGTTCGATCCGGCGAACTGCATCTCGCCCGACGACCGCTATGTACGCCTCGCCACCGGGCGCGACTATCGCGACGCCATGCCGGTATCGGGCATTTTGTTGGGGCAGGCGGAAGAACAGCTTGCGGTTCGCATCACCGTGGAGCAGTAGACCGGCTCAACGTCGAGAGAATCAGCGGAACGGCAGGCTTGTGCCATGACCTATTGTGTCGGCCTGAAAATCGATCGCGGTCTCGTGTTCATGTCGGACACGCGAACGAACGCCGGGATCGACTCGATCTCGACCTTCCGCAAGATGCACGTCTGGGAAGAACCCGGCGAACGCGTGGTCGTTCTCCTGTCGGCCGGGAACCTGGCGACGACGCAAGCCGTGATCAGCCTGCTCGACGAACGCTCCAAGGCGGTTTCGGAACGGTCGCCCACGCTCCTCGAAACGCCGTCGATGTACCAGACGGCGCGCCTCGTCGGAAACACTGTGCGAGAGGTCATCGCCAATTCGGTGCCGGAAGGACAGAAGGCCGAGACCTATTTCAACGCCTCCTTCGTCCTCGGCGGGCAGATCCGCGGCACCGAGCCGCGGCTGTTCATGATCTATCCGGAAGGCAACTTCATCGAGGCCGGCGACGACACGCCCTTCTTCCAGATCGGCGAGACGAAGTACGGCAAGCCGATCCTCATCCGCGCCTACGACCGCCAGATGACTTTCGCCGAGACTGTGAAGCTGCTTCTGGTGTCTTTCGATTCGACCCTGAAATCGAACCTTTCGGTCGGGTTGCCGCTCGACCTGATGTTCTACGAGAAGGACACCTACAAGGTAGGCGTCAAGCGGCGCTTCACCCAGGACGACCCCTACTACCGGACGATATCCGACGGCTGGTCGAACGCCCTGAAATCGGCCTTTTCCAGCCTTCCCGAGTATCCGGAGTAGTGGTTGGCGGCCGACGGCACCGGCGACCCCGGGAGTAGCCGCCAAGCCGTTGCGGCTGCAGTCCTTTTTGCCATCGCACGAGGTTTTCATGACCGATGACTTCCGCAAGTGGTCGCTGAAGGCAGCGGAGTGGGGCGCGGACTATCGCGGCTCGCTTCGCGACCGTCCCGTCAGGGCCCGGACGCAGCCCGGTGAGATCGCCGCTAAGATCGCGCCGTCGCCGCCGGAGCAGCCGGAGACGATGGAGGCGATCTTCGCCGACTTCGAGGAGAAGATCGTCCCGGGCATGACCCACTGGCAGCATCCGCGCTTCTTCGCCTACTTCCCGGCGAATGCCGCGCCCGTTTCGGTCGTCGCCGAATACCTCGTCAGCGCCATGGCCGCGCAGTGCATGCTGTGGCAGACCTCGCCCGCGGCCACTGAACTCGAGACCGTGGTGCTCGACTGGCTGCGCCAGGCGTTGGGTCTAACGCCCGGTTTTTCCGGGGTAATCCAGGATTCGGCGTCGTCCGCCACGCTCGCCGCGGTGCTCGTCATGCGCGAGCGCGCGATGTCGTGGCAAGGCAATACCAAAGGGCTCGGCGCCTTCCCGGCGATCCGCGTCTATGCCTCGGACCAGGTCCACACCTCCGTCGACCGCGCCATCTGGGTCGCCGGCATCGGTTCGGAGAACTTCGTCCGCGTGCCGACGAAGGGATCGTCGCGGGCCATGGATCCGGCCGCGCTCGACCGCGCCATCGAGGCCGACAAGGCCGCCGGCCTCATCCCGGCCGGCATCGTCGCTTGCGTCGGCGGCACCAGCGTCGGCGCGACCGACGACATCGAGGCGGTGTCCGCGGCCGCCCGGCGGCACGGGCTCTATCTCCACGTCGATGCCGCATGGGCGGGCTCGGCGATGATCTGCCCGGAGTTCCGCCGCTATTGGACGGGCGTCGAACATGCTGATTCGATTGTGTTCAATCCGCACAAATGGCTCGGCGCGCAGTTCGACTGCTCCGTCCAGTTCGTCCGCGATCCCGACAACCTGGTGCGTACGCTGGCCATCCAGCCGGAGTATTTGAAGACCCACGGCAGGGACGGCATCATCAACTATTCGGAATGGTCGGTGCCGCTCGGCCGCCGCTTCCGCGCGCTGAAACTGTGGTTCCTGCTTCGCGCTCACGGGCTGGAAGGCCTGCGCGCCATGATCCGCGACCACGTGCGCTGGAGCGCGGAGTTGGCCGCGCGCCTCGCCGCCGCCCCGGGCTTCGAGATCGTCACGGAACCGATGCTGTCGCTGTTCTCCTTCCGCCATCGGCCCCAGGGCGATACCGCGGACCTCGACGCGCACAATCTGGCGCTGCTCGGCGCCATCAACGACGACGGGCGCGTCTATCTGACCCAGACGCTGGTGGATGGCCGAGTAGCGATACGCTTCCAGGCAGGCCAGTTCGATTCGACCGAGGCCGATGTCGAAATGGCGTTCGACGTCATTACCGAGATTGCCGGTTCGCTTTCGCGCTAAGTTCTGGCCAAGCATCATGCTCACTTGGCCGACTTGCGAACCAATTCGAAATCAAGCATCTCCACCGAAAGAATGGGAGATTGGTCAGTTGCGGATTTGAAGAGCGCAACTGACTTGTCGCATAGTGGGTCCGGCATCAGCCATCACGCCACACGCCATGAATGGTTCCGCGGCTATATCCGGCGGTCGGATCGAATATGTGCTCTTGCGCCCGTCAGCGACCAATATCTGCAGTTGAACAGTATCGGACGAATCCTCGAATTGGACTACTTTCTGCGCCGCGACTTCGAACTTGATCTCTTCGGAATCTGGTCTCGACTCCGGGTCATAGGTTTCTTGGGCGATTTCGTACCAGAAGCGGAACGTTTTGGAGTGGCTCCCTTGCATAACGGTACATTGCGCAGTTTTCTTGTTGTCTGAGAAAACGCAGTTAGGGCTGGAGTAGAAAACGCAGGAATTGTCCGGCCCTTGGCAGGAACTGTTGTCGTATCCCGCCGAGGTGATTTGCCAACCATCGGGTGCGGTCATAACCGGCGAGGGAACCAAATACTCCGGCTGGTTGTGCCTGTCTGGGGATTGCACGTAAGCCGAATACTCCGTGCGGTTATTGCGCAGCACCAACTTTCTACCGACCTGTTGAATGATGACCGTTCCACCAATCTTTGGGTAGAGGCTCAACTGGATCGTTGCTTTGTTTTCAACTGGGCAGTCCCACAACCAGAGAAACCCACATGACTCCGTCACCGTGGACGTGATCTCAAGCGGAACGGTCTTATACGGCCACTCTTCGGGGAAGTGCGGTGCCAGCTTGTCATAGGACAGGCGAAGCTTAATCGAGTTCGAGTACTGCAGCATCCTTTCCTTGCCAAGCGGCTCCCCGTTCAAAGCTGCCGCAACCTCGTAGGTCCGGTTGCTCGGCGGTAGGCCGACGCCGACGCCTATCGCTTCGATCTCGTAGTCGCCGCCCTCGCGCCACAGCAGTGCGATCGGGTCTATACCGGTGATCATGAAGTCGACCTCTTCCGTTAGCAACACTACATTGTTCATTAGGTCGACCATGTCCGCTTTAAGATGTGCATTGACGATCAAGACCTTGTGCTCGATATCGTCCATTACCCGATAAACCTGTACGATCGCCGCACGAACCTCAGAGCCCATGTCTTCGAAGGCCCTGCGCCGTTCCCTTTCTATGATCTGGCTCAACCCGTCCAGCGCCGAGCGGATCAAGACGGTGGCGTTACCCGTCGCCAGGTTGATCGTGCCTTGCGCCTCTGCATTCATCGATTGAAACTTTTCCTCTAACTTCTCGATGATCTTCGTGCCCACAAGGCCAGCAAAGACTCCGGCTATGGCGAGTTCCGTTAGCTGTGCTTTCGCGGGCGGAGCGCTGAAAGACATGCAGATGAACATCGTCATCAGCAACCGGGTCAGCCAGTTCGAGCGTAACATCTCAAGTCTCCCTCGGTTCAGAAATCTAATCCAATGCAGGCGCCGCACACCGAACTCCGTTCGCGCTCGAACTTCCCTTGCCCGTCGTAGACGCAAAAGTTGCAGAACAGCACCACGCCGTAGCAATTGGTGTCCTTGAGGTATTCAGTAGTGGGAGCGGCATCGGCCCGGCAAATCTTATCGTCCCTGGCGGGTCTGTCTTCAGGCCCGTTCGAGCAGCCAGCCGAGCAAAGCGCCGCAAACCCGATTGCGGTGAACCTAAACAAACGCAACACATCCACCCCCCCCCAACGGCGCACTGCTCGTGCCACGCAGGTTTTTTTGAAAAAAGACCGCTCTAGACTGAAAGATAAGCCAAATTCTCTTTTCTCCACAAGAGTATTTCAAGTTAAATGCAGCAATTCGAATAGTTCTCTTCCACGGGCGCGCTTCCAGGTCGGGCAGTTCGAGGCGACCGAGGCCGACCTCGATGCGCACAACCTCGCGCTGGTGAACGCGATCAACGACGACGGGCGCATCTATCTGACGCAGACCCGCATCGACGGCCGCGTCGCCATCCGCTTCCAGGCCGGTCAGTTCGAATCGACGGCCGACGACGTCGAAATCGCGTTTGCCGCGATCACCGGACTTGCCGCGACGATCGGTTAGCCGGCTGCGTGCCTTCGGCGCAGGCACGGGCTGCACAATCGATTGACAGGGACCGACTTTCGTTTTCGTATGGACGAAAAACGAAACCGGAGGATACGCCGATTTACCTCTCGCCGCGCCATGCCGAGATCGTCGAGATCGCCAAGTCAAAGGGGCGCGTTCTCGTCGACGACCTCGCCACGCATTTCAACGTCACCCCGCAGACCATCCGCAAGGATCTGAACGACCTCTGCGACCAGCGCCTGCTGACGCGAATCCACGGCGGAGCGCTGTTTCCGTCGGGCATCGAGAATGTCGAGTACGAGGCCCGCCGAAAGATCGCGGCCGATGAGAAGGAGGCGATCGGACGCGCCGCCGCGGCGCTGATTCCCGACAACGCCTCGCTGTTCATCAACATCGGTACGACGACCGAAGCCGTCTCCAAGGCGCTGCTCGACCACAGCGGCCTGATGGTGATCACCAACAACATCAACGTCGCCAACCGCATGCGCGTCTATCCGTCGATCGAAGTGGTCATCGCCGGCGGCGTCGTGCGCGGCTCCGACGGCGGCGTCGTCGGCGAGGCGGCGGTTGATTTCATCAAGCAGTTCAAGGTCGATTATGCGGTGATCGGCGCCTCCGCGATCGATCACGACGGCGCGGTGCTGGACTACGACTTCCGCGAGGTGAAGGTCGCGCAGGCGATCATCGCCAATGCGCGGCACGTCATCCTGGTATCCGACTCGACCAAGTTCGAGCGGACGGCGCCCGTGCGTATCGCCCACCTTTCCCAGGTCGACACGTTCATCACCGAC
The DNA here is from genome assembly GCA_964371125.1 of uncultured Mesorhizobium sp. Taxonomy (GTDB): domain Bacteria; phylum Pseudomonadota; class Alphaproteobacteria; order Rhizobiales; family Rhizobiaceae; genus DUSC01. The sequence goes on along the minus strand of CAYJMY010000010.1, from coordinate 39,864 downwards.
CGTTGCGGAATTCCGTCGATCCGCAAGATCTGCGAGGACGCGGAAGTCAATCTCATCGAGGCGGCAACGTAACGATCGGGCCGGCATCGGTTTCGCCGAAACTGCTGATCGCAGCGCCGCGATCTGGATTCGCGGCATTTCGTTTGATACTCATTCTTCGCGCGAAATAGTTCGGATTGGCGCGCAGGCGGGAACGGGCCTGCCGCTGCCGCTGCAATCGACAAACAGCGGGACGCCGGAGGAGGAACCAGGTGAGCGGACATATCCTTGCCATCGACCAGGGCACGACATCGAGCCGTGCAATCGTCTTCGACGCCGGCATGCGGGTGGTGGGCGTTGGACAAAAGGAGTTCCGACAGCACTATCCGCAATCGGGATGGGTCGAACACGATCCCGAGGACATCTGGAAGAGCGTCGTCGCCACGGCTGAGGCCGCGCTCGCCAAGGCCGGCATCCCTGCCTCCGGACTCGCCGGGATCGGCATCACCAACCAGCGCGAAACGGTCGTGATCTGGGACAAGGCCACCGGCGCCCCGATCCACAATGCAATCGTCTGGCAGGACCGTCGCACATCTCCCCTCTGCCAGCGGCTGAAAAAGCAGGGATACGAGAAGGCCTTCACCAAAAAGACCGGGCTGCTCCTCGATCCTTACTTTTCCGGGACCAAGATCGCCTGGCTGCTCGACAAGGTTCCGGGCGCCCGGCGGCGGGCGGAGGCTGGCGAACTGCTTGCCGGCACGATCGACTGCTTCCTGCTGTGGCGGCTGACGGGGCGCAGGGTGCATGCGACCGACGCGACCAATGCGTCGCGCACGCTGCTGTTCAACATCGCCACGCAGGAATGGGACGACGAACTTCTCTCGATCCTGCGCGTGCCGCGCCGGATGCTGCCGCAGGTGCGCGATTGCGCGGCGGATTTCGGCGCCACCGATCCCGCGATCCTCGGCGCCGCCGTTCCCGTGCTCGGCATTGCCGGCGACCAGCAGGCCGCGACGATCGGTCAGGCCTGCTTCCGGCCCGGCATGGTCAAGTCGACCTACGGCACCGGTTGCTTTGCCGTGCTGAACACCGGCGATGACATGGTCCGGTCGAAGAACCGGCTGCTGACGACGATCGCCTATCGCCTCGATGGCAAGGTCACCTATGCGCTGGAGGGCTCGATCTTCATCGCCGGCGCGGCTGTGCAGTGGCTGCGCGACGGCATCAAGGTGATTGGCAAGGCCGAGCAGAGCGGCGAACTCGCGGCGAAGGCAGACGACACCCAATCCGTCTACCTCGTCCCGGCTTTCGTCGGGCTCGGCGCGCCCTATTGGGATGCCGAGGCGCGCGGCGCGATCTTCGGTCTGACGCGCAATTCCGGGCCGGCCGAGTTCGCCCGCGCGGCGCTCGAATCGGTCGCCTACCAGACCTATGACCTGATCGAGGCGATGAAGAAGGACTGGAAGGGCGGCGCGACGGATACGGTGCTGCGCGTCGACGGCGGCATGGTTGCCTCGGACTGGACGATGCAGCGCCTCGCCGACATCATCGATGCGCCGGTCGACCGGCCGACCATCCTCGAGACGACGGCGTTGGGCGCGGCGTGGCTGGCGGGATCGAAGGCCGGACTGTGGCCGGACATGGTCCGGTTTTCGCAATCGTGGGCGCTCGACCGCCGGTTCGACCCGTCGATGGGCGAGGCCGAGCGCAAGCGCAAGATCCGCGGCTGGAAGGATGCGGTGCGACGCACGCTGAGCGACTGACCCCCCGCGGCGAGGTCGCCGGGAGCCGGCGAAGGCTCCCGGCGCAAAGGTCAGTCGTACGGCGAGTAGCACTGCCGCCGCGGCCCGTTGTAGGGCTGGAACGTGTTGTCCCAGGCGCGATAGGACCGATAGCGATCGTAGCACCAGCGGACATGCGCACTGTCGCCGTGCACCACGTGTCCCTGGTTCACCGATCCGGTGATGATCGCGCCGGCGATGAAGGCGGCGGCCGGGAACCACCAACCGTTGAACTCGCGATAGCCAGGACGATGGTGGCGATAGCCGCGATGGCCATTGAAGTAGTAGTTGTCGCCGCGCCTGTGGAAGTCGCGATGGCTACGGTGATGGCGACGGTCGCGGCGCCATTCCGACTGGGCCAGAACGATGCCGGTGTCATCGTCGACCGTCACGGCGCGCTGCGGATCGGGCTGGAGCCTGACCGGGTTGCCGTACGCGTCGACCACCAGGGCCTGGGCCGTGGCGAGCGGGGCTGCCGCGCCGAGAAAGAGAGCCGCCGAAAGGGCGGTTGCACAAAGGCTGGAAAGAGATTTTCGCATGGGAGACGTCCTCTTGCTGTCGATGTCCCTCGTTTGGGAACGGTCACTCGCGGCGATGGTTCCCCCGGCGGGCGAGGGGAGCGGGATGCTTTCGGAGAGCGCCCGGCAATGAATGGCGCGGCGTCGGACGACGTCCGGGGGCGCGCGCCCCCCGGGG
>CAYJMY010000010.1:1534-37398 GCA_964371125.1 uncultured Mesorhizobium sp. | reverse complement strand
CCGGTAAATCACGGGCGGGGGGGGGGCCCCGGGCGGGGGGCGCGCCCCCCCGGCGGCCGGCGGCGCTCGGACTGGAACCGGCGCCGCCTTTTTCGGTTGACCGCCGATACCAGTCTCCCTATGGTCCGGCGCATTTTCCGGGGCTTCGTGCCGCGGGGAGCGCATAGCTCAGCCGGTAGAGCAACTGACTTTTAATCAGTAGGTCCTGGGTTCGAGTCCCAGTGCGCTCACCAACAAATTATCAAGCTGTTTCAATAATTTAACTAGAAGACGAATGCTACGCCGCCGCCGGACAACGAACGGTCCGCAGCCAAGCGGTGTTCTCGAAGCCTGATTTAGCCCGGGTTGATTGTATCCCGCGAAATTGCGATGGCAGATCGGCGAAGCCGAAACAGCGAGCAGACCTTTCATCGTCCCTGCCAGGCTATCCGTTAGCGCGGACGATCCGGCGACCCTGCCTGATCCAGTCGTCGAGCAGTTCCGTGATCTCGTGAATCCGGCTCCGCATTGTTGCCTGGAACGTTTCGCCGTCATCGACATGGCCCGGAACGTTCGTGTCGAGCAGCGCCAGGGCCGTGTCGTTCAACATGATGCTGAAGCGCACTGATGATGAATAGGTGTCGTCGGTATAGTTAATATCGGTGAGTACAATGTCTGTATGCATATCCGCCTCCAAGTGGGAGTGGAGCTATCATTTCAGGTATTTCGGCAGGATTGATGCAGATCAATTTTCGCATCCGCGTTTTCCTGTGGTTAACATGGGGGTCGCGTGCATTCCCTCGATAGTTCGAACAATTTTATCCATTCGGCGACTGTCTGGCTCACGCGAACCGGCGTCACCCGCGGTGACGCGGCGGTATGCCACGCGATGGTGATTTGGTCGTCGCGCCGGCGGCGGCTATATGCTCGCCGGGATTGCGCCGGCGGGCAAAGCCGGGAACGAACGACGAGGCGACGTAGAGAATGGCGATCGATGTCGGCTACCTGACGGCCGTAGGCGCTGGCGCGCTATCGTTCCTGTCGCCCTGCGTGCTGCCGCTGGTGCCGCCCTATCTGTGCTACATGGCCGGCGTCACCGTCGACGATTTTCGCGCCGAAGAGGACGCCGGTGAGAAGCCGCACTTGCGGCTCGCGCTCGTCGGCGCGTCGGTCGCTTTCGTGCTCGGCTTTTCCACCGTCTTCGTCGCGCTGGGGGCGGGGGCTTCCTCCATCGGCGGCCTGCTGCGCGCTTGGCAGGAGCCGCTGGGCATCGCCGCGGGCGTCGTCATCATCGCCATGGGGCTGAACTTCCTCGGCGTGCTGCGCATCCCGATCCTGTCGCGCGAGGCGCGCTTCCAAAGCCAGGGCAAGCCGGCGAGCATGGTCGCGGCATATGTCATGGGGCTCGCCTTCGCCTTTGGCTGGACGCCGTGCATCGGCCCGGTGCTCGGGCCGATCCTGACGCTGGCCGGCGGGCGCGAAACGGTGGGCGAGGGCGCGCTGCTGCTCGCCGCCTATTCGTTCGGGCTCGGCCTGCCGTTCCTCGTCGCGGCGCTGTTTTCCGGCGCCTTCATGCGCTTCCTGGCGCGATTCCGCGTCCATCTCGGCCGCGTCGAAAAGGTAATCGGCGTCCTGCTGGTCGTCGCCGGGCTGCTGTTCGTCACCGGCAGCATGACGCGCTTCTCCTACTGGCTGCTGGAATGGTTCCCCGCGCTCGGGCGACTGGGCTGAGGCCTCAGGCGTCGACGCCGCAGCCAGGCGATCGGGGCCGTCGCCAGCGCGATGCCGCCCATGACCAGCGCGATACCGGCGGCATGGAAGGCGTGGAAGGTTTCGCCGAGGAAGGCGACGGCGAGGAAGACGCCGTAGGGCGGCAGGAGGTACATGAAGACGCCCGCCGCCGCCGGCCCGCGGGGGCGCACGCCGTACTGGAAGCCGGAGAAGGCGAGCAGCGAGGAGAAGACGACGATGCCGGCGATGCCGCCCCACGCCGAGGCCGTGCGCGGCATCGGTGCGCCGTGGAGGAATTCGGCCGCGGCGAAGGGCAGGAGCGTGACCGCCCCGGCGGCGGCGACGGCGGAAAACAGCGCGAGGTTGGATAGCGCGGCGAGCCGCGGCGAGCGGTAGAGGATCGAGTAGACGGCCCAGGCGACCGCGGTGCCGACGAAGATCAGGTCGCCGGCGTTGACGTCGAGCGCGAGCAGCGCGTCGAGGTCGCCCCTGAGCACGATCACGGCGACGCCGACGAAGGCGACGGCCGAGCCGATCGCCTCGCGGCGGCCGATGCGGCGGCCGCGGAACATCGCCTCGGTGAGCAGGATGATGACGGGGGAGGTGGTGTAGATCAGCGTGCCGTTGGTCGCCGTCGTCATGTCGAGCGCGAGATAGACCAACGCCCCGCAGATCCACATGCCGAGGAAGCCGAGCAGGGCGACGAGGGCTGCGCTGCCGCGCAAGACCGCCGCCGCCACGCCGCGTTCGCGCAGCAGGAAGGGCGACAGCGCGACGGCGACCGATGCCCAGCGCAGGAAGGCGAGCGTGAACGGCGCCACCTCGTCGACCACGAAGCGGCCGAAGATCAGGTTGGTCGAAAAGAACAGCGGCGTGACCAGCATGACCAGAACGGCCAGACCGGCCCGGCCTTTCGAGCGGTCGTCCAAGGAGAGCCGTCCCTTGCCGGAGGAGACCGCATTGGAGCGGATCGTCGGGGGTGATACAGGTATCGCGATTCCCGATCAACCTGCCCGCAGAGACCATTTCATGAGCGAACGCAGTTGTCTTTCGATCATCCTCGCCGCCGGCGAAGGCACGCGCATGAAGAGCGCGATGCCGAAGGTGCTTCACCGCATCGCCGGGTTGCCGATGGTGGCGCACGTCGCCCGCGCCGCGGCGGCGGCCGGAGCCGGCGATCTTGCCCTGGTCGTCGGACGTGGCGGCGAAACGGTCGCTTCCGCAGCGAAGACCTTCGTATCGGCGGAGACGTTCGTGCAGGCGGAGCGGCTCGGAACGGCCCATGCGGTTCTCGCCGCACGTGCCGCGATCCAGCGCGGATATGACGACCTCCTCGTGCTGTTCGGCGACACGCCGATGATCGAAGCGGAGACGCTGGCCCGGGCGCGGAGCAGACTTTCGGAAGGCGCGGCGGTCGCCGTCATCGGCTTCCACACCGATACGCCGACCGGATACGGGCGACTCATCGAAAAGGACGGTGCGCTCATCGCCATACGCGAGGAGAAGGACTGCACGCCGGACATGAAGGCGATCACCTTCTGCAATGCCGGATTGATGGCGATTTCCGGCCGCCATGCGCTCCGTCTTCTCGACAAGGTCGGCAATGCCAACGCCAACGGCGAGTATTACCTGACCGACATCGTCGCCATCGCCCATGACGAGGGCCTGTCGGTCGTGGCGATCGAGGCGCCGTTCGACAGCGTGCTCGGTATCAACAACCGCGACGAACTCGCCGCCGCGGAGGCGATCTGGCAACGCCGCACCCGGCGCCGGATGATGCTCGACGGCGTCACGCTGATGGCGCCCGAGACGGTGCATTTCTGCCATGACACCGAGATCGGGGCCGACACGATCGTCGAACCGAACGTCGTCTTCGGACCGGGGGTGAAAGTGGCCGGCAACGCCACCATCCGCGCCTTCTCTCACCTCGAAGGCGCGACCGTCGCATCCGGGGCCGAGGTCGGTCCGTTCGCGCGCCTGCGGCCGGGCGCCGATCTCCGCGAGAAGGCCAAGGTAGGGAATTTCTGCGAGGTCAAGAAGGCGGTGATCGATACGGGTGCGAAGGTCAACCACCTGACCTACATCGGCGATGCCTTCGTCGGCGCCAAGGCCAACATCGGCGCCGGCACGATCACCTGCAACTACGACGGATACAACAAGTTCCTGACCGAGATCGGCGCCGGAGCGTTCATCGGCTCCAACTCGGCGCTGGTCGCGCCGGTCAGGATCGGGCAGGGCGCCTATGTCGCATCGGGGAGCGTCATCACCGACGAGGTGCCCGACGACGCGCTGGCCTTTGGCCGGGCGCGGCAGAAGACGCTGCCGGGGCGCGGACGCCAACTCCGCGAGCGACAGGCCTCCGCCAAGGCTGCGGCGGAAAAGGCCACCCAGTCCGAGTAACCGGATTGCAAGGCATTTGCCCTAGCCTCGACGAGGCGGAACAGGCCGCGCGGCCGGTCTGACACGCGCCGAAACCATATGTGAATTCCGCGGCGACCGGCGGCATCCTAAATCACGGCGGAAACCGGGTCGGAATCGGGGGAAGACGGCATGTGCGGCATTGTCGGTATCGTCGGAACGGAGCCGGTTGCGCCGCTGCTCCTGGAGGCGCTGAAACGCCTGGAGTACCGCGGCTACGATTCCGCGGGGATCGCCACGATCGATCACGGCAACCTCGCGCGGCGACGGGCGGAAGGCAAGCTGATCAACCTGGAGCGCCGGCTGCGGGCCGAACCGCTCGAAGGCACGATCGGCATCGGCCATACTCGCTGGGCCACCCACGGTGTCCCCAACGAGGCAAATGCGCATCCGCACTTCTCCAAGGATGTCGCCATCGTCCATAACGGCATCATCGAGAACTTCGCCGAATTGCGCGACGAACTCGTGCGCGACGGCTACGAATTCACCTCCCAGACCGATACCGAAGTCGTCGCACACCTCGTCTCGCGCGAACTGAAGCGCGGGCGGCCCCCCGTAGACGCCGCTTTCAACGCGCTCAAGCGACTGGAGGGCGCGTTCGCGCTGGCCATCATGTTCCGCGGCGACGAGGATCTGATCATCGGAGCGCGCAACGGTCCGCCGCTCGCCATCGGGCACGGCGACGGGGAGATGTATCTCGGTTCCGACGCCATCGCGCTTGCGCCGTTCACGAAGTCGGTCACCTATCTCGAGGACGGTGACTGGTGCGTCGTTCGCCGAAACCAGGCGCAGATCTTCGACATGAACGGCAATCCCGTCGAACGTCCGCGCCAGCTGTCCGTCGGCACGAGCTTCGTGGTCAACAAGGGCAACCATCGCCACTTCATGGAGAAGGAGATCCATGAGCAGCCCGAAGTGATCTCGCACACGCTTGCCCACTATGTCGACTTCACCGCGTCGGCGACTCGCGTCCTCGGTCTCCCCTTCGACTTCGCCCGTGTCGATCGCCTGGCGATCTCGGCTTGCGGCACTGCCTATCTTGCCGGACTGGTCGGCAGGTACCTGTTCGAACGCTACGCGCGGCTGCCCATCGACATCGATATCGCTTCCGAGTTCCGCTATCGAGAAATGCCGCTCACCAGGAATACGGCGGCCCTGTTCATTTCGCAGTCCGGCGAGACGGCCGACACGCTGGCGTCGCTGCGCTACTGCCGCAAGGAGGGCGTGCCGATCGGCGCCATCGTCAACGTCCGCGAATCGACGATAGCCCGCGAGTCGGACGTGACCTTCCCGACCCTTGCCGGTCCGGAGATCGGCGTCGCCTCCACCAAGGCGTTCACCTGCCAGCTTTCCGTCCTGGCCGCTCTTGCCGTTCGCGCCGGCGTTGCCCGCGGGACGATTTCGGCCGACGAGGAGAAAACGCTTGTCCGCCAGCTTTCGGAGGCGCCCCGCTTCGCCAGTCAGGTGCTCAAGCTCGACGGACAGATCGAGAAGGTGGCGCGCGAACTCTCCAAGGTACATCACGTCCTCTACCTCGGGCGGGGCACCAGCTATCCGCTCGCCATGGAAGGCGCGCTGAAGCTGAAGGAAATCTCCTATATCCACGCCGAAGGCTATGCCGCGGGCGAGCTTAAGCACGGCCCGATCGCGCTGATCGACGAGACGATGCCGGTCATCGTGATCGCCCCCCATGATCGCGTCTTCGAAAAGACCATGTCCAACATGCAGGAAGTCGCCGCGCGTGGCGGCCGCATCATCCTGATCACCGACGAGACAGGCGCGGCGCGGTGTTCGGTGACGACGATGGAAACGATCGTGCTGCCGGATGTCTCCGAGATCATCTCGCCGATGATCTTCGCCCTGCCGATCCAGCTGCTTGCCTACTACACGGCGGTCTTCATGGGCACCGACGTCGACCAGCCGCGCAATCTCGCAAAGTCCGTGACCGTCGAATAGGGGGCTTCGCGCGCGCCGATTTTCCCGTATGAATCGGCACGGCGCCAATTGGTGGGCGCCGCGGGAAGGCGGGGACTGCGATGTCCGAGGCACACAAGACGTCCGGCATGACGCGCCTGCGGAACTACTTCCTCACCGGTTTCATCGTCTGTGCGCCGCTCGCCATCACGCTCTACATCGCCTGGTCCTTCGTCGGCTGGGTCGATTCCTGGGTGAAACCCTATATCCCGGCCCGCTACAATCCGGACACCTACCTGCCGTTCACGGTGCCCGGATTCGGCCTGATCGTCGCACTGTTCCTGATCACGCTGATCGGCTTCCTGACCGCCAACTTCATCGGCCGCGCCATCGTCTCGCAGGGCGAGTACCTGCTCGGCCGGATGCCGCTGGTCAGGAGCCTCTACGGCGGCCTGAAGCAGATATTCGAGACCGTGCTGTCGAACAAGGCCGACATGTTCAACAAGGTCGCGGTGATCGAGTATCCGCGCCGCGGAGTCTGGGCGATCGTCTTCATTGCCAGCGAAAAGAAGAACGAAATCAACGAGCGGCTCGCCGGCAAGGCGGACGATCCGATCGCCGTGTTCATGCCGTCGACGCCGAATCCGACGACCGGCTTCCTGATGTACGTCCCCCGCGAAGATATCGTCGAACTCTCGATGAGCGTCGAAGACGCGGCGAAACTGGTCATCTCCGCAGGTCTCGTCGCGCCGGACCGCGTTGAGGAGATCGAGGCCGCCAACGGCGCGGCCACGACGGTTCAACCGGCGCGCAGCAGCCGAACAGCCTCGTCCCTGCCGAAAAGGTAGAGCAGGACGCGCAGGGCCGCCCCCCGCGGGGAGGCGAGTTCCGGGTCGCGCGCCAGCAGCAGCCGCGCATCGTCGCGGGCGGTCTCCAGGAGGTCGGCGTGGTGTTCCAGGCGCGCGACCTGGAAACCGGGCGTGCCCGACTGCCTGGTGCCGAGCAGTTCGCCTTCGCCGCGCAGCTTCAGGTCTTCTTCGGAGATGACGAAACCGTCTTCGGTCTCACGCATCACGGTGAGCCGGCGCTTCGCCGTCTCGCCGAGCGGACCCTTGTAGAGCAGGACGCAGGTCGACGGCCGGTCGCCGCGGCCGACGCGGCCGCGCAGCTGGTGCAGCTGGGCGAGGCCGAAGCGCTCGGCGTGTTCGACGACGATGATGGTCGCGTCGGGAACGTCGACGCCGACTTCGATGACGGTGGTGGCGACGAGGATCTGCGTTTCGCCATCCTTGAACCGGCGCATCGCCTCGTCCTTTTCCGCACCTTTCATGCGACCGTGAACCAGGCCGACGGCACGCCCGAACACGGACGTCAGCGATGCATGGCGCTCTTCGGCGGCTGTCAGATCGGTGTCCTCCGATTCCTCGACGAGCGGGCAGATCCAGTAGACCTTCTGTCCTTCGCCGACCGCATCCCGGATGCGAACGATCAACTCGTCCAGGCGTTCGTGCGGCAAGGTCACGGTGCGGATGGGCAGGCGGCCGGCCGGTTTCTCGTTGAGACGCGAGACTTCCATGTCGCCGAAGGCCGTCAGGACCAGCGTGCGCGGGATCGGCGTGGCCGTCATGACGAGCATGTGCGGGGCGTCGCCCTTTGCCGTGATGGCGAGCCGCTGGTGGACGCCGAAACGGTGCTGCTCATCGACCACCGCCAGCACGAGGGCGCGATAGACGACGGGTTCCTGGAACAGGGCGTGCGTGCCGACGACGATGTCGATCGAACCGTCGGCCAGACCGGCGAGCACGACCGCCCGCTCGCGGCCCTTCTCGCGACCGGTCAGGATGGCCGCGCGCCGGCCGGCCCGCGCGGCGCGCGGAGCGATCGTGGCGAGGTGCTGGCGGGCGAGGATTTCCGTCGGCGCCATCAGTGCCGCCTGGCCGCCGGCTTCGGCCGCCCGCGCCATGGCGAGCAGCGCCACGATCGTCTTGCCCGAGCCGACATCGCCCTGAAGCAGGCGCAGCATGCGCTCCGGGCGGCCGAGATCCGCTTCGATCTCGCCCAGTGCCGTCTCCTGGGCGTTGGTCAGCGAGTAGGGCAGGGCCGCCCTGATCGTCGCGGCGATGCGCCCGTCACCGACGAGCGCGCGGCCGGCGATCCGGCGAACCCGGCTTCGCACCAGCGCCAGGGACACCTGTCCGGCGAGCAGTTCGTCATAGGCGAGCCTGCGCCAGGCGGCGCCGTCGGGCGAAACGTCGAGCGGATCGGCCGGATGATGGAGACGCCGGAGCGCCTCACCGAAGCCGGGGAAGCTGTGCCGTCGGGCGACGTCGGGATCGAGCCATTCCGTCAGGTCGGGAAGCCTGGCGAGCGCCTGGCCGACGGCCCGACGAAGCACTTTTGAGGAAAGCCCTGCAGTCAGCGGATAGACCGGTTCGACGAGCGGCAGCGTGGCGGCAGCGTCGGCATCGGCGATGTGGTCTGGATGCACCATCGTCGGGCGGCCGTTGAACCACTCCATGCGCCCGCTGACGATGAGCCGGGCGCCTTCCGGCATCTGGTTCTGCAGCCACGCGGCGTGCGCGTGGAAGAACGTCAGCGCGACCTCACCCGTGTCGTCGTGGGCGAACACCCGGTACGGCGCCGACCTGTTTCCCCGCGGCGGCGGCTGGTGTCGGTCGATCCGCACATCGAGCGTGACGATGGCGCCTTCCGGCGCGAAGGCGATGCCCGGCCGGTTGCGGCGGTCGATGACGCCGTGCGGGAGGAGGAACAGGAGGTCCGCCGCCCGCGCGTGGCGCTCGCCGAGGTCGGCGGGCACGACCCTCTCGATCAGCGTCGCGATCTTGGGCCCAACGCCTTCCAGCGAGGTGAGCGGAACAAACAGCGGATCGAGCAGGGCAGGTCGCATGTTCGTGATGGTAGGAGAACTTCGCGCGCGCACAAGGCTGACACCGGCCGCTGTCCACGCTATATGCGCCGCTCTGGCAAAGACGCCGCTCCGCGGCGAGGATCGACGATGACCGGCACGACACGATCGAGCGAAGGCCTGGACGCGCGGCGGCGGAAGCTCTTGTTCCGCTCATGGCACCGCGGCATGCGCGAAATGGACCTGATCCTCGGATCGTTCGCCGACGCCGAGATCGCCGCCTTGAACGACGCCGAGATCGACGACTACGAACGGCTCCTCGACATTCCCGACACGGTCCTGCTGCCGTGGATGACCGGCGAACAACAGGCGCCGGACGACGCCATGATCGACCGGATTCTTGCGTTCCGTCGCTCCCTGAAGTTCTGACATGTCGATTGCCCTTCTGCCGAAGATCGGACTGCGCGGGAATCGTCATGGCCCGTCGATCATCGACGGCGTCGCGGACGGCTACGAGGCGTTCGTAATCGCCACGCTCTCTTCGGAGATCGCCGCCGACGGGCCGCTGGTCTTCGTCGCGCGGGACGGCCAGCGCCTGCCGACCATCGCCGAAGCGCTCGCCTTCGTCGCTCCGGCCTTGCCGGTGCTGGAATTGCCCGCCTGGGACTGTCTGCCCTACGACCGCGTCTCGCCGGGCAGCGATGCGGCCGCGCGCCGCCTCGACGGCTTGTCGGGCATGGCGGCGCTCGCCCGGAAACCGCACAGGGCGGTGATCCTGACGTCCGCCAACGCGGTGCTCCAGCGCGTACCTCCCGCCGAGATCATCGAGGCGCAGGGCTTTCGGGCACGGCCAGGCAACCAGATCGACATGAAAGCCCTGGTCGGTCGCCTGGAAACGTCCGGTTTCGAACGCGTCCCCACGGTCCGCGACGTCGGCGAGTTCGCGGTCCGCGGCGGCATCCTCGACCTCTACGCGCCGGGCGCCGCCGAAGCGGTACGCCTCGACTTCTTCGGCGACACGCTGGAATCGATCCGCGCCTTCGACGCCGCCACGCAACGCACCATCGGACAACGCACCGTTGTCGAACTGCAGGCAATGAGCGAAGTCGCGCTGACGGCGGAGACCATCAGCCGTTTCCGGCGCAGCTACATCGAGGCTTTCGGCGCGCCCGTGCGCGACGATGCGCTGTATGCGGCGATCAGCGAGGGTCGCCGCTTCGCCGGCATGGAGCATTGGCTGCCGTTCTTCTACGACCGGCTTTCTACGGTGTTCGACTATCTGCCGGACGCCCCGGTCGTCTTCGATCATCTCGCGCGCGAGGCGATCGGCGAACGGCATGCGCTTATACTCGACCACTACGAGGCGCGACGGAAGCAGTCCGATGGCGCACTCAAGGACGCCATCCCCTACAAGCCGGTACCGCCGGGCGCGATCGCGCTTTCACCCGACGAGGTAGCGACGAAAACCGCCGATCGCGTCTCGGTCGAACTGACGCCTTTCGCCGTTCCGCAAACCACGGGCACTCGGGTTCTCCATGCCGGCGCGCGCCCCGGCAGGCGGTTCGAACAGCAACGTGCCGATCCGGGCGCCAACGTCTTCGACGCAGCGGTGGCGCATATCGGCGGCCTTCGCGCCGCCGGCCGCCGCGTAGTCGTGGCAGGCTGGACGGAAGGATCGCTCGACCGCCTCGTACAGATCCTCGCCGAACACCACCTCGGCAACCTAAAGCGCGTCGCCACGCTGGCCGACGTCGAGGCGCTCGCGGCGGGCGAGGCGGGCCTGGCGGTGCTGCCGCTGGAGGCCGGCTTCGAGACGGATAGCCTCGCCATCGTCGCCGAGCAGGACATCCTCGGCGACAGGCTCGTCCGCCGGTCGAAGAAGCGCAAGCGCGCCTCCGATTTCATTGCCGAGGTGGCGGCGCTGTCGGCCGGGGACATCGTCGTCCACGCCGATCACGGCATCGGCCGGTTCGTCGGGCTGAGGACGATCGAGGCGGCGGGCGCGCCGCACGACTGCCTGGAAATCCGCTATGCCGGCGACGATCGCCTGTTCCTGCCGGTCGAGAATATCGAACTGTTGTCGCGCTACGGATCGGACGCCGCCGAGGCGACCCTCGACAAGCTCGGCGGCGGCGCCTGGCAATCGCGAAAGGCCAAGCTGAAGCGGCGCCTGCTCGATATGGCGGGAGCACTGATCCGGCTCGCCGCCGAACGCCAGATGCATGCGGCCCCGGTCATCATTCCGCCGGAAGGCGTCTACGGGGAGTTCGCCGCACGGTTTTCCTACGAGGAGACCGACGACCAGCAGACAGCGATCGAGGCGGTCGTCGACGATCTGGCCGCCGGCAAGCCCATGGACCGGCTGATCTGCGGCGACGTCGGCTTCGGCAAGACCGAGGTGGCGCTGCGCGCGGCCTTCCTCGCGGCGATGGAGGGCTTTCAGGTCGCCGTGGTCGTGCCGACGACGCTGCTGGCGCGCCAGCACTACAAGACGTTCGCCCAGCGCTTCTCCGGCCTTCCCGTGCGCGTGCGCCAGGCATCGCGCCTGGTCGGCGCCAAGGAACTCGCCGAAACCAAGAAGGGGATTGCCGACGGCACCGTCGACATCGTCGTCGGCACGCATGCCCTGCTGGGAAGTTCGATCGCGTTCAAGAACCTCGGCCTACTGGTCATCGACGAGGAGCAGCACTTTGGCGTCAAACACAAGGAACGCCTGAAGGAACTGAAGAGCGACGTCCACGTGCTCACGCTCTCGGCGACGCCGATCCCGCGCACGCTACAGCTGGCGCTGACCGGTGTACGCGAACTGTCGCTGATCACGACGCCGCCGGTCGACCGCATGGCGGTCAGAACCTTCATCTCGCCCTTCGATCCGCTGGTCATACGCGAGACGCTGCTGCGCGAGCGCTACCGCGGCGGGCATTCCTTCTATGTCGTACCGCGCATCAGCGATCTTTCCGAAATCCATGATTTCCTGAAAGAATCTGTTCCGGAGCTGAAGGTCGCGGTAGCCCACGGGCAGATGGCGGCGGGCGAACTCGACGACATCATGAACGCCTTCTACGATGGCCAGTTCGACGTTCTCCTGTCGACGACGATCGTGGAGTCCGGCCTCGATATTCCGACCGCGAACACGCTCATTGTCCACCGGGCCGACATGTTCGGCCTGGCCCAGCTCTACCAGCTGCGCGGACGGGTCGGGCGTTCGAAAGTGCGCGCCTACGCGCTGTTCACGCTGCCGGCCAACCGGACGCTGACGCAGACGGCCGATCGCCGGCTGAAGGTATTGCAGTCGCTCGACACGCTCGGTGCCGGCTTCCAGCTTGCCAGCCACGACCTCGACATTCGCGGCGCCGGCAACCTGCTCGGCGAGGAACAGTCGGGCCACATCAAGGAGGTCGGCTTCGAACTCTACCAGAAGATGCTGGAAGAGGCGGTCGCCGAGACCCGCGGCCAGGCGTCGGCGGCCGATGCCGGATGGTCGCCGCAGATCACCATCGGGACCGCGGTGATGATCCCCGAGGCCTATGTGCCGGATCTGCAGCTGCGCCTGGCGCTCTACCGCCGCCTCGGCGACATCGAGACGACGGGGGAAATAGACGCTTTCGGCGCCGAACTCATCGACCGCTTCGGCCCGCTGCCGGAGGAGGTCAAGCACCTGCTCAAGATCGTCTACATCAAGGCGCTATGCCGTACGGCCAATGTCGAGAAGCTGGACGCCGGGCCGAAGGGCGTCGTCGTCAATTTCCGCAACAAGGCATTCGCCGACCCGGCCGGCCTGGTGCGCTATATCGGCGAGCAGGGGTCGCTGGCGAAGATCCGTCCCGACCAGAGCGTCGTCTTCATCCGTGACTGGCCGAACGCCGAGAAGCGGCTGGCCGGCTCGGCCGTCGTGATGACGCAGCTGGCGCGGCTGGCGGAAGCCTCCCGCTGAGAGAGCACGGTCGACATCGCGGCTTTGAACGGCCCTGTCCCTGAATGCCGCTTACTTGTCGAGGCGCAAAGAGCCGTGCCGCACGTGGTCCTACTGATGCACCATCGACGATGGATGGCGCACCCGTATGAACAAGATCAATGAACGCGGCAATACGACACTGCTCCCGATGCTGGTATGGGGGCTGGTGCTGATCATAGCCGGCGCCGTCGGGGTGATGATGTTTGTCTGACGCGGCCGTTCACGCCGGCTGCTCCAGTTCCCCCTTCGCCTTCGCCTCGGCCACCCTGCGGATCGCATCTGCCAGCACTTCGGCGTCCTGGGCGCCCATGACTGCGTAGCGCTGCTCGAGCAGGAAGCATGGGACGCCGGTGATGCCCATACGCGACGCCGTGGCGATCTCGGCCTGGACCGCATCCACATCGGCTCCGGACGGGAGTAACGTGCGCACCACCGACGCATCCATCCCCGCCGCGGCGGCGGCGTCGACGAGAACCGCGTGGTCGCCGAGATCGGCGCCTTCCTCGAAGTTCAGCCGGAACAGCCGGCGCACGAGGCGGTCCTGAACACCGTCGCCGGCCGTACCCGCCCAGCGGATGACGCGATGGGCGTCGAGCGTATTCGGGGCGACCCTGATGGCGTCGAAGGAGAAGGCGATGCCCTCGGCCGCACCCAGGTCCACCAGGCGCTTGTGGATCTGCGTTATGCGGGCCGGATCGCCGAACTTCGCCAGCATGTATTGCTGGCGGTCGACGCCGCCTTGCGGGATCGTCGGGTCGAGCTGGTAGGGACGCCAGTGGACAACGACGTCGACTTCGGGGATGGCGGCGATGGCCCGGTCCAGGCGCTTCTGGCCGACGTAGCACCACGGACAGACGACGTCCGAAACGACGTCGACGGAAATGGACTGGCGGTCGCTCATCGGAGCTCCTTCGCGGGTCATTCGGCGCGCCACCAGGTGGGTAGCTGGTATCCGTAGAGGGGCGTCGCGTCGGGATGCCGGATGTGGCTCCAGCGCGCGATCCACTGTTCGGGTCGGTGATAAAGCGGCACCACATAGGAACCGCTGATGAGGACGCGATCATAGGCACGGACGGCCGTGACGAAATCCTCGCGGCTGCGCGCCCTGACGAGAGCATCGAGCATCGCGTCGACGGCCGGATCGGCGACCCCGGCGAAGTTGAACGTGCCGTCGACGTCGCGCGACGACGAACCCCAGCGGCCGACCTGCTCGCCGCCAGGCGAGAGCGACGAGGTGTAGGACTGCAGGATCACGTCGTAGTCATAGGTCTGCTGCCGCTGAAGATATTGCGCGCTGTCGACGGAGCGAATGGCGACCTGGATGCCGAGGCGCTCCAGCGTACGTTGCCAGGCGACGCTGATCGGCACGGAGGCATTGCCATTGAGCAGAATCTCGAAGGCCAGCGGCCGTTCGTCCGGCCCGACCAGGCTGCCGTCCTTCATCTCGTAGCCGGCCGCCTTCAGCGCATCGAAACCCCTCTTGAGGAACGCCCGGTCGCGTCCGGAGCCATCCGACTGCGGCGGCGACCAGGTTCCCGCCATCACCTCCGGCAGCACCGCGTCGGGGAAGGACGCCAGCAGCACCTGTTCCGCCGCGCTCGCCGGGTTGCCGTGGGCCGACAGTTCCGAGCCGTCGAAATAGCTTTTGGTTCGGGTAAAAGCGTCGTTGAACAGGTTCTTGTTCGCCCATTCGAAGTCGAACAGGCCGGCGAGCGCCGCCCGCACGGCACGGTCCTTGAACACCGGCCGCCTGGTGTTCATGACGAAGCCCAGCATTCCGGAAGGGAGCCCGGTATCGAACGTGTCCTTGACGACCCGCCCGTCGATCGCCGCCGGGAAGCCGTAGCCGGTTGCCCAGCGGCCGGTATCGGTCTCCAGATGGACGTCGACGACGCCCTTCTTGAAGGCCTCGAACATGGTGTTCTCGTCGCGGATGTAGTTGATCCGGATCTCGTCGTAATTGTCGAAGCCGATCTTCGACGGGATGTCCTTCGCCCAGTAGTCCGGCCGGCGCTTCAGCAGCAGCAGTTCGCCGGGTCGAACCTTGTCGACGATGTAGGCACCGGAGGCGACGAGCGGCTTCAGCGTCGACTTGTCGAAGGTCGCGGCGTCGGTCGCGTGTTTCGGCAGGATCGGCAGCAGGGCGAGTAGGAGAGGCGTCTCGCGGTCGGCCGATTCGTTGAAGGTGAAGCGCACGCCGCGCTCGCCGACCTTCTCCATTTTGCCGACCGCCTTGATCCAGCGCTGATAGAGCGGCCGCGACTTGTCACGGTAGAGCTCCATCGTGAAGATCACGTCCTCGGGCGTCACCGGCGTTCCGTCGGAGAAACGCGCGCGCGCGTCGAGCGTGAACTCGACGAAGGTGCGCTCATCGTCGGTCTCGACCGTCTCGGCAAGCAGCGGATAGAGCGTGAACGCCTCGTCGCGCGAACGCATGAGCAGGGTGTCGAACACCGTGTTACCGAATGCCTGGTCGAGCAGGCCGCGCGCGGCGTCGCCCTGCACGATCAGCGGATTGAGGCTGTCGAACGAGCCCTGCACCGCATAGTCGACCCGCCCCCCCTTCGGCGCGTCGGGATTCACATAAGGGAAATGCGCGAAATCCGGGGGTAGCGCCGGTTCGCCATGCATGGCGATGCCGTGCCTGGGTTCGGCGGCGGCCGTTCCGATGGCAAGCGAGGCCAGCCCGCTGAGGACCGCTACGAGGAGGGTTCGCATCGATTGCTCCGCATTCCCGCGAAAGGTTCCGATTCGTCGCCACCCTACCAGACCAGCCGGAAATCGAGCAAAACAAGCTGTCGGGAGCGGGGAATTGGATTGCGTCAGGCTGGATTTGAAACGAACCGCGGTGTAACACGCGCGCGGCAGTCATTCTGTTGCCTCATTTGAGCAACACCAAGCGGGACGAACGGCCCCGACGCCGGGCCCGAGCGATTGAGAGGAACTAACCACTATGACGAGCGTGAAAATCGACGCTTCCCGTCTCGCCGTCCTGGCCGTCGGCCTGGCCGGTTTCGTTGGCGCAGGCCTCGTGCCGGCCGCGGCGCAGGAACAGGTTCCCCAGGGCTGGTTCAAGGCCTGTTCCAAGCAGGAGGACGTCGACATCTGCAACGTCCAGAACATCATGATGGCCGACACCGGCCAGATGATCACCGGCATCAGCCTGATCGAGCTGAAGGGCAAGGTGAACCGCAAGGTCTTCCAGGTCTCGGTTCCGAGCGGCCGCATGGTGCCTCCCGGCATCGGCCTTCAGGTCGACGGTGGAAAGACGCAGAAGCTCGACTACGTGATCTGCTTCCCGGACCGCTGCGTGGCCGAGGCCCAGCTCTCCGACACGCTGATTGCGTCCTTCAAGAAGGGCTCGGAGCTCACGCTCACTTCGGTGAACTTCCAGAACCAGCCGAACCCGATCAAGGTGAGCCTGCAGGGCTTCACCGGAGCCTTCGACGGACCGGCGCTCCAGCAGTCGGACATCGAGGACCGGCAGAAGAAGCTTCAGGAGTTCGTCAGCAAGAACAACGAGGATTTCGCCAAGAAGCTCAAGGAAGAGCAGGAAAAGGCGAAGGCCGGGAACTGATACCTACGACCTGATCGACGTAGAGCGTAAAAGCGGGGCAATGCCCCGCTTTTCGTGCTTCTGGACCGCGGAGTTCAATGCCTCGCGCGTCCCCTGGGCGAGTAGTGGCCGTCCGGCCCTCGATCGAAGAATTCGCCCACCTGCGGGTGGCTGATCGGTTCGCCGGACTCGTCGTCGAGCAGGTTCTGCTCCGACACATAGGCGATGTAGGTCGTGTCCGCGTTCTCGGCGAGCAGGTGGTAGAAGGGCTGGTCCTTGCGCGGACGGGAATCGGCCGGAATCGCTTGGTACCATTCCTCCGTGTTGGCGAACTCCGGATCGACGTCGAAGATCACGCCGCGGAACGGGAAGACGCGGTGGCGCACCACCTGTCCGATCCTGAACTTCGCGCTTTTCGCCCCGGTCATTCGCACCACCTCGGCCCCCTATCTGGATCACGGGCGCCAGGAGTTCAATCCCCGCGGCTTGACCTGCCGTTGCGTGGGCGGTAGCGCGGCGGCACGCGCGTTTGCTCAAGGTTGCCATGTCGGACGTCATCGGACTCGTTCTGCCGTTCTTCGGCCTGATCTTCATGGGCTTTCTGGTCGCCCGGATCACCCGTCAGCCGATCGAGGCGCTCGGCTGGATGAACACGTTCATCATCTACGTCGCGCTGCCGGCGCTGTTTTTCCAGCTGCTGGCGAAGACGCCTTTCGAACGGCTGACGGAGTGGTCCTTCATCTTCGGCGCGGTATTCTCGACCTACCTGATTTTTTCGATGATGTTCGTCGGCTCCATCGTGCTGTCCGGCGGGCGCATCGCGGAATCGACCATCAAGGGACTGGCCGCCGCCTACGGTAACATCGGCTACATGGGGCCGGGGCTGGCCCTGCTCGCCTTTGGCGAGGAGGCGGCGGTGCCGGTCGCGCTGATCTTCTGCTTCGAGAACATCATGCACTTCGCCATCGCGCCGATGATGATGGCGCTGTCCGGCGACGACAGGTCGACACCGCTCGCGTTGGCGCTCGGCGTGCTGCGCAAGATCGTGCTCCATCCATTCATCATCGCCACCGCGGTCGGCGTCACCGGGGCCTATTTCGAGATCCGCCCGCCGGTTCCGATCGAGCGCTTCCTCGAGTACCTGGCGCGAGCGGCGGCTCCCTGCGCACTGTTCGCCATGGGCGTCACGCTCGCCTTGCGGCCGCTGAAGCGGGTGCCGACCGAAATGGCCCCGATCGCCGTGCTCAAGCTGGTCGTCCACCCGCTGGTCGCCTGGGTGGTACTGAGCTGGGTCGGCAATTTTTCCCCGGAATGGGTGTTCTCCGCCGTGCTACTGGCGGCGCTGCCGACAGCGACCAACGTGTTCGTCATCGCCCAGCAGTACAATGTCTGGGTCCAGCGGGCGTCCGCCAGCGTGCTCATCACGACGCTGATCTCGGTCGGCACCGTGACCGGTCTTCTCTACCTGATCAAGTCAGGCGCGCTTCCGCCCGACCTGTTCCCTTAAGTCTTCGAACGTTGCCGAAACGCCGCTGCCCGGCCGCATGCCCTCGCGCATGAAGAAGGCCCTCAACGGTCCGAAGGCGCCGAGCAGGCCGAGGCCGGCCATGCGCGCGAACTGCGCCGGTAGCAGGTCGGAAAGCAGCGACCGGTTGAGGAGGTCGACCGCGCCCGTCCGCGCCAGGATGTCGGGCCGCCGCTTGCGGTCGTAGGCCGCAAGGACCCGGGCCTCGCCTGGATCGGCCGGGTTCTGTCTGACCGAATCGACCAGATCGGCGACGTCGCGGATACCGAGATTGAGGCCCTGAGCGCCGATCGGCGGGAAGACGTGGGCGGCTTCGCCGAGCAGGGCAACGCGGTTGCGGCCGAAGGACAGCGGCACCTTGGCCGACAGGGGATAGATCTGGCGGCCGGGTTCGACCGTGACGCGGCCGAGCATCGACTGTATGCGATCCTCGACGCGGCGGGACAGTGCGGCGTCGTCCAGGGCGGCGAGTTCCTCGGCCGTCTCCGGACGCACCACCCAGACGAGGCTCGAGCGGTCGCCGGGGAGCGGAACCTGCGTGAAGGGGCCGGTTTCGGTGTGGAATTCCGTCGATACCGAGCCGTGGCTGCGCGTATGGGCGAAATTGAGGACGAGTGCGGCTTGCGGATAGTCGTGGGTCACCGTGCGGATGCCCGCCGCATCGCGCGCCGGCGAAAGCCGTCCGTCCGCGGCCACCGCGAGAGGCGTCTCGATCTCGCCGACGCCGGAAAGTACCGCGACGGCGCGATCGGCCTCCAGCCGCCAGGATTCGACCAGGGATTTACGCCTCGTGATGTTCGGATCGGCGAACGCCGCATCGGCGAGGACCCTGTTCAGGTGCCTGTTTGGGATGTTCAGGCCGAAATGGCGTTCGCCGATCTCGCTGGCGCGGAAGGTGACGACCGGCGACCGGATCAGCCGCGCTGTGGCATCGACGATGCGCATGACCGCCAGCGGGGCGGCACCCGCCTCGATCTCGCCGAGCACGCCAAGCTGCTGGAGATGGTTGAGAGCCGGCACCATCAGCGCGGTCGTGCGGCGATCGTCCATGCGCACGTCCGGACCCGCCAGGTCGACGGCGAAACCGGCACGGGACAGCGACATGGCCGCGATGAGCCCGACGGGTCCTGTGCCGACGACGAGAATCCGGGATGCGTTCGCAGCCATCTGATTTTCCGTTTTGCCGCCGCGCGGCTGTTGGGCAATTGCTACCCGCCGATATATGCCATGGCGGACGGCCGGATCAATGCGGCGCTTTGCAGCCGGAATGGCTTGCCGCCGGGCTTGCGGGCCAAATTCGTCCCGCTTTCGGCGCCGACAAGCCGCTCTCGCCGCCGTGGAAAACGGGCGAGGGAAGGTATGCCGATGGGCCCGCCGGTGCGATACGGCTTGTGCGGGCGGCGGCGCTGTTAGTAACATCGCCCGTACGGGGAGACGAAGAATGGCCGATCAGAGTTGGGCAATGAAGGGAGAGTTCGTCCGCTCCTGTAATTGCACCGTATTCTGCCCCTGTGTCGTTTCTTGCGGCGACCATCCGCCGACGGAAGGTTATTGTCAGAGCTGGGCCGGAATCCGCGTCGATGCCGGCCATTTCGGCGACGTCGACCTGTCCGGCCTGAACCTCGGCCTGGTCATGGATATTCCCGGTCGCATGAACCGTGGAAACTGGACCGTCGGCTTTTTCGTCGACGCGCGCGCGACGATTTATGCGGTAAAGGCGTTTGCCAAGATCCTCTCCGGCAAGGTGGGCGGCGCGACGGCGCTGTTTTCGACCCTCGTCGGCAAATTTCTCGGGATCGAGCAGGTTCCGATCAGCTATGAAATCCGCGACCGGACGCGGATATTCCAGATCCCGCAGATCATCGACGGCGTGGTGACGCCGGTCCGAGGCAAGGACCGCGACAAAGATACGGCGATCGTCAATTCCGAGTACTGGATCGGCCCGGATATCACCGTGGCCCGTTCCGACAGGAGCCACTTGCGCGCCTTTGGCCGCAACTGGAACTTCGCCGGCCGATCGGCCGAAATCTGCAAGCTGGATTGGCGCGGACCGTGAAGCCCAGGAAAGTCACATGGCCGCAAGCGCGGGCCTTCTCCGTTCACCTGCTGACCGCGTCCGGGTCGTTCCTGGCGTTTCTTTCGCTGGTCGCGGCGAGCGAAGAGCGTTGGACAGCGATGTTCTGGTGGCTGGGACTGGCGCTTCTCGTCGACGGTATCGACGGACCCATCGCCCGCAAGCTGCAGGTCAAGGAGATCCTGCCGACCTGGTCCGGCGACACGCTGGACAACATCATCGACTACGTGACCTACGTGCTCATTCCGGCCTTTGCTCTCTACCAGCGCGGCTTCATGGGCCCCGGCCTGTCGTTCCTGTCTGCCGCGCTGATCGTCGTGTCGAGCGCGATCTACTATGCCGACACCGGCATGAAGACCAAGGAGAACTTCTTCAAGGGCTTCCCGGTCGTCTGGAACATGGTCGTGTTCACCCTGTTCGTCATCGAGCCGGGCGAGTGGGTCTCGTTCGCCGTCGTCGTGCTGGCGGCGGTGCTGACGTTCCTGCCGATCAACTTCCTGCACCCGGTCCGGGTGGTTCGATTGCGGACCGTGAACCTGGCGATCTTCCTGGCCTGGTGCGCGTTCGGCACGGCCGCGATCGTGCAGGCGATGGACGCCCACCCCTACGTCAAGGTCGGCATCGCGGTCACCGGCGGCTATCTGTTCGTGATCGGCGGTATCATGCAGCTTTTCCCGAAACTCGGCTTGAGAAAGGCCTGAACGATGTCAAAGGCGATTCGTATCCACGCGCACGGTGGACCGGAAGTCCTGGTCTATGAGGGGAACGAGCCCGGACGACCGGGCGAGGGCGAGGTTCTTCTGCGTCAGACGGCGGTCGGCCTGAATTTCCTCGACGCCTATTACCGCAGCGGCCTCTATCCGGCGCCCAAGGGGCTGCCGCTGATCCCTGGCAGCGAAGCCGCCGGCGTTGTCAGCGAAGTCGGTCCGGGCGTGGATTGGCTGAAAGCGGGCGACCGCGTCGCCTACACGATGCCCATCGGAGCCTATTGCGAAGAACGCGTGGTGCCCGCCGCGCGCCTGGTAAAGGTGCCAGACGGCGTTTCCGACGAGAAGGCCGCGGCGCTGATGTTGAAAGGCCTGACCGCCGAATACCTGCTGCGACGCACCTTCGTGGTGAAGCCCGGCGACACGGTCCTGTTCCATGCCGCGGCCGGCGGCGTCGGCCTGATTGCCGGACAATGGGCCAAGCATCTGGGCGCCAGAACCATCGGCACCGTCGGCTCCGACGAGAAGGCCGCGCTTGCGCGGAGATACGGCTACGATCACGTCATCAATTATCGCACCACCGACTTCGTCGCCGCCGTCGCCGAACTGACAGAGGGAGCGAAATGCGACGTCGTCTACGATTCGGTCGGCGTCGACACGTTCGCAGGTTCGCTCGACTGCCTGAAGTCGCGGGGCCTTCTTGCGCTTTTCGGCCAGTCTTCGGGCCCAGTACCGCCGTTCAACCTCGGCCTCCTGGCGCAGAAGGGCTCGCTCTACATCACCCGGCCGACCCTTTTCACTTACATTGCCCAACGTGCGGAACTGGAGGCGGCAGCCGAAGCCTTGTTCAGCGCGGTCGCGAACGGGGTGGTCGACGTGCAGATCAACCAGCGCTTCGCGCTGGCCGAGGCGGCCAAGGCGCACGCCGCGCTCGAGGGACGCGCGACCACCGGTACGACGATCCTGCTGCCATGAATATTCGCTGGATTCCTTGAAGCACTTTCAACGGGAGCGGCGGTTTGCGCTTCACGCCGGCCGCGCCTACGATGACTTCGGGAACATAAAGCAGACAATGGGGGCGTCGTGGATCGGACACTGCCCGAGGACCGTGCCGAGTTGCTCGATGTGCGCGGCCTGACGAAGGTCTTCGGCACTCTGAAGGCCTGCGACAGTGTCGATCTTCGCATCGGCAAGGGCGAGATCCATGCCCTGCTCGGCGAGAACGGCGCCGGCAAGTCGACGCTGGTGAAGATGCTCTTCGGCTCGCTGGAGCCGAACGGGGGCGAGATCCGCTGGAAGGGCGCGCCGGTGCACATCGGCAGCCCGAATGCGGCGCGCAAGCTGGGCATCGGCATGGTGTTCCAGCACTTTTCGCTGTTCGAGGCGTTGACCGCCGCCGAAAACATCGCGCTTTCGCTCGACGACGAGACACCGATCCATACCATCGCCGCCAAGGCCAAGGCGCTTTCCTACAGCTACGGCCTGCCGCTCGATCCCTATTCGCTCGTCGGCGACCTTTCGGTCGGCGAGCGCCAGCGCATCGAGATCATCCGCTGCCTGCTGCAGACGCCGGAATTGATCATCCTCGACGAACCGACCTCGGTGCTGACCCCCCAGGAGGCAGACAAGCTGTTCGAGACGCTGGAGCGGCTGCGCTCGGAGGGGAAGTCGATCCTCTACATCTCGCATCGCCTCGAAGAGGTGAAGCGCATGTGCGACGCCGCCACCGTGATGCGCCACGGCAAGGTCGTCGACCACTGTGACCCGCGCAAGGAGACCGCCGCGTCGTTGGCGCGGATGATGGTCGGCAACGATGTCCATGCGGTCGTACGCCCCCCGGTCGACGGGATCGCCGAGGCCAAGGTGCTTCTCGAGATCCGCGACCTCAGCCGACCGCCCGCAACGCCTTTCTCCATTCCGCTCAGGCACATTCGGCTCGACGTGCGCGCCGGCGAGGTGATCGGTATCGCCGGTGTCGCCGGCAACGGGCAGGGGGAGCTGTTCGAGGCGATTTCCGGCGAGGTGCTGCAGAGCGAACCCGGCGCCATCCGCATCGGCGGAACCGACTGCGGCCGCCTGAAGATTTCGGCGCGGCGCAGGCTGGGTGCGGCTTTCGTCCCAGAAGAACGGCTCGGCCACGGGGCTGCACCCCGGATGACGCTGTCCGAGAACCTGCTGCTGTCGCGGCACGCGACCGATGCCCGCGCCTTCGTCGGCGCCCTGGGGCTGATCAGCAGCGGCGCCATCCAGTCGGCCGCCCAGCGCATCATCAAGACGATGGACGTGCGCAAGAGCGCCGTCGACCCGGAAGCCGCGTCGCTGTCGGGAGGCAATCTACAGAAATTCATCGTCGGCCGCGAACTCGACCGGCAGCCGCGCGTTCTGGTGGTCAACCAGCCGACCTGGGGCGTCGACGCCGGCGCCGCGGCGCGCATCCGCCAGGCGCTGATCGAGCTCGCCCGCGCCGGCTCGGCCGTACTCGTCATCAGCCAGGACCTCGACGAGTTGTTCGAGATCTCCGACCAGATCGCGGTGATGCACAACGGCGAACTGTCCCGGCCCATCCCTGCCGCCGAAGCGACCCTCGAGAGGATCGGCCTGCTCATGGGCGGCGCCGAGCCTGGTCACGTCGACCATACGCCGGAGATCGCCTGATGCGTCTGGAACTGGTCAAGCGACCGCAGCACTCGGCGCTGTTTTCGGCCCTGTCGCCCTTCATCGCGCTGGGACTCACCCTGATAGCCGGCGCGATCATGTTCTCGCTGCTCGGCAAGAACCCGGTCGAGGCGCTCTATTACTATTTCATCGATCCGCTGCGCGAGACGTGGTCACTGCACGAACTCGCCATCAAGGCGGCGCCGCTGATCCTGATCGCCGTCGGCCTGTCGGTTTGCTACCTGTCGAACAACTGGAACATCGGCGCCGAGGGCCAGTACATCGCCGGAGCGGTCCTCGGTTCGTCGATCCCGGTGCTCCTTCCCGGCTTCCAGTCGTGGATCGTGCTGCCGCTGATGCTGATCCTCGGCATGGCCGGAGGCGCTGCCTATGGCACCATTCCCGCCTGGCTGAAAGTGCGCTTCAACACCAACGAGATCCTGACCAGCCTGATGCTGGTCTATGTCGCCCAGCTCTTCAACGACTGGCTGGTTCGCGGGCCATGGCGCAATCCGCAGGGCTTCAGCTTCCCCGGCACCGTGCGCTTCCACGAATATGCCGTGCTGCCGGAGATTTGGCCCGAGGCGGGCAGGGCGAACTGGGGTTTCGTCTTCGCTCTCGTGGCCGCGCTGGTGCTCTGGTTCATGATGTCACGGACGCTGAAGGGTTTTGAGGTCAGGGTGCTCGGCCAAAGCCCGCGCGCCGGACGCTTTGCCGGCTTCTCGTCGGGACGCATGGTGTTCTTCGCCTTCATGGTCTCGGGCGCGCTCGCCGGCCTGGCCGGCATATCCGAAGTTTCGGGCGCTGTCGGCCACCTCAACGAGAAGCTGTCCATCGGCTACGGCTTCACCGCGATCATCGTCGCCTTCCTCGGCCGGCTCAACCCGCTCGGCGTGGTCGCCGCCGGCCTGGTGCTGGCGTTGACCTATCTCGGCGGCGAGGCGGCGCAGATCTCGATCGGCGTGTCGGACAAGGCCGTGCGCGCCTTCCAGGGCATGCTGCTGTTCTTCGTGCTGGCCTGCGACACCCTGATCCATTACCGCATCCGCTTCGTCGGCGCGCGCGCCGGGGCCGGGGAGGCCGCGCGACATGTTTGAAGCCATCGTCATCACGATCGCGACGGCGGCTACGCCCATCCTGATCGCCGCCATCGGCGAACTGGTGGTCGAGAGCTCCGGCGTGCTCAATCTCGGCGTCGAGGGCATGATGATCATGGGCGCGGTGACCGGCTTCGGCGTCGCGCTGACGACCGGATCGCCATGGCTCGGCTTCCTGGCGGCGGCGGTCGTCGGCGCCCTGTTCTCGCTGCTCTTCGGCTTCCTGACGCTGACCCTGGTGACGAACCAGGTGGCGACGGGCCTGGCGCTGACGTTGCTCGGACTGGGACTGTCGGGAATGATCGGCGAGGCCTTCGTCGGCCAGCCGGGCGTCAAGATGGGAAATCTCTCGATACCGGTGCTCACCGGCATCCCGTTCGTCGGCAAACTGCTTTTCGGCCAGGACCCGATCTTCTACCTGTCGATCCTGCTCACCTTCGGCGTCGCATGGTTCCTGTTCCGCACCCGCGCCGGCCTGACGCTGCGGTCGGTCGGCGACAATCACGGCTCGGCGCACGCGCTCGGCATCAACGTCATCGGCATCCGCTATCTCGCCGTCATGTTCGGCGGCGCATGCGCCGGCCTCGCGGGCGGCTACCTGTCGCTCGTCTATACGACGCAGTGGATCGAGAACATGACCGCCGGACGTGGCTGGATTGCACTGGCGCTCGTCGTGTTCGCCTCGTGGCGGCCCTGGCGCGTGCTGGCCGGCGCCTACCTGTTCGGCGCCGTCTCGATCGGGCAGCTTCATGCGCAGGCGCTGGGGATAGGCGTGCCGTCGCAGCTGCTTTCGTCTCTGCCCTATCTGGCCACCATCATCGTGCTTGTCCTAATCTCCCGCAACAGGCGGCTGACGATGGTGAACACCCCGGCTTCGCTGGGCAGGCCCTTCGTACCCGATCGCTAATGCCCGAGACCCTGACAGAACTCCAAACCATCAACCGGAAGAGGACGAACTCCATGAGAAAGACACTCCTGTCCCTGGCCACGGCGACCGCTGCGCTCGCGCTCGCAACCGTGGCGGCCGAGGCAAAGGTGAAGGCCTGCTTCATCTATGTCGGTCCGATCGGCGACTTCGGCTGGTCCTACCAGCACCACCAGGGCGCGCTGGAAATGCAGAAGAACCTCGGCGGCGAGGAGCAGGTCGAGCTTGCCTATCTCGAAAGCGTGCCGGAAGGCGCCGACGCCGAGCGCGCCCTCGAGCGCTTCGCCCGCTCCGGCTGCAACATCATCTTCACCACCTCGTTCGGCTACATGGACGCCACCAATGCCGTCGCCGGCAAGTTCCCGGACGTGAAGTTCGAGCATGCGACCGGCTACAAGCGCGATCACGCGAACGTCGCGACCTACAATTCGAAGTTCCACGAGGGCCGCTACGTCCAGGGCATCATCGCCGCCAAGATGTCGAAGGCGGGCGTCGCCGGCTACATCGCGTCGTTCCCGATCCCCGAGGTGGTGATGGGCATCAACGCCTTCGTTCTCGGCGCGCAGACGGTCAACCCCGACTTCAAGCTCAAGGTCGTGTGGGCCAACACCTGGTTCGACCCGGGCAAGGAAGCCGACGCGGCCAAGGCGCTGATCGACCAAGGCGTCGACATCATCACCCAGCACACCGACTCCACAGCGCCGATGCAGGTCGCGGCCGAGCGCGGCATCAAGGCCTTCGGCCAGGCTTCGGACATGATCGCCTTCGGCAAGGAGACGCAGCTCACCGCGGTCGTCGACAACTGGGGCCCGTACTATACGGAGCGCGTCAAGGCGGTCGTGGACGGCAACTGGAGCCAGGTCGACGTCTGGGGCGGCATGAAGGAAGGCCATGTCGTCATGGCGCCGTTCGCCAACATGCCCGACGACGTGAAGGCGGCCGCCGAGGCGGCGGTCGAGAAGATCAAGGGCGGCTTCGAGCCGTTCACCGGCCCGGTCGCCAAGCAGGACGGCTCGGAATGGCTGAAGGACGGCGAGCGTGCTGAGAACGGCGTGCTGCTCGGCCTCAACTTCTACGTCAAGGGCGTCGACGACAAGCTGCCGCAGTAAGCAGCGCAATCTGACCGATTCCAGGGGACGCCCGCCGGGCGTCCCCTTTTCGTTTCGGGAAGGTGCGAGGACCTGCCCGCTCCTGACAGACAGCTGTCAGGAGCGATTGGCTATGTTCGGCGTCATGATGAGGCAAGCGGCCGTGCCGTCCGCCGGAAACCGGAAAGGAACCAAGTCGTCATGCTGAGATTCTATCATGCTCCCTGGTCGCGCGCTTCCGGCGTGCTCTGGCTCCTCGAAGAGCTCGGCCAGCCCTACGAGATCGAAATCGTCGACATCCGCGCCGAGGGCGGCGTGCCCGAGAGCTACCGGTCGATCCAGCCGAACAAGAAGGTGCCGGCGATCGCGCATGACGGGACCATCGTCACGGAGCGGGCGGCGATCACGATCTACCTCTGCGACGCCTTTGCCGATGCGGGCCTGGCGCCGGCGATCGGCGACCCGGCGCGGGCGGCGTACCTGACCTGGCTGGTCTATTGCGACTCGGTGTTCGACCCGGCGGTGGCGGCGCGGGCGCACGGGCTCGCCTACAAGAGCAACGACTATTCGTTCGGTACCTTCGAGGACATGGTGGCGAACGTCGAGCGGCACCTCGAGCGCAACGAGTTCGCCGCCGGCGACCGCTTCACCGCGGCCGATACCCAGCTCGCCAGTTCGATCGCCTTCACAATGAACGTGCTGAAGGTCCTGCCCGAACGCGCGGCATTCAGCGCCTATCTCGGACGCGTCGTCGAGCGCGAAGCCTACCAGCGCGCCAGGGCCAAGGATTTCGAGATGGCCCGGCAGTTTCCGGTGCTTTTCGCGCAAACCTCGAACTGACGCATCACGATGCGCTTGGCGCGGCGCGCGGCGGAAGAAGGCGAATCCTCGATAAAAGCCGGGTAAGCAACCTGACAGTCGCCCTGCGGCCCGGCGTCTCGACGAAACGCCAGACCAGCCAGGAGGCGAGGCAGATCAGGGCCAGTGCGGCGAGCGCCGCGAGACCGGCGCCCAGCGACGGCGCCAGCGCGTTGATGGCGGCGTAGCCGATGTGCTGGTGGAGGAGGTACAGCGGATAGGTGAGGCCGCCGAGCATGACGATGATCGGCGAGGCGGGAACGAGGCGCCGCGCCGCGATGGCCGCAGGCAGGAGCAGGTGAATGACGACGTTGGCCGCGATCAACGCCGTCCAGCCGAGCGATGTGCCGTAGCTCTCCTGCATCCAGTTGGCCGTGATCGGCAGCATGGCGCATGAGAGGGAGAAGGCCGCCGCCAGCAGGATGGCGGAAACCAGCGACCAGCCGCGGCTGAAGACATGGTGGACAAGAACGCCGCCGGCAAACCAGGGGCCGAACTCGGTGATGAAGATAAGCCGCGCCGCGCCGGAGCCGACGAAGAATTCGTTGAGCGCGCAGACGACGAGCCAGCCTGCGACCAGTTGCAGCTTCCAGCGGTCGAAGACGCCGAGGAGGAGCGCCAGCGCCACCCAGAAGTAGAACACGAGTTCGAGCACGATCGACCAATAGACGCCATCGACGAAGGGCTCGCCGAGCGCGGGTGACAGGACGAAGAGGTTGGCCAGGTATTGCAGGACGGTGACCGGCCAGCGCGGGTCGCCGGCGAGGAGCAGGACGACGAAGGTGATCGTCATCGAGGCGACGAATCCCGGATAGATGCGGGCGAATCGGGCGATGGCGAAACTCATGCCGTCACGGCCCTCGGCCGACCAGGCGATGACGAAGCCGCTGATCAGGAAGAACAGGTTGACGCCGAGATAGCCGGGAAGTGCCAACGGGGCGAGGGCCGGGTAGGCGACGTCGAGCATGGGATCGCCGGCGGCGCCGCGGAAGAGATAGTGGAAGGCGACCACGGCGAGCGCGGCGACGACGCGCAGGAGGTCGAGCGAGGCGAGCCGTTCGTTGTTTCCGCCGTTCCGCTGCATCGTTGGCTCCCCGTGAGGCCGCGCAGACTAGTCTAGCGGCGGCAGTCTCGGGAGATTTGATGCCGTCAACCTTAACAGCTGCTCGCGGGTAGCTTCAGACCGCCTGGCCGAAGAGGTCGTAGGCGTCGGCGCGTTCGATCTTCACCGTCACGATCTCGCCGACGCGCAGCGGACGCCGCGAGCGGACATGCACCGAACCGTCGATCTCGGGCGCATCGTAGCGGCTCCTCCCCTTGCCCTCGGTCCCGTTCGCTTCGTCGATGAGGACAGGTAGTCGCTTGCCCACCTTCTTCTGCAGCTGCGCGGCGGAGATCTTCTGCTGCCGCTGCATGAAGCGGTGCCAGCGGGCGTCCTTCACCTCCTGCGGCACCTCGGGCAGCCCCAGCTCGTTCGAGCGTGCGCCCTTCACCGGTTCGTAGCGGAAGCAGCCGGCGCGATCGATCTTGGCCTCGTCGAGCCAGTCGAGCAGGATCTCGAAGTCCTCATCCGTCTCGCCCGGAAAGCCGACGATGAAGGTCGAGCGCAGCGCGAGGTCCGGACAGGTCTCCCGCCAGGCGCGGATGCGATCGAGCGTCCGCTCCCGGTGCGCCGGCCGGCGCATGGCCTTGAGAACGGCGGGCGACGCGTGCTGGAACGGAATGTCGAGATAGGGCAGCACCTTGCCGTCGGCCATCAGCGGAATGACGTCGTCGACGTGGGGGTAGGGGTAGACGTAGTGCAATCGTACCCATGCGCCGAGATCGCCGAGCTCGCGCGACAGGTCGAGAAACTTAGCCCGGACCGTGCGGTCCTTCCATTGGCTCTCCTGATACTTTATGTCAACGCCATAAGCGCTTGTATCCTGTGAGATAACCAACAGTTCCTTGACGCCCGCGGCGACCAGGCGCTCGGCTTCGCGCAGGACGTCGGCGGCTGGGCGGGAGACCAGATCTCCGCGCAGGGCGGGTATGATGCAGAACGAGCAGCGGTTGTTGCAGCCTTCCGAGATCTTCAGATAGGCGTAGTGGCGTGGGGTCAGCTTGACGCCCTGCGGCGGCATCAGGTCGACGAACGGTTCATGGGCGGGCGGCGCGGCCTCGTGGACCGCGGCCATGACGCTTTCGTAGGCCTGCGGGCCGGTCACGGCGAGCACGTTGGGATGCCGTTCGCGGATGACGTCCGGTTCGGCGCCGAGACAACCCGTGACGATGACGCGACCGTTCTCGGAAATCGCCTTGCCGATCGCATCGAGGGATTCGGCGCGCGCCGAATCGATGAAGCCGCAGGTGTTGACCAGCACGAGGTCGGCGCCCTCGTGCTTGCGCGCGATCTCGTAGCCTTCCGCGCGCAGGCGCGTGATGATGCGCTCGGAATCGACGAGTGCCTTTGGACAGCCGAGGCTGACGAAGCTGACGCGGGGGGCCGCGGACATGGGCATTCCTGCTCGTTGGACGAAATCGGCGGCGGCGTATCACACTTCGCCAGCCAATGGTATCACCATGCCGCGTAAGCTATCGAGGCGGGCATGTCTGGATTGGGCGTCGACGCAATCGGCCACGTGGCGCTGAAGGTCGCCGATATCGATCGGTCTTTATCCTTTTATCGGGATCGGCTTGGTTTCGAAGAGATGATGCGCCTCGATCGCGAAGACGGCAGTCTATGGCTCATCTATCTGAGGATCACCGATACGCAGTTTCTCGAACTCTTCCCGGGTGGGGAGGGTTCCCGTTCACCGGGCCCCGAGCAGACCGCGGTCAACCACTTCTGCCTGGAGTGCCGCGACCTCGACGCGACGGCAACCTTCCTCCGCGCGGCGGAGATCCCACTCACGGTCGAGCCGAAGATGGGGCTCGACCGCAATCGCCAATGCTGGATCGAGGATCCGGACGGCAACCGCATCGAGTTCATGCAGATGGCCGCAGACTCCATGCAGCGCGAGGCGATCGAGCGCCTGCGCGCTGTCAGGCCGCGGCGCCGTTGACGTAGGGCCAGACCTCCACCGCGCCGCGATAAATCATGTCGAGCGCCACATAGAGAATGATCAGCAGCCCGATATAGGCGATCCACGGATAGCGGTTGAGCAGCCGGGCGATGAAGCTCGCCGCGATGCCCATCAGCGCGATGGAGAGGAGCAGGCCGATGACGAGCACTGTGGGGTGATCGCGCGCCGCGCCCGCCACCGCCAGAACGTTGTCCAGCGACATCGACACGTCGGCGATAACGATCTGCCAGGCGGCCTGGGCGAAGGACTTCTTCGGCCCCTTGTCTGCCACAGCGCCGCTCGCGTCGAGATCGGCGTTCTCGAGCGCCTCCTCCGCGGCGTTGCGCTCCTCGTGAGACGTCCTCAGCTCGCGCCACATCTTCCAGCAGACCCAGAGCAACAGTATGCCGCCCATCAGGAGGAGACCGAGGATCTGCAGCAGCTGCAGCGTCACCGCGGCGAAGCCGATGCGCAGTACCGTTGCCGCGAGGATGCCAATGATGATTGCCTTGCGGCGCTGTTCGGCGGGCAGACCCGCGGCCGCAAGCCCGATGACGATCGCATTGTCGCCAGCGAGCACGAGGTCGATCGCGATCACCTGAAGGAGCGCCGACAAGCCGGCACTGGTGAATATTTCCATGGCGGGCGACCTCTTGGTAGGCGTTTGCGCGCGACGCGTTAGCGCGACGGCCGAACGACCGTCAAGCGGTCGGCATATAGGATGCGCGCGGTATTTGTCACCCCCACGAATTCGTGCCCGCGCAATCTCCGGCGCGCGCCTTGCCCGGCACCCGTCTCCTCAGTTGGCGACGGTGAAGGGAAGCGAGATCACCGCGGACTTGCTGCTGTGGATATCGCGCGTCCGGTACTCGACGATATAGTCGCCCGCCGGGGCGCCGTCGACATTGAGCGTGAGCGTCAGCATGAACTCGCGATTGAGCGAACGGCTCGTCAGTTCCAGCGACTGGAAGTTTTCCTGGCCGCCGACGATCTCGCCCTTGGCGGTCTTGAGCAGGAGGTCGACGTTGAATCCGAAGGAATAGGTGCCGTTGCCATTGTCCTTCCAGGCGTAGCCGACCGGCTCGGCATAGACGACCAGCGGCTCGCCGCCCTTGAAAATCGCGTTCTCGCGCGCCTGATAGACGCCAAATCCCTGGGCCTGGTCGACGAAGAGCGCCTTGCGGTAAGCCAGCGGCGTCGCATTCCATGCGGCGACAACGGCCTCTTCGGCCTTTTCGACCGCCTCAATGGACTGCGCTCCCGCGCTTGTCGCCGCCATGAGCATCATCGCCGCCGCGATCAGTTTCGAATTCATCCACGTCATCGCTGCGCTCCTCTTTTGCGCAAATCAACGGCACACCGGGGGAACACGCAGTGATTTGGATCAATCGCGATGAACGAATGCGGCTGCCGCGCGAAAAAGAGCGCGCGATATCCGTCCAGGCTCGTTGCCTTCGCGCTACACCGGCATGCGGTCTGCCGGCGGCACTGCTCACTGGAACTTTCCCTCTCCTGCCAGCCCGTCGATGATCGGACAGTCGGGGCGGTGGTCGCCGTGGCAGCAACTGACCAGATGGCGCAGCGTGTCGCGGAGGCCGGAAAGTTCGGCGAGCTTGCGCTCGATCTCTTCCAGCTTGGCTTCCGCCACGGCCTTCACCTCGGCGCTTTCCCTGTTCTTGTCGTTGTAGAGCGACAGCAGCTGTCGGCATTCCTCGACGGAGAAGCCAAGGCTGCGACAGCGCTTGAGAAAGCGCATGCGGTGGACGTCCGCCATCGAGTAGTCGCGATAGCCGTTGCCGGCGCGGTCGGCCGCGAGAAGGCCGATATCCTCATAGTAGCGGATCGTCTTGGGCGGCAGCCCGGACTTCTGCGATGCGATGCCGATGTTCATCGAAGTCGGCTCCTGTGTCTTTTCGTCCCGCGTCCTGCGATCCCCTCAACCGGGAGGGTGGACACAAACCCGGATGAGGTCGCGCTCAGGCGGCGGGTTGCGAATCGTAGCCGGCCTTGCTCAGCGCTGAAACGAGCGCCTCTCCGCCCACGTCCGAGCGGACGGTCACGGTCCTGGTGTCGAGGTCGATCGCCACGTCGGCGCCGGCGTCGACACCTTTCAGCGCCTTGGTGACGGCACTGACGCAATGGCCGCAGTTCATGTCGGGTACCGTGAGTTTCAGCATGTCCTGTCCTATCCGGAGGTTTCGAGGTCGCTCCCTCACATCAGGCTTCCAGCAAGGGGAAGGTCAAGAGGTGGAAAGTCGCTGGCATCGCGAAAATATATAGCGATGGCCTGTTGACCTTCCAATGACTGGAACGTCTACATGTTCCGGCGGATCATTTCGAGGATCGAACATGAACGCGCCACACGACCACGGACACCAACCCGCACGGCTGTCGCTCCCGATCGAGGGAATGACATGCGCCTCCTGCGTGCGCCGCGTCGAACAGGCGCTCGCCAAGGTTCCCGGCGTTCGCAGCGCATCGGTCAACCTGGCGACCGAACGCGCCGACATCGTCTGCGACGCTATGCCTTCCACCGATGCCGTTGTCCAGGCGGTCCGCACCGCCGGCTACGAGGTGCCGAGCGAGACTCTCGATATCGGCGTCGAGGGGATGACCTGTGCCTCCTGCGTGAGGCGGGTCGAGAAAGCCATCGCAGCCGTACCCGGCGTCACGGAGGTCAGCGTCAATCTCGCCACCGAACGTGCCCACGTCACCTCGGCCGGCCATGTCGGGCACGACGCCATCGCCGCGGCCGTCCGCGACGCCGGCTACGAGGCGCATCGCCTTACCGAGCCGACTGGCCAGCACGACGAGCATTTGGCGGCGAAGCAGGGAGAGGAAGACGCGCTCCGCCGCGACGTCCTCATCGCTGCCGTGCTGACGTTGCCGCTGTTCGTGCTGGAGATGGGCTCGCACCTCTTTGCCGATTTCCATCACTGGCTGTTCATGACGGTCGGCCGGCAGACGCTCTATGTGGCCTACTTCGTGCTCGCTACCGCCGTGCTCTTCGGACCTGGACTGCGCTTCTACCGAAAGGGCATCCCGGCGCTGCTCCGCCTCGCGCCCGAAATGAACGCGCTGGTCGTGCTCGGGTCGACGGCGGCCTGGGCCTATTCCGTCGTCGCCACCTTCGCACCCGCCGTGCTGCCGGAAGGCACCGCCAACGTCTATTTCGAGGCCGCTGCGGTGATCGTGACCCTGATCCTGCTCGGCCGCTTCCTCGAGGCGAAGGCCAAGGGTAGAACCAGCGAAGCGATCAAGCGGCTGATCGGCCTCCAGCCCAACACGGCCCATGTCGAGCGCGACGGCGCCTTCGTCGAGATTCCGCTCGCCGACGTGCGCGTCGGCGACTTGCTCCAGGTCCGGCCCGGCGACCGGGTCGCCGTCGACGGCCAGGTGGTAAGCGGCTCCTCCTATGTCGACGAATCGATGATCTCCGGCGAGCCGGTGCCGGTCGCCAAGGTTGCCGGCGCCGAGGTGGTCGGCGGCACGATCAACAAGACCGGCAGCTTCGTCTTCCGCGCCACCAAGGTCGGCGCCGACACGCTGCTCGCTCAGATCATCCGCATGGTCGAGGCCGCGCAGGGCTCAAAGCTGCCGATCCAGGCCCTCGTTGACCGCATCACCGCCTGGTTCGTCCCGGCGGTCATGGCGGTTGCTGTGCTGACATTCCTGGTCTGGCTCCTGTTCGGGCCGGAGCCGGCGCTCACCTTCGCCCTCGTCAACGCCGTCGCGGTGCTGATCATCGCCTGTCCGTGCGCCATGGGCCTGGCGACGCCGGTCTCGATCATGGTCGGCACCGGGCGCGCCGCCGAGATGGGCGTGCTGTTCCGTAACGGCGAGGCGCTGCAGACCCTGCGCGGCGTCGACACCGTGGCGTTGGATAAGACCGGCACCCTGACCGAGGGGCGCCCCCGACTGACCGACCTCGAACTGGCGGACGGCTTCGACCGCCGCGAGGTCCTTTCCCTCGTCGCGTCCGCGGAAGCGTCTTCCGAGCATCCGATCGCCACGGCGATTCGTGCTGCGGCGAAGGACGAAGGCCTCGCGCTGTCGCCCGTGGAGGTCTTCGAGGCCGTGCCCGGCCACGGCCTCCGCGCCACCGTCGGCGGCCGCCAGCTTCTGGTCGGCGCAGATCGCTTCCTGGCGGAGGCGGGCATCGAAGTCGCGCCACTCGCCCCCGCGGCGAGGCGCGCCGGCGAAGCGGCGAGAACGCCTCTCTACGCCGCGATCGACGGAAAACTCGCCGCTATGTTCTCCGTCGCCGACCCGCTGAAGCCGACAACCGCTGCGGCGATCCGCGCGCTCCACGGCCTTGGCCTGAAGGTGGCGATGATCACCGGCGACAACCGCAAGACGGCCGAAGTGATCGCCCGCGAGCTCGGTATCGACGAAGTGGTCGCGGAGGTCATGCCGCAGGACAAGGTGAGGGCGGTCCAGCGGCTTCGCGGCGAGGGCAGGGCCGTCGCTTTCGTCGGCGACGGCATCAACGATGCGCCGGCGCTCGCCGAGGCCGATGTCGGCATCGCCATCGGCACTGGCACCGACATCGCGATCGAAAGCGCCGACGTCGTGCTGATGGCCGGCGACCTCAACGCCGTGACCAACGCCATCGCGCTGTCGAAGGCGACGATCGCCAACATAAGGCAGAACCTGTTCTGGGCCTTCGCCTACAACGTGGCGCTGATTCCGGTCGCGGCCGGCGCCCTCTACCCGTTGGGCGGAACGTTGCTGTCGCCGATGCTCGCCGCAGGGGCGATGTCGCTGTCGAGTGTGTTCGTGCTCTCGAACGCACTGCGGCTGAGGCGATTTAGGGCCTGAGAGCGCCGGAGCCGACACACGGCGGGATCCGCCGGGAAGGCCCGAAACCGATGTCCACGGTGCTGAAAACGCCGAGCCTATTGGAAGATGGAAGGTCGCGCGTCCGACCTCCCCGATCATGGGGTCAGAATATTCGGCGGCTTCACGAGAGTCGTTCCAAGACCGCAACGCTTGCTGCCGGCAGGACATTGGCTTCGCGCAACATCGGCCTCCTCGCCAGGAACGCCCGAAGCCAAGGCCCCAACCGCGATGCCGGCAGCGGCGTGGGCCCGTGTCCCAAAGCCAGATCGACCTCCAGGGACGAGGCGCTGCGACCGCCGAGGTTCATCACACCATTCATCATCCGCGCGTTCCGATCCCGTTCCGTCTCATGGCCGTTCATTGTCGATCTCCTTTTCATCTCTGAGATCGAGACTGCTTCAGGGGCCGGTTTTATGTCCTGATATCGCGCTGAAATCTGTCTCAAATCGCTACGGAACTGGACAAAACGGGGCGCAGAGCAATAAGTTTGCGCAACGTTCATTGTGGCCCTCCATGCAGGCAGCCGCGGCCATCACATTCCGGGGCTACACCCTCGACCGCGAGGCTGGGACCCTTGTCGGGCCGGCAGGACCGGTTACGCTGCGACCAAAAACACTGGCGCTTCTTGAC
>CAYJMY010000010.1:0-1524 GCA_964371125.1 uncultured Mesorhizobium sp. | reverse complement strand
CAACCCGTCGCGGGTCATGTCGAAGGAAGAGCTGCTCGACAGCGTCTGGTCCGAGGTGACGGTGACTGAGGATACACTCACCCAGACCGTCCACGAGTTGCGTAAGGCCTTCGGTGATGTTGGCCCCGCGCTCATTCGCACGGTCCCACGGCGCGGTTATGTGTTCGACGTGGAACCTACCGCTCGAATGAACGATGCCATTACTCTCACTGTGTTGCCCTTCGCCAACCAGTCCAGCGACCCGGAACAACAGTACTTCGCCGATGGCCTGACGACCGACCTCGAGGCAGCGTTGGATCTGATCGAGGAACTCAATGTTCTTGGAGTGCGGGACGGTGCAACGGCCGCGCGTTATTTTTGAGCGGCACCGTGCGTGCCTCCGGCGAGTTCCTGCGAGTTACCACTCGGCTGATGGACTCACAGACGGACAAGGTGATCTGGAACGGTCGTTTCGACGGCGAACGGACCAAGATCTTTTCGTTTCAGGATGAAATCGTCCGCAACGTCGCCGTTGCCCTGCAGATCGAATTGACTAGGGGCGACTTCGCACGGCTGTGGGACGGACAGACTAAGAGCCTCGCCGCGTGGGAACGGATGGTTGGCGCCAGAACGTCCTTCCTGCGCTGGAGCGAACCCGACATACGCAAGGCGCGCAGACTGGCGGAAGAGGCGTTGGAGATCGACCCGGACTACAACGCCGCGAGGCTGATGTTGGGATTGACCTGGTGGTACGATGCCCGGTTCTTCGGTTCGGTCGATTACGACACGGCACTGAACGAGACGGAGGCGGCGGCCAACGAGATCATTCGCCGCAATCCCGAGGGCGCCTCAGGCTGGATTCTGCTATCGTATGCGTTGTGGATGCGCGACCGTCACGACGAGGCACTGGAGTATGCCCGACGGGCCTGCACGATCGCGCCCGGTGACGTCTGGGCCCGCGGTCACTTGGGCTGCCTCTGCACGTTTTCCGGCGAAGAGGCAGCTGGACTTTTCTCATTCGAGGTAGCAATCGGACTGGCCCCCCTGAAGTTCGACTGGCTTCTGTTTCATCATGCGCACGCGCAGCTCTGGGCCGGCGACTTCGCTTCCGCGCTGGAACTCGCGCAAGCCTACCGAGCGGCAGCGCCCAACGACACATGGGGGCTGTTTCTGATCGCGCTGATCCATGCTTTCGCCGGTACATCAGACGAGGCGCGGCGCGCCGTAACCGAAATTGGCATGAGCACTTCGCCCATCCGCATCGCGGACGTGAAACGCTCGCAAAGGCACCGCGACCCGGCGCGGTTGGAGAGGGTCGTGGCGGCAATGCGGGCAGCCGGTATCCCAGATTGACAAGATCGCACCGCAACTCGACCAGCGCATGCTTGTTGTCTCGGTGTGTAATGACGCAAATGCGCGAAAGGTCGGACTCGATCTACGTTTCGCGTCGGTGACGGCGGCGGGAGCATATGTTTGGGTATCAATTGAGCTTGGCGGAGGGAGTGGGATTCGAACCCACGGTGGACTCGCGCCCACGCCGGTTTT
>CAYJMY010000009.1:0-50236 GCA_964371125.1 uncultured Mesorhizobium sp. | reverse complement strand
CCGGTAGGCCAGAGGGGGGCGCCATAGAGGAAGACGTCCGCGTGCTCCCCGGGCCACGTTGGCCGCCGTCACATCCTGAATACGCCGACCTTCGTCTCGCCGATCTCGGCGTTGAGTGCCGCGGACAGGCTCAGCGCCAGCACCTCGCGCGAGCGCGCCGGGTCGATGATGCCGTCGTCCCAGAGCCTCGCCGACGAATAGAGCGGGTGGCCTTCCTTCTCGTATTTTTCCAGGATCGGCGCGCGGAAGGCGGCCTCCTCCTCCTTCGACCAGCTGCCGCCCTTCCTCTCGATGCCCTCGCGCTTGACCATGGCGAGCACGGTCGCGGCCTGCTCGCCGCCCATCACCGAGATGCGCGCATTGGGCCACATCCACAGGAAGCGCGGCGAGTAGGCGCGGCCGCACATGCCGTAGTTGCCGGCGCCGAACGAGCCGCCGATGATCATCGTCACCTTGGGCACGCGCGCGGTGGCCACCGCCGTCACCAGCTTGGCGCCGTCGCGGGCGATGCCGCCGGCCTCGTATTTGCGGCCGACCATGAAGCCGGTGATGTTCTGCAGAAAGACCAGCGGGATTTTTCGCTGCGTGCACAGCTCGATGAAGTGGGCGCCCTTCAGCGCGCTTTCCGAGAAAAGCACGCCGTTGTTCGCGAGGATGCCGACCGGCATGCCGTGGATATGGGCGAAGCCCGTGACCAGCGTCGTGCCGTAGTTCTGCTTGAACTCGTCGAAGTCGGAACCGTCGACGATGCGGGCGATCACCTCGCGCACGTCGTAGGGCTGGCGCAGATCCGCGGGGATGACGCCGTAGATCTCGTCCGGCGAATGAAGCGGCGGGACAGGATCGCGAAGGTCCAGGCCTATCGTCTTCTTCCGATTGAGGTTCCTGACGATGCGGCGGGTGATCGCGAGCGCGTGCTCGTCGTCCAGCGCATAGTGGTCCGCGACACCGGAAAGCCGCGTGTGCACGTCGGCGCCGCCGAGGTCTTCGGCGGTGACGTCCTCGCCGGTCGCGGCCTTCACCAGGGGCGGCCCGCCGAGGAAGATGGTCGCCTGCTTCCTGACCATGATCGTCTCGTCCGACATCGCCGGCACGTAGGCGCCGCCCGCCGTGCACGAGCCCATGACGCAGGCGATCTGCGGGATGCCGGCGGCGGAGAGGTTGGCCTGGTTGTAGAAGATGCGGCCGAAATGCTCGCGGTCGGGAAACACCTCGTCCTGGTTGGGCAGGTTGGCGCCGCCGGAATCGACTAGGTAGACGCAGGGCAGGTTGTTCTCCAGCGCGATCTCCTGGGCGCGCAGGTGCTTCTTCACGGTCAGCGGATAATAGGTGCCGCCCTTCACCGTGGCGTCGTTGACCACCACCATCACCTCCTTGCCCTCGACGCGGCCGATCCCGGCGATCATGCCGGCCGAGGCGATGTCGCCGCCATAAAGCCCCCAGGCGGCGAACTGGCCGATCTCGAGGAAGGGCGAGCCGAGGTCGAGCAGCTGCGCCAGCCGGTCGCGCGGCAGCAGCTTGCCGCGGCCGACATGGCGCTCCCGCGCCTCCTCAGGGCCGCCCTGCTCGACGATCCTTGCCTTGGCGGAAATGTCCTCGACCAGCGCCCTCATGCGCTCGGCATTGGCGCGGAAGGCGTCGGAGGCGGTGGAGATGTTGGACTGGATGACGGACATAATTGCAGGGGCCTGTCAGTGAAATTCGAGAAGAACGATTTCGCCGTTGATCCGTTCGAAAATGCCGCGCGATTGAAGCGCGAAGCCATCGGCGAAGGTTGCATCGATCATCCGCCGGGCGGAGTCCATCGCCGCCGGGGCACGCTTGTCGATCAGGAAGATCTGGTCCCGGCGCGGATTGATGAAGATCGATCCCCACGGAAACCGCTTCACTGCCCGTTCCCAGAACGCGTCGAGCAACATCAGCGAAGGTGAAAGGCCAGAGCTTTCGTCGATCGAGTAGAGAACGATCGGACCGCCATCATCTTCGGTCGTCATCCGGGGAAGCGTTTTCGCGAGGTTATCAATGGCGGTAGCACGAGGCGAGCCGAGTTTCAGGGCGGCGAGTTCGTCGCGTGCCGCGTACGCGTATCCATTGGAATGTTCGAAAGCATAGGTGAGTGCGAGGTCACCGGCGATCTGATCGTGCGGTAGGTCAGTGCCGATTTCAGCAATATCTTTTAATGTGCGTACAAGTGGCACCAGCCGCTCCGCAGTCACCTGGTAGCTATTCAGCTCAATCGCCGACTGGATGAATTGATCGATCGGTTTTCCCGGATCCTCTCCAGGGTATGTACGCAGATAGTCGAAGAGGTTCCCCACGTCCGTCACAACATTGAAATCGCCGATCGTGCTTTCGATAGACGTGTCGCTGTTCTCGACCGCCCGAACGTTGCTGATCGCTGGTTTGGCTTTCATGGCCTCAA
This sequence comes from uncultured Mesorhizobium sp., assembly GCA_964371125.1. Classification (GTDB taxonomy): domain Bacteria; phylum Pseudomonadota; class Alphaproteobacteria; order Rhizobiales; family Rhizobiaceae; genus DUSC01. Next base: position 47,814 of record CAYJMY010000009.1, on the reverse strand, counting down.
TGACCGATTGGCGCAGTTCGAGGGGGGACGCGAACTCTCCGGGATCAGCGGAGGCAGCGTGGCCGAACAGCCATGTCAGCAGTCCCATCGCAATCACGACCTTCAATTTGAGGCAGGTGAACGAAACCACCATGCGATATTGCCTTCGGAATTCTCAGATGAGTAAAGGCCGGAGTGCCGCGATGTTCTGGTGTTGACCAACCGAGGGACGGAACGGGATGAACGTCGGATCATACTTCCGACTTCTCGCTGGCGGAAAGGAGCGATTCTGCATAGTCGCGCAATGCCTCGGCGCGCCGCTCGAGGATCACCTCTTCGCTCGCGAGAACATTGCCCCAATCCTGCTCCGCTATCAGCCGCCTGACCTTTCGGATCGCAGCCTTCGGCGTGATGAGCCGAAGTTCTCCGTCGACGACTTCCGCGATGAGCGGACCTGCCGCGTTGGCGAGCATCGAGTCGCGCACTGCGGGCGGTACTTGGATGGTTCCATCAGAATCGATCATCAATTCAAATGGAGCCAAGTTTACGTAGTCGAGCAACCGACGGGGTGAATCGGTATCGTGACTGACAGATTTGGCGTCCAAGCGTGGCACGTTACTTTGTCTCCAAGTTCTTTCAAAACTATAGTGGAAACTATTGCGACGCCAGCCTTCCGCCAGGTCTCCGAGTGTTCGTCGCTCCAGAAGCCGAATCGAGGGCTCCGGCCGGCCTTCGCCGGACGTCACGCTCCTTCTGCCATGATCTCGCGGCCGATCAGCCAGCGGCGGATTTCCGAAGTGCCTGCGCCGATCTCGTAGAGCTTTGCGTCGCGCAGCAGCCGCCCGGCCGGATAGTCGTTGATATAGCCGTTGCCTCCGAGCAGCTGGATGGCGTCGAGCGCGAGCTTGGTGCCGTTCTCGGCCGCGTAGAGAATGCAGCCGGCGGCGTCCTTGCGCGTGGTCTCGCCGCGGTCGCAGGCGGCTGCCACGGCATAGACATAGGCGCGCGTGGCGTTCATCGTCACGTACATGTCGGCGAGCTTGCCCTGGACCAGCTGAAACTCGCCGATGGCGTGGCCGAACTGGCGGCGCTCCTGGACGTAGGGCACCGCCGTGTCGAGGCAGGCCGCCATGATGCCGAGCGGGCCGCCGGCGAGCACGACGCGCTCGTAGTCGAGGCCCGACATCAGCACCTCGACGCCGCGGTTCTCCTCGTGCAGCACGTGCTCGAAGGGCACCTCGACATTGTCGAAAACGAGTTCGCCGGTGTTGGAGCCGCGCATGCCGAGCTTGTCGAGCTTCTGCGCCACGGAGAAGCCGGGCATGTCGCGCTCGATGATGAAGGCGGTGATGCCGCGCGAACCCATGGTCGGCTGCGTCTTGGCGTAGACCACCAGCGTCGAGGCGTCCGGCCCGTTGGTGATCCACATCTTGGTGCCGTTCAGCACATAACGGTCGTTGCGCTTCTCGGCGTTGAGCTTCATCGACACGACATCGGAACCGGAGCCGGATTCCGACATGGCCAGGGCGCCGATCTTCTCGCCGCTGCACAGCGGCGGCAGGAATTTTTCCTTCTGCTCGACCGTGCCCCACCGGTTGATCTGGTTGACGCAGAGGTTGGAATGCGCGCCGTAGGAGAGGCCGACGGCGGCCGAGGCGCGGCTGATCTCCTCCATGGCCACGACATGGGCGAGATAGCCGAGGCCGGTGCCGCCGAAGTCGGGATTGGCGGTCATGCCGAGCAGGCCGAGCCCGCCGAGCTTCTGCCAGAGGTCGCGCGGGAAATCATTGTCGCGGTCGATCGCCGCGGCGCGCGGCGCGATCTCGACGGAGGCGAAGCGGCGCACCGTCTCGCGCAACGCGGCGATGTCCTCGCCGAGGCCGAAATTGATACCGTTGTCATACATCGTCAGTTCTCCCCGGAAGTCTTGGCGGCGGTGAGCCGCAGGGTCATTGCGAGATAGGTGCGCGCCACCTCCTCGACGGAAAGCCGCTCGTCCGGCCGGAACCAGACAATCACGCCGGTGATCATCTGGATGATCGCCATGGCGGTGAGCCCGACATCGTCGACGGCGAACTGTCTGCTCTCGGCACCGTCGCGCAGGATGGCGCGCAGTTCCTTCTCGTAAGTGGTGCGCAGGCGCAGGATCTGGCTGAGCCGGTCCTTGGACAGGCTGCGCAGCTCCATGTTGGAGACGTGGGTGGAATGGCGTCGCTCGACATGGAAGCGGATGTGGTTGTCGACGAATGCCGAAAGCCGCGCCACCGGATCGCGATCGACCGGCCGAACAGCGTGCCACGAGGCGATCAGCGCCTCCATATGGCTTCGCATCAGGCCGAAGAGCAGGTCTTCCTTGGTGGGAAAGTAGCGGTAGAGCGCCGCCGCCTGGACGCCGACCGCCGCCGCGATCTGGCGCGTCGTCACCGCCTCGTAGCCGCGCCGCGCGAAGAGGTCCACGGCCGCATCGCGGATCGCGGCTTCCGTGCGCTCGCCGTCCGAACCCGTCGTCCGCGCCATGGCTCCTCCCTGGCGCAATTAATAAAACAAGCGATCAATTAATTCAAGGTGCGAGCATGCGGCGATAGCGGAAACAGTCGCGTCAACGATGACGGTCGTCGTCCTGGAGGGCCCCTTCGATGTCGCTGAAACGCACGAGGAGGAACAGTGCGGCGGCCCAGAACACCAGCGCGTGGACCGAAGCCCCGGAGACGGCGAGCACGGCGAAGGCGAGCGCCGCGGCGATCCGCGTCGCGGCTGTCGCCGCGTCCGGCTGTCGGGCGCAATCGCGCGCCGGCCGCGAGATTAGTGGCGTGGCGCTCGCGCTCCGCGAGGCCGAGCGCCTCCTGCCTTGTCCAGCCATTGTGGCCTCCTGATCCGGGACAACGCAGGATGACGGAAAAGTTTGCGTCCGAAAAATGAAAGCTTTTGCTCTTTTGATGCGGTAATTTTGCACTAAATGCCGCTGCGCCAACTGCGTGGGGCTGGTGGCGAGGGCAGAGAAAGGATCCGCGGATGGACGTCGACCGGGTTCGGACCTTCCTGGAGATCGTCCGCCTGGGCAGCTTCTTCAAGGCGGCCGAGCGGATGCACGTGTCGCAGACCGCGGTCAGCGCCCGCATCCGCACGTTGGAGGAGGAACTCGGCCGGCCGCTCTTCGTGCGCAACCGAACCGGCGCCCGGCTGACGCCGGCCGGCGTCGAGTTCGAGCGCTATGCGCGGACCTTCGTCCAGGTGTGGGAGCGGGCGCGCCAGAGGATCGCGCTGCCGGAAGGCAAGAGCGGTATCGTCAGCATCGGCGCGGAGCTCAGCCTGTGGAGCCCGTTGCTCGTCGACTGGATGGCGGCGCTGAAGGCCGAGGCCCCGAAACTGGCGATCCACGCCCATGTCGGCGCGCCGGCGAAGCTGGTCGAAGACATCGATTCCGGCGCGCTCGACATCGCCATCCTCTACGCCCCGCAGCTTGCCCCCGGCTTCGTCGTCGAGCGCGTGCTGGAAGATCAACTGGTCCAGGTCGCTCCCGGCGTCGCGGCACCGGCCGAGGCATCTTCGGCGGAGGCGATCTTCGTCGACTGGGGGCCGGCCTTTCCCCTCCTGCACGGCGGCCAGGCGCGGTTCCATGCGCAGGCCGGCACGGTCGTCGACTTCGGACCGCTCGGCCTTGCCCACCTGCTCGGTACCGGCGGGCGGGGCTATTTCCGTCGCAGCATGGTGGCGCCGCTGATCGCCGAGGGGCGGCTGGCGATCGTGCCCGAGGCGCCCACCTTTCCTTATCCGGCCTATGCCGTCCGCGCCGAGGAACCCGGGGAACGCAGCGAGGTCGCCACGGCGATGGCGATCCTGCGTAATGTGCTCGCCGGGGCGCCTCGCTGAACCGTAAGTTCGCGGCCGCTCGGAACGCTATCCTTCGCGCGCGGACGCGAGCGCTTTCGGCAGTTCCTCGGCGAAGATGTCGAGCTCGTGCGGCAGGCCAACGCTGACGCGGATGCAGCGTTCGAGCACGGGCACCATCGGCTTGCGGATGAAGACGCCGCGCGCCAGCATGTTCTGCAGTACCTTCAGCGCGAAGGCGCCGTCGCCGCCGCAGTCTATGGTGACGAAGTTGGTCGCCGACGTGATCGGCTGAAGTCCGTTGTCGCGGGCGATCTTCGCGATGCGCTCACGGCCGGCGGCCACCTTGCCGACCACCCCGCCGAGCCAGGCCTGGTCGGCGATCGCCGCCTCGCCCGCAACCAGCGCCATGCGGTTGACGCCGTAGTGGTTGCGGATCTTCTCGAAGTCGCGGATCGCCTGTGCCTCGCCGATTGCGTAGCCGCAGCGGATGCCGGCGAGCCCGTAGGCCTTGGAGAAGGTACGCAAGGTGAGCAGGTTCGGCCGCGACACGTCGAGCGCCGGCTGCGCCGAGGCCGGGCCAGTCTCGCCATAGGCTTCGTCGAGCAGGACCATCGTCGTTTCCGGGATCGCCTCGACGAAGCGGCGGATCTCGTCGGCCTCCCACCATGTGCCCATCGGATTGTCGGGGTTGGAGAGATAGACCAGCGGCGCGGCGTTGCGCTTCACCGCGTCGAGCAGGCCGTCAAGGTTCTCGCGGTCGCGATCGTAAGGAACCGCGACGAGGTTGGCGCCGAAGCCGGCGACGTGGAAATTGAAGGTCGGATAGGCGCCAAGCGAGGTGACCACGGCTGCGCCGGCCGGCGCATACATGCGTACGGCGAGGTTGAGCAGGCCGTCGATGCCTTCGCCGATGACGACGTTGTCGATGCCGATGCCGAGATGCGCCGCGATCGCCGCCTTCTGGTCGTAATTGTCGGGATCGCAGTACATCCACATGTCCCGCGCCGCGTCGGCCATGGCGGAGATGACCTTCGGCGACGGTCCGAAGCTGCTCTCGTTGGCGCCGATGCGGGCGCGGAACGGCGCGCCGCGGCCGCGCTGCTGGGCCTCGGGGCCGACGAATGGGACGAAGGAGGGTAGCGATGCGGCGAGCGGCGTAAGCGGAGGGCGGATCATCCTGAAAATCCCGGGTTGGAATGGCGTTGGGCCGGTCCGGTTGGCGCGGCGAGGAACGTCGCCCCGCGCTTACAGCGTTCGCGCGATTTCTCCGAGCACCTTGATCTCATGCAGTGCGGTCGGGTCGTCGCTCGGCTCGGGCAGGGAAGAGACCTTGGCCAGCACCACCCGGCTCGTCGGATCCACCCAGAGCCACTGGCCGTGGGTGCCGATGGCGCAGAACGAGCCGCGCCCGTCTCCGACATCGTACCAGCACGAGCGGTAGCGTCCTTCGGGGAACATGTAGAAGAAGTCGCCGTCGACCCAGGCCTGGCGGTCGCCGCTGGCGCGCATGTCGTCGATCCAGTCCGCCGGGATAATCTGCGCGCCGTCCGCCGTCCTGCCGCCGTCGAGGATCAGCAGGCCGAGGCGCGCGAGGTCCGCTGCCGTGATGCAGATGCCGCCGGCGGCTCGCGACGAGCCGGCGCGATCGACGGTAACGTAGGCGCTGCCGGTCGCGCCCATCGGTTCCCACAGCCGTTCGGCGAGATAGGTCGGGAAGCGCACCCCCGCGGCGCGCTCGACGATCAGTCCGAGCATGTCGGTGTTGGGCGAGACGTAGTGGAAGCGCTCGCCGTGGCGGTGGCCGGCTTTGCGCAGCGTCGACAGGAAGCCGACCATGTTTTCCTCGGGCTCGCCGGGCCGGGCCGGATTCCACAGCATCGCCCGCCGGTAGCGGTCGAAATCGCCGCCGGCGTCGAGATATGCCTCGTCGAAATCGACGCTGACCACCATGTCGAGCACGTCGCGCACCGTCGCATCGCCATAGGCCGAGCCCCGCGCCTCGGGCACGTAGGCGGTCACCGCGGCCGACAGGTCGAGCTTGCCGTCTGCTGCGGCGATACCGGCGAGCACGGCGGTGATCGATTTGGAAACGGAGAACACCACATGCGGCAGGTCCGGATCGGCATGAGCACCGCACCATTCGCCGACGGTGGCTCCGTGCTTGAGCGCGACGAAGCCGTCGGTGTGGCTGTCGCGGAGATGAGTTTCGATCGGAACCTGGCGGCCGTCGCGGCCGGAGACCTGCATGCCTTCGAGCGCTCCGGCGGCGACTGGCCTGCCGCGCTCGGGTGTCCGTGACTGGATCGCAGCCGTAGGCACGAACTCGGCGATATGCTGGAAGGTCCAGGCATTGTGCGGCGCCGTCCGCCAGTTGGCGAGCGACATCGCCGCTCTCGTCGAAACGCTGGTCATGCCGGCTCCCCCGCGGTCACATTGGCGCGCCAGCAGATACCGCGCGGCCCGAGGCCGGGCAACAAAAAACCCGGCGGTCGCCCGCCGGGTTTCTCGTTGTCCCCCTGAGGAGGAGATCAGAAGTAGCGCGTGAAGCGCAGGAAGCCGGAAACCGTACCGTCGAGGCCGCTGGCCTTGTCGTAGTTGATTTCCGAACGCACCTCGAAGTTGGTGACCGGAGTCCAGATGAACGCCAGTTCCGCAGCGAGCAGGCTCGGGCTGCCGGCGGCGGCGTAGTTGGTGTCGCCGATGTACTGGGCGCCGACCGTAGCGGCGAAGGTCGGGGTGAACTGGCCGTAGTAGGCAGCCATGACCGACCAGCGGCCACCGACCGAGTAGTTGTTGGCATTGTTGGCGTAGAAGCCGAGAACGCGGAACGAGTGGCCTTCCATCGGCAGGTTGACCTGTGCGCCGGCCGAAGCCGCCCAGCCGCTGACCGACTCGTCGTAGGCGGCCTTCGCCCAGACAGCGCCCCAGTTCTGGCTGACGCCGGCGACGCCGACGACGTCCGGCACGTAGTTGCCGAATTCGTCATCTTCCAGCGAGATCGTGCCGAAGAAGCCGTTGCCGCCCGAGAAGGAGTACTGGATCAGGTCACGCTGCTGGTATGCATAGTAGAGGCCGCCCCAAGTGTAGGAGCCCCAGCTGGAAGCGCCGCCGTTGGTGGTCTCGTTCCATGCCGATTCGGTGTAGCCCATGCGAAGGCCGCCGATCGACAGGAAGGCCTGGTCGATCAGGACCGGTCCGTCAACGGTGTTGTAGCCGCTCCACTCGGACTGCATGCGGATGTAGCCGCGCAGCGTGCCCCATTCGGTCTCCGAACGAGCATCGAAGTTGAGGCGCGCCTGGACCGTCTTTCTCCAGCCGTCAGCGGTGACGCCGCCGCCGAAGTAGTCGTTGAAGCCAACCGTGTCGGTCGCATCCCGATAGGAAGTCGCCGTGATCTGGTACCAGACATAGCCGGAGATCTGCAGGCAGGTCTCGGTGCCGGGGATGTAGAAGAAGCCGGCGCCATAGACGTCGCAGACGCGGACGTATTCGACGGGCTCCGGTTCGGCGACGACGACCGCGTCGGCCGCGCGCGCACCGCTCACCGCCACCAGGGCCGCTGCGGATCCGAAAAGGACGCTCTTGATGTTCATAAATCGATCTCCAGTCGAGAATTTCTTCGTCATTCAACCGCTGGCCGGTATGCCAGTGTCCCCCGGCTTCGAATATGCGTCCGAATGAACTGCCACATTCCTCCTGCAAAACTTTCGTCGGTTCAATAGCGGCGCCATCCCGCCGCCTCGGTCCGGCTATGGATGTGTCTATGCTGTGGCTAAAATGATACAAAAAAATGGATTGGAAATGGGCATACGGCCGCTTTGCCGTTTTGCAATGCAACATGCCTGCGTGATTTGCCCGCGCGGAAGGCAATGAATGGACCATCGCGGCGGACGCCGTTGGCCCGAAGCTGCCGCGAATCGTCGCCTGCGCAAGGCGATCGAGGTGCTTCGCTCCTTCGCTGGCCGGTCTGTGCGCCTTTTCACGAGACCGGTGCGGCGCCGCCTTGCCCTGTCCTCAGTGCAACGAAGGCGTCGAGGGCCGGTGCCGCCGACGCGGCCCGTTCCGGCGCGACGAAGCCGGCGAGCCGCTCGCGCCACAGCGCGGTCGCGCGCTCGGTTGCCGTGCGCGATCCGGCCTTGGTCCAGGCGCCGAAGTTCGACCAGTCGGCGACCAGGGGCTCGTAGAAGGCGGTACGGTAGCGGCTCAGCGTGTGCGTGGCGGCGAAGAAGTGCCCGCCGGGCTGCACCTCGGCGATCGCTTCGAAGCCCAGCGCCTCGTCGTCCTCCGGCGTCGGCAGGCAGAGTTCCGCTATCGTCTGCAGCGCCTCGATGTCGGTGATCATCTTTTCGTAGGAAAATCCGAGCCCGCCTTCGATCCAGCCGGCCGAATGGATGCACATGGTTGCGCCGGCGAGTGTGCTGCCCCACAGCCCGAACTGGGTCTCGTGCGCGGCCTGCGCGTCGGCGATGTTGGCGGCGCTGCCGCCGCCCGAGCGCCAGGGCAGGCCGAGAAGGCGGGCGAGCTGGCCCGCGCCAAGCGTCGCCTTGACGTGTTCCGGCGTGCCGAAGGCGGGCGCGCCCGACTTCATGTCGACGTTGGAGGAGAAGCTGCCGTAGACCACCGGCGCGCCCGGTTTTGCGATCTGGGCGAGCGCGATTCCCGCCAGCGCCTCGGCATGTTGCAGCGTCAGCGCGCCCGCCACCGTCACCGGCGCCATCGCGCCGGCGAGGCAGAACGGCGTGATCACCGAAACCTGGCCAGCGCGGGCGAAGTCGAGGATGCCCTGCGCCATGGGGATGTCGAGCTGGCGCGGGGAGTTGGTGTTGATCACCGTATAGCAGCGCACCTCGGCCGCGAACTCGTCCCGGTCGAGGCCGCGCGCCATCCGGATCATCTCGAAGGAGTCCTCGGTCTGAGGGGTGCCGCGCGCGTAGACGAACGGGAGCTTGTCGGAGAGCGTCAGCTGCGCGCGCATCATCGCGTAGTGGCGAAACCGGTTGTCGACGTCCTGTGGCTCGACGCAGGGGCCGAGCGCATGCAGCACGTCGAAGCCCTGGGTGAGCTTCAGCAGTTCCTCGAAATCGGCCAGCGTGCCCGGCCGGCGGCCGCGCTCGAGATCCGTGCAGTTGGGGGCGCCGGCGCCGGGCAGGAAGGCCAGCGTGCCGAGCTCGAAGAGGATGTCGCGGCCCGGGTCGCCGGCCCGGGCGACGAAGGCGCGGGGTGCTGACGCGAGTGCGGCCGCGACGATGTCGCGGCCGATGCGCACCATCTGCGTCCCATGGTCGACGAGAGCGCCGGCTGACCGGTAGAGCGCCCGCGCCTCGGGCAGGAGCACCTTCATACCGAGCTCTTCCAAAACGCGCAGCGCCGTCTCGTGGATGGCGGCGACGCGGTCTGCGGAAAAGACCGGCTGAGGCAGGAAAGGGTTCTTGAGCTTCCGGTAGTCGGGGCGGCGTGCGGCACCCTCTTCGCCGGTCCGGCCGCGCCGGCGCTCGCGTCGGTTTGCTTCGCTCATGCGTCCCTCCCTGGTCGTCCCGCCGCCGCGTCGGACGCGATTATGTACATAGGTGTACAGTCACTGGACATTGATGTCCATTCGACGCTTGCGCCCGACGATCCCCCATGCCATTCGTTCCACATGAAGAGGACCGCAGACACGAGCGGAGCGACCGAATCCGTCGCCCGCGTCACACGCCAGGACTGGTTGGACGCGGCGCTGGCCGCGCTGGTCGCCGACGGCGTCGAGGGCGTGCGCGTGCTGGCGCTCGCCGAGCGCCTCGGCGTCTCCCGATCCGGCTTCTACTGGCATTTCCACGACCGCGACGAACTGCTCGCCTGTTTGCTCGACCGCTGGCGGGCGACCAACACGGCGGCGATCGTCGAGCGCGCGGCGCGGCCCGCCGGCACCGTCGTGCGCGCCGTGCTCAACGTCTTCGAGTGCTGGGCCGACGAACGCCTGTTCGATCCCGCGCTCGACTTCGCCGTCCGCAACTGGGCGCGCCGTGACGCGGGCGTCCGCCAGGCGGTCACCGAGGCCGATTCCGAGCGTCTTTCGGCCATCGCCGCCATGTACCGCCGCCACGGCTTCGCCGAGGAGGACGCGCTGGTGCGCGCCCGCGTCCTCTACATGATGCAGGTCGGCTATTATGTGCTGGAGATCCGCGAGCCGGTGAAGACGCGGCTCTCCCACCTCGCCGCCTATCTGCGCAGCTTCACCGGCGTCGAGCCGGACGCCGCCGAACTCGCCGATTTCCGCGCCTTCGTCCTCGACGCGGCAGGTCGCGGCGGGAGCGGGGAGGGGCGTTTGCGCGTGGCGTGGTGACGCTGGCCCAAAGGTTCATGGCTTCGGCCCGCCGGCGCCGCGCTATGGTCCGCCCGCTGGCGCGATTCCGCCACGCGCGGGCGCATTTGTCGTCATACGGTGTCTGCGGATTTGTCTATACATAGAAGGCGAACAGGCATGGCGATCGGAGGGACCAGGTGACGCGGCGCTATTCGGCCTTCGGCCTCTTCCGCGAAGGTCTGCGCGGCCATTCCGGCTGGCAGCCGGCCTGGCGTTCGCCGAAGCCCAAGCCGTCCTACGACGCCGTCATCGTCGGCGGCGGCGGCCACGGCCTCGCCACCGCCTACTACCTGGCGAAGCACCACGGCATGACCAACGTCGCGGTGATCGAGAAAGGCTGGCTCGGCGGCGGCAATACCGGCCGCAATACCACCACCATCCGCTCCAATTATTTCTATCCCGAGAGCGTCGCCCTCTACGACTTCGCCCTGAAGCTCTACGAAGGCCTGTCGCGCGAGCTCAACTACAACATCATGCTGTCCCAGCGCGGCGTGCTCACCGTCGCCCATTCCGAGGGCGAGATGGAGATGGCGGCGCGGCTGGTCAACGCCATGCAGATCAACGGCACCGACGCCGAGCTGCTCGACCGGGCGGGCGTGCTTGCCCGCGCGCCGCTGCTCAACGACACGGACGAGGCGCGCTTCCCGATCTTCGGCGGCACCTACCAGGGCCGCGCCGGCGTCGCCCGCCACGACGCGGTCGCCTGGGGTTATGCCCGCGCCGCCGACGCCTTCGGCGCCGACATCGTCCAGGGCTGCGAGGTCACCGGCTTCATCGTCGAGAAGGATCGCTGCGTCGGCGTCGAAACCTCGCTCGGGCCGATCCGCGCCGGTAGCGTGGCGCTCGCCGTCGCCGGCCATTCGAGTGTGCTCGCCGCCAAGGCCGGCTTCGACCTGCCGATGCGCTCCTATTCGCTGCAGGCGATGGTGTCGGAGCCGGTGAAACCCTGCCTCGATACGGTCGTGCTCTACCAGGGCACCGGCACCTATCTGTTCCAGTCGGACAAGGGCGAGATCGTCGTCGGCGGCGGCCTCGACCGCGTCCCGTCCTATGCGCAGCGCGGCAATCCGCCGATGCAGCAGACGGTGATCTCCGGCCTGCTGGAGATGTTCCCGGCCTTCGCCCAGCTGAAGATGATGCGCCAGTGGGCCGGCATCGTCGACGTCGTCCCGGACTCCTCGCCGATCATCGGTCCGTCGCCGCTGCCCGGTCTCTACTTGAACTGCGGCTGGGGCACCGGCGGCTTCAAGTCGATCCCCGCCGGCGGCTGGCTCACCGCCCATCTCATCGCCACCGGCGAACACCACGACATCAGCCGGCCCTTCGACCTCGACCGTTTCCGCACCGGCCGGCTGGTTGACGAGGCGGCCGGCTCCGGCATCGCGCACTAGGATCGTATCGATGCAGCTCTTTCCCTGCCCCTTCTGCGGCCCGCGCGACGAGACCGAGTTTCACTTCGGCGGCGAGGCCGGCAAGGTCCGGCCCGAACCGGCCGGCGAAGTCGATGCGACGCGCTGGTCGCACTACCTCCACGTCAACGGCAACCCGAAGGGCGCCACCCGCGAGATCTGGGTGCACGATACCTGCGGCGAGTTCTTCCTGATGGAGCGCGACACGGTCACCCACGCCGTCACCGGCTCGCAGTCGCTGCGCGGGGAGGGGGCATGACCTCGGCCCGCATCGATGCTGCTGCCGGCGTGGCGGTTCCCTTCACCTTCGACGGCCGCCGCTATGAAGGGCGGGCGGGCGACACGATCGCTTCGGCGCTGCTCGCCGCCGGCGTGCGCATCGTCGGCCGGTCGTTCAAGTACCACCGCCCGCGCGGCATCTGGGGCGCCTGGACCGAGGAGCCGAACGCGCTGGTCGACGTGACGCTGGACGGCCGCACCACGCCCAACCTGCGCGCCACCACCGAGCCGCTCGTCGCCGGCATGGCGGTGCGCTCCGTCAATGCGCACCCGACCGCCGAGGGCGACCGCGGCGCCTTCCTCGACCGCTTCGCGGCGTTCATCCCGTCCGGTTTCTACTACAAGACCTTCCTCTGGCCCGACTGGCGCCTGTTCGAGCCGCGCATCCGTGCCATGGCCGGGCTGGGCCGCCTCGATCCGGAGAACCGCCCTGCCGCCGACTGGCCGCAGATCAACGCGACCTGCGACGTGCTCGTCGTCGGCGCCGGCCCGGCGGGGCTTGCCGCGGCGAAGGCGGCAGCGGGCGCGGGCCGGTCGGTGATCCTCCTCGACGACCGGCCGCAGCCGGGCGGCTCGCTCTTGCATCGCGGTGGCACGGTCGACGGCATGCCCGGCGCCGTCTGGGCCTCCGCAGTCGTCGCCGACCTCGCCGCGGCCGGCCACCGCGTGCTCACCGACACGACGGCCTACGGTATCTACGACCACGATCTCGTCTGCGCCTGGCAGCGCCGCCCCGGCCGCGCCGACGCCTTGTGGCGGATCCGGCCGAAGACCATCGTCGTCGCCGCGGGCGCCATCGAGCGGCCGCTGGTCTTTGCCGACAACGACCGGCCGGGCGTCATGTCGGCCGACGCGGCACTCTTCTACCTGCGCCGCCACGGCGTACTGGTCGGCAGCCGCGTCGTCGTCTCCGCCAACAATTCGAGTGCGGTGGCTGTCGCCGGGGCTCTCGCCCGGGCGGGCGCCTCGGTGACGCTCGCCGATCTGCGTTCCGACGCCACCGCGCCCGAGGGCGTCGCGCTGCGCAAGGGCGTGGCCGTCGAAGCCGTCCACGGCAGGCGCGGCGTCGAGGCGGTCACCGTCGGCGGCGAGCGCATCGAGGCCGACGCGCTGCTCGTCTCCGGCGGCTGGACGCCGACCGTGCACCTCTTCTGCCAGGCGCGCGGCAGGCTGCGCTACGACGAGGCGCTCGCCGCCTTCGTTCCCGGCGATCCGGTCGCCGGCATGGCGGTCGCCGGCGCGGCGAACGGCGGTCTCGACCTTTTCGCGGCGCTCGGCGAAGGCTGGCGGGCGGGAGGCGGCGAGGGCGCTCCGCCCGCCGCGGGAAACGCCGAGACGGCGTTCGCCGTCGTCCCCGCCTGGCCGAAGTCGGGCGCGAAAGGCCGCCAGTGGATCGACCTGCAGAACGACGTGACCCTGAAGGACGTCGCGCTCGCCGCCCGCGAGAACTTCCGCTCCGTCGAGCACCTGAAGCGCTACACGACGCTCGGCATGGCGACCGACCAGGGCAAGACGTCCAACTTGAACGGTCTCGCCGCGATGGCGTCCATCACCGGCCGCTCCATCGAGGCGACTGGTACGACGACCTACCGGCCGCCCTTCGTTCCCGTCCCCTTCGGCATCGTCGCCGGCCGACGGCGCGGGCAGCTGTTCAATCCGGTGCGCCGCCTCGTGCTTGAGGACGCCCACCGCGCCGCCGGCGCCGTCTTCCGCGAATATGGCGGGTGGCTGCGCCCGGCCTGGTACGGGACTGGCTCGGAGGCCGATGCGGTTGCCCGCGAGGCGAGCCTGGCGCGGCAGGCGGTCGGCATCCTCGACGGCTCGCCGCTCGGCAAGATCGAGGTGATGGGTCCCGACGCCGGCGCCCTGGTCGACTTCAACTCCTATTCGACCCTGTCGAACCTGAAGCCCGGCCGCATCCGCTACGGCTTCATGCTTACCGAAGGCGGCGTGGTCTACGACGACGGCGTCGTCTCCAAGATTTCCGACGAGCACTACATCGTCTCCTGCTCGTCCGGCCACGTTCCCGGCGTGGTGGCGAGGCTGGAGGAATGGCGGCAGGACCGCTTCGACCCGGCGCGCGTCTTTGTCCACAACTCGACGCTGCAATGGGCGACGCTGACCGCCACCGGCCCGCGCTCGCGCCAACTGGTCGCCGCGCTCGGGCTGGGCGTCGACCTCTCCGACGAAGCGCTGCCGCACATGGCCTTCGCCGAGGGCACGTTCGAGGGCGGGCTCGCCCGCGTCGCCCGAGTCTCCTTCACCGGCGACCGCTCCTACGAGGTCTCGGTGGCGTCCTCCCAGGCGCATCGCCTGCTCGCCGCGATGACCGAAGCCGGGCGTCCGCTCGGCGCCTTCCTGCTCGGCTCCGAGGCGCTGCTGCTGCTCCGCGCCGAAAAGGGCTATCTCATCGCCGGCAAGGACACCGACGGCACCACCATGCCGCAGGATCTCGGCATCACCGCCCCGCGCGACAAGCGCAGGGACGAGTTCGTCGGCAAGCGCTCGCTGTTCACCGACAACGCCCGCGACGAGGCCCGCCGCCAGTTCGTCGGCCTCGCCGTCGACGGCGCCGAGCCGCTGCCGACCGGCGCCCACGGCGTCGACCGCTCCGGCGGCGGCCGGCGCTCGATCGGCTACGTCACCTCGAGCTATTTCAGCCCTGCGTTTTCCCGCCCGATCGCGCTCGGCCTCGTCGAGCGCGGCCTGTCGCGGCTGGGCGAAACGATCGAGTTCGTCCATCTCGGGCGTTCGCTGACGGCGAGGATCGTCGCCCCCTGCGCCTTCGATCCCGAAGGCACGCGCCTCTCGGCGCCCGACGGCGCGGCCGGATCTGCCGCCACATCTGCGCGGCCGGCGACGAGTGCCGCCGCCAAGGCGCCGCCCTTCGACCGCGGGAGACGCTGGGCGCCGATCCCCGACTGGCGCTCCGCCGAACTCGTCGGCGACGGCTGGGCGGCGCGCCGACTGCTCGGCCTCGGCCAGACCCTTGTCTCGGGCCGCCTCAGCGACGCCGTCGCGAGGCTCGCGCCCGGTGCGGCGGAAGTCGGCCTGTTCGGCATCGCGGAAGGATCGCCGCAGTTGGTGCGGATCGCCCGCGACCGCGCGCTGTTCGTCCGCGACGAGCCGGCCGGCGGCGCTGCCGCGGTGAACGGCGAGGGCTTCGTCGCGATCCGCGCCGACGACGTCTTTGCCGTCTTCGAATTCGGTGGGCCGGTCCTGCGCGGCCTCCTCGCCGAGATGGTCACGGCCGACCTCGAATCGGCAAGCCGTTCGGCGGCGGTGCTCGCCTGCGGCGTACCGGTATTGCTCTACCGGACTGCGCCCGACCGCGCCCGGCTCCATGTCGAGGCGGCGCATGCGGCCTATCTCTGGCGCTGGCTCGAGACTCGCCCGGCGGCTTGAGCGTGGAGCCGACCGGCTCGTTTGCGCGCCTCGCCTGTTCGCCTGCTTCGAATACTATGGGAGCCCGCCGCGGCAGGAGCCTGCGGGAAGCGCGGCAACGCGAAAAGGCGAACCGGATCGTCCGAATGTCTTCCGGTACCGTCCGGACCCTTTGACGGCTTGCGGCGCTGTGACGCGAACAAATGGTGGCGTTCCTATCGATGCTGCGCATAAAATGGCGAGCGGCAAGGGGTAAACATGGGAAACGCCATCAAGCGGCGCGCGCGCGGCGTCGAGAAGAAACTGAGAAACGTGCGCGCGAACCTGATGCGCTGGCTGTTTTCCGGTCACCGTCGGCGCAAGCTTCTGCTCGACGCGATGCCTGCTGAGGTCGTCACGATGACGCTGAAGTGTGCGGATCACGTCGTCACGATCCATCCCCGCGAGGCGATCGGTCGACGGATCTTTACGGACGGTCACTATGACCGAGACCGGGTCGAGACCGTGTTGGGGATCCTCGAAATCGAGGGACTGATCCCCGAGAGGGGCATGAACATCGTCGAGATCGGTGCCAACATCGGCACGCAGGCGCTCTACTTCTGCTTGTCGGGGCGCGCCGCCCGGGTCCTCGCGATCGAACCGGATCCGCGCAACCTTTCCCTGTTGCGGCGCAACATCGACGAAAACGGGATGGCAACGCGCATCAAGGTGGTCGACTGCGCGATCGGCATCGTCGAAAGCAATGGCCCGCTCTACCGCTCCGCCGGGAACTATGGCGCCAGCAGCCTGTTTCCCCGCGAGGGCGGCTCGGATTCCGTCCACGTCGCGATCCGGCCCCTGTCAGACGTCCTCGCCGATAACGGCATCGCCGAAGACATGGTCGACTTCATCTGGATGGACATCGAGGGCGCCGAACCTCAGGCTTGCGCTTCGATCGGCGGCCTGCTTCAGCGGCAGGTGCCGATGGTGATGGAATTCTCGCCTTCCATCTACGGGCGGGAAGCGTCGGAGGCCTTCATCGAACTGTTGGCAAGGCACTATCGGCGCTGTCTGCGCTTCGACCGGGGTGGCGTGACGCCGATACAGGTTTCCGAACTGCCGAGGGCCGGGCGGCTGGTCGACATCCTGCTGCTTCCGGACGCCAGGGCAGAAGCCTGAGCGCGGTACGTCGCGGCCGCTCCTCATCCCCGGAGTACGATTGGTGTACGAGCACGATTGCCGCCCGACGTCGGGATGTCGCGAGTCTTTCGCGCTATCCCGGCGCGCGATTGCCGGCGGTTCGCCGCGCCACGGCGTCGAGCGCCTCTTCGACGCGCTTCAACGTGATACCGGCCGTGCTGTCGATGCCGTCGGCGACGGCGAGCGGTGGCTCCAGGCACGTCACCTGCGCGTTCACCGGGCCGGCTTCGTAGGAATAGGTGGCGCGGAAGATGAGCACGCTCGGAATGCCGATGGCTGCGGCCGCCTGCGCCAGGCCGCCGTCGGTGCCGAGAAAGACAGTCGAGGCGGCGATCTGGCAAAAGGCGTCCTTGATCAGCAGCGTCGACGTGAAGTCGAGCGCGGTAGGGACCGCCTCCACGATCTTGCGCGCAACCGGCCGCTCGCGGGCGGAGCCGAGCAGCCAGATCGACCATCCGCGCTCGGCATAGCTGCGCGCGATCGCCGAGAACCGCTCGTGCGGCCAGGCGCGGATGTCGCCTGGACCGGACGTGTAGAGTGCGAGCACCGGCCTGGACGGATCGATCCCGTTCAACCTGCGCCAATCGTCGACCATGGCGGCGGGGATTGCCAGGCACGGGGCGCACCAGCCTTCGGGCGGCGCCTTTTCCTCCCCCAATGTGGCGATGTCGCACAACTCCTCGAACATGCGCCTGTGATGGCGGCCGAGGGTCCAAAGGTGGCGAAACCAGTCGCGGGGAAAGCGGTTGACGAGCCCGAACTGGAGTTCGCGCGGATAGCCGATCCGCTCGGGGATCCGGGCGAGCCACGGAACGAGCGACGCCTTGGTGGTGCTGGTGAGCAGATAGGCCGTTCCATAGCCTTCCTTGCGCAGCTCCCGCGCCAGCCTCACGCGCTCCGACAGCCCCAGCCTGAAATGCCGCTTGTCCAGTGCCCACGCCTTGCGCACATGCGGCATGAACGCGGCGACGGGTGCTGCCGCGGACGACGTGACGACGTCGATCGGCCGATCGGGGAACCGTTCGGCGACGAGCCGAATCGCGGAATGGGACCGGATGAAGTCACCGATCGCCGGAAGGCAGACGATGAGAATCGGCCCCTTTGCTCCCATGTGTCCGCTCGATGTCACCCCGATCGCTTGATAAGTGAACGGTCAGGCGTCCGCAACCGGCGATGCCGCGGACGTGGGAACCGCAACTACCTGCCGGGCCGGCGCTCCAGGGCGATCGGAATGCCGTTGTCGGCGCGCAGCACCACCTTGAGCAGCGGCACGGGTTCGCGACCGCCCGCATAGTGCGGGCGGAATCGGCGCAGGATGGCGGCGAGCATGATCGCCGCCTCGCGGTTGCCGAACGCCGCGCCGATACACATGCGCGGCCCGAGCCCGAAGGGCAGGTAGCTGTGGCGTTCGATCCGCTCGCGATTCCCGGGAAGGAAGCGCTCCGGCCGGAAGCGTTCCGGCTCGCCCCAGAAGCGATGCAGGCGGTGGAGGAGCCGTACCGGCACCATCACGACCGAACCCTTGGCGATCTCGAGGTCGGCGATGCCGTCGTCGGCGATCGCCTGGCGCGTGATCACGGGAACCGGCGGGTAGAGCCGCTGCGTCTCTTCCACGCAGGCGAGCATGAAAGGCAACCGGTCGGGCCACTCGGTCGACGGAACGCCGTCGTCGACAAGGCGGTCGGCCTCGGCTGCGGCGCGCTCCAGAGCTCCGTCGTGGCGGGACAAAAGGTAGAGAGCCCAGGCGACGGTCGCCGCCGTCGTCTCGTGGCCCGCAATCAGGAAGGTGACGACGTCGCCGACCATCTGCTCGACCGTTGCTTCGCCGCCGTCGCCGTCGCCGCGCAGGCTGATCAGCCGGTCGAGCAGGTCGCCGCGCGGGGCTTCCTCGCCGAGCCTTTTCGCCAGGATCTCCGACACGGCTTCGCGCAGCCGTCGCCCCGCGGCCTGCCTGGCCGGACGGTCGATCTGCGGATAATAGCTGACGCCACCCTCCTCGCCTATGAGCGGTAGGCCCTCCATTGCGTCGTAGACGGCGTCGAGCGCCGAAAGCAGCTCTTCCACATGGCGGGACAGCGCGCCAGAAAACAGCGTCAGCGACAGGTTCTCCAGCGCGATACGCGCGGCGAGCGCGGTCGCCTCGTATACGCCGTCTGCGCAGTCGCGCACGGCGTCTTCCGAATGCGCGCGGATGATCGCTGCATAGCTTTCCAGCGCCGGGCGGTTGAACAGCGTCGCGATTTGCTGGCGTACTCTGACCGAGACGTCGCCTTCGCCGGTCAGGATGCTCTCGCCGAGCACCGGCTCCATCAGGCGCTTGCGCGCCGCAGCCTGGCGGTAATTCGCCGCATTGGTGATGAAGCAGTGGCGGATCGGCTTCGGGTCGAGCAGGACGACCGTTTGCGTACGGTGCTGGTGGAACACCGCGTGCCGGGTCGAAAAGCTTTCGCCGAGCACGCCCTCCAGCGCCGCCCTGCCGGGATCCGGCGCACGCCGTTCTGTTGTCTGGGCTGTCGGCGACGGCATCATGCGGCGCGCCCCTCGGCAGCGTCGCCGCTGCACAGATCCCAGGCTTCGACCACCTCGAGGGCGGAGAACTCCGCGGACTGCGGGATCCACGAAGTGATCGTGTCCGTCGGGCCGATGTTGACGATCCGGGTCACGCCCGACTCGTTGCGCAGGTTGCGGATGGTCTCGAACCAGTGGACGGGGTTGGAGGCGCCGGCCAGCGCTTCCTCGCGCATTTCGTCGGCGGTGACGAGATGCTTCAGGAAGATGCTCGAGTAGACGGGGACCGCCGGTGGACGGATGTCCCAGCCACGGACCAGGCCGCGAACGCTTTCGGCGACCGGCCGCATCAGGTCGGAATGGAAGGGATAGGGATAGAGCTGGTTGATCTTCAATCCCAGTTCGCGGCCCCGCGGTTTCAACGCCTCGATTGCCCCGCTCGAACCGGCGAGAGCGCCGTAGCGTTCCGACCATAGGCTGAGAGAAAGGCCGGTCTCACGCAGCCAACCGAGCTGCCCGGAGTCGAAGTTGCCCTCTGCGGGCCTGACGCTTGCGAGTTCGCCCGGCGGGCTGAGGTGCCGGTACTGCGCCAGATGCCAGACGATGCCGATCATCTGACGAAGCGTTGCCGATCCAGACACGGCACCGCGCGCCAGGTCGCCCATCGAACAGCCGGCCAGCCCGTCGATCCGCGTCCGCTTCATGACCGCACGGGAAATCCCGACCTGCATGCCGGTATGGGCGATGAACAGGCGGTCCATGTCGACGCGGTGCGGCCGCGCGTGTTCGCGCAGGAAAGCGGCAATGTCCTCCTTTTTGCCGGTCGCCTCGGAAAGGTATGAGGAGACCTCGTCGAGCGTCTCCACGACCTCCGTCAGTTCGAGCCAGCGTCGCGTCCGCGACGCCTGCTGCAAGGCCTCGAGCCCCGGATAGACCGCATAGGTCCTCATCGTTCGCCCCCGGCTCTGCTCAGCATTGCGGACGGAAGGCCGGGAAAAGGCGGATTGGAACCGCATGGAGACAGGCGCCGGAATTCGCTCCGCTGCCGCAGGCGAACCAGTTTGTATGCGACCACGCCATCGATGATTGTTTCCCCCGATCGCTTAAGTCCAGCCGCCCCATGGCTGGCGGCCAAGAATTGCGCGTTTGACGAGCTTCGGCAATGGGCAGTATCGCCTTGCAACAGGCTTTCGGCGCTTCGGCGACAGCCGGGGCAGCCGCTGGTCATCAACCGCGCCCTACAGGCGGCCTTGGCCGAAATCCCGACCCTCATTCACACCACGAGTCGACTCCGGCCGCCGGCGCGCGGCGTTTTGTCGGGATACCCTGCAGCCCCGAGAATGGCGCTGTCGCGGTCACACGTGTTCCACTGCCCAGGCGCGCAGGTCGTTCTTTTGCACCTTGCCCACCGCGTTGAGCGGCAGTTCGGAAACGATGTGCAGCCGCTCGGGGAACTTCTGCCGCGCCAGGCCGAGGCGCGCGAGATGCGCGGTCATGTCGGTGAAATCGAAGCTGGCGCCCGTCGCCGGGATGACGAAGGCGACAACCATCTCGCCGCGTGCCGGATCGGGAATGCCGACGACAGATGCCTGCTTCACGGCCACGTGCCGCGACAGCGCATTCTCGATCTCCAGCGGGCTGATGTTCTCGCCCTTGCGGATGATGATGTCCTTCTTGCGTCCGGTGATCTCGATGAAGCGGCCCGCGACCATCCGGCCGAGGTCGCCCATCCTGAAGAAGCCGTCCGCGGTAAACGCGTCCGCCTCGTCGGCCGGGTCGAGATAGCCGATCAGCATCTGCGGCGCCTTCACGACGATCTCGCCGCTTTCGCCGTCGGCCACGGCATTTCCGTCGTCGTCGAGGATGCGGACCTCGCAGGCGCGTTCGCCGTCGGTGTCGGCGCGCTGCATGGCCTCCTCGCGCGTACGGATGCCGGGAAAGGCGAGCGGCACTTCCGTCGAACCGTAGGCGCGCGACACCGTTGCGTTGGGGAAACGATCCAGCCCGCGGCGCACCAGTTCGGGCGGTACGCTGGCGCCGCCGCAGATGAAGCGCCGCAGGCCGAGCAACCGCGAGCCGGCTCGCTCGGCCGCTGCGATCAGCCCGGCGAGGAAAGGCGTCGCCCCGGCCATGAAGGTCACGCCGTGCCGGTCGATCAGCTCGACCGCCCGTTCGGCATCCCAGCTGTCGGCCAACATGGCGACGCAACCGGTGATCCAGGGGAATTCAAAGGCGTAGATCGAGCCGCCGATATGGCCGATCGGCGAGGCGACGAGGAAGACGTCGTCCGGTCCCGTCGACCAGAATTCCGCCGTTCGGCGGGTCATGACGTCGATCGTGGCATGGCTGTGCATGACGCCCTTGGGCCGCCCGGTGCTGCCCGAGGTGAAGAGCACAAGCTTGATGTCGTCGGCCGCCGGCACGTCCGGATCTGCCGGCTCGTGACGGACGAGCGCGGAAAAATCGTCCGCCGACCGGCCGTCGCCGCGCACGGTGAAGACGTGCTCCGGGGGCGTGGCGAGCCGCGCCATCAGCGCCGGATAGTCCAGGCCGCGGAACTGCTGTGGCACGAAGGCTGCCTTGGCGCCGCAGGCCGGCAGGATCGTGCCGAGCTCCGCCTCGCGGTAGATCGTCAGCAGCGGGATGATGCGGAAGCCGAACAGCGCCGCAGCCAGGTTGACGACGGCGGCCTCCCACCAGTTGGGTAGCTGGAAGGCGACCGCGTCGCCGCGCGTCAGACCGCGCGCCAGCAGGGCGCCGCCGAGACGCAGCGACGCGTCGAGTATCTCGCCACGCGTCAGGCGGCGTTCGCCATCGATGACGATGACTCGGTCGGGGTCGAGCCTCGTCTGCTCGAGTGCGATGGCGCCGAGTGCGCGGCCGTCGCTCGGCCCCGCGCGGCCCGCCGCGCGCAATGAGATGAGGCGTTCGTCAAGCGGGTTCATGCGCAGGCGTTTTCCTTCGTGCGACCGATCAGGATTTCGAGCCGCGCCTGGCGCGGTCCTGGATCTCGGCCTTCATCGTCGCCACGGCCCGACGGTGCTCTTCCGAGCGCACGGCGACCGACTCGTAGGCGATGCCGGCGTCCATCAGCGCATGGGCGATGCGCTTGAGCTCGAGGTTCATCGTGGTCTTGGTCCAGCGAATCGCCTGCACGGCCCCGCCGGCCAGGCGGTCGCAGAATGCGTCGACGCGCGCGTCGAGTTCCGCGGCGGGCACGGCGTGATTGATGAGCCCCATCTCCGCCGCCTTCGGCGCCGGGATCAGGTCGCCTGTCATCAGGTATTCCTTGGCGCGGGCGAAGCCGATCAGTTGCGGCCAGATCACGCAGCCGCCGTCGCCGGCGACCAGGCCGACCTTGACGTGCGGATCGCCTATGCGGGCCGTATCGGCGGCGAAGATGACGTCGCACAGCAGCGCGATGGTAGCGCCGAGGCCGACCGCCGGACCATTGACCTTTGCGATCACCGGCTTCTCGATGTCGAGCAGCGTGAAGACGATGCGCTTGGCGTCGGCCGCCTCGCGGTCGAACTCGGCCGGGTTGGCGATGCATTCCTCGATGCGCGCAAGGTCGCCGCCCGCCGAGAAGGCGCGGCCGGCGCCGGTCAGTACGATCACGTCGGAGGCTTCGTCGGTCGCGGCGAACCGCAGCGCATCGACGAGTTCGATGTGCATTGCGGCGGCGAAGGCGTTGAGCACCTCCGGCCGGTTGAAGGAGACGGTGAGGATGCGGCCCCGCCGCGTCAGCACAAGGGTCGTGAATTCGGGAACGACGCTCATGCTGTGCCCCACCGCCTGGCGAATAGCTGCGTCATGTTCGCGGCGCTTCCTCCCATCTTGGCTCGCAGCAGCCTCGCCCGGTAGGTCCACCGGTGAAGCGGGTGCTCGAGCGTCAGCCCCATGGCCCCCATGAACTGGTGAAGGTCGTAGATCACCTTCGTGGAGGCTTCCTGAACATAGCCGAGGCTCATCGCAGCGTCGCCCGCATCTTGCGTCTGGGCGGCGCGCAGCGCCAGCCAGTACGCGGCCTCGATCTTCGTCGCGGCCGCTGCCAGCCGGTGCTGGATCGCCTGGAAGGCGCCGAGCGGACGGCCGAACTGGTGACGGTTGGTGACATGCGCCACGACGGCGTCGAGGCCACCCTTCAGTGTACCCGCAAGCTCGGCGGCGATCGCCGTGCGCCAGGTCGTGCGCGCCTGGTCCGGATCGCCGTCGACCGGACTACAGGCGATCGGCGCGCCGGGCGCCAGCCGCCCCATCGGATAGGCGTAGGGGCTTACCACCCGCTCGACGTCACCCGCACCAAGCGTCGCCGCCGAGACGCCGTCGGCGCCGATCACGATCACGGATCTCGCCACCGGGAGGAACGGAACTGCGTTGCCGCGTTCACCGTCGATCACCGCCACCGGGCGCGGCAGGTCGGGCGCCCAGCGCGGCCGCAGCATAGAGGATGCGCCGGCCTCGACGAGCACCGGCAGTCCGGCCAGCCGATAGGTCATCGCCGCCGCCGCGGTCAGCCCAAGGGTCGGCTCGAGGGCGCAGTCGAAGAAGCCGTTCGCCGCGAGCATCGAATCGAGTTCCCCGGACCAGTCGTGGCGCGACCAGTCCGGCGAAGCCTTCCAGGCCGCCTGCGGCGCCTCCGCCATCTGGTCGAGCACCGACAGGAAGGCGGCTTGATCTTCATTGGGCACGAAACGCATCAGGCCTCTCCGTCCGGCAGGTCGAGCCAGCGCCGCGCGATCAGGCCGAGCTGGATTTCTGCCGCACCGGCGGCGATGCCGGTGACGATCGCCCGCTCGTGGTGGGCGAGGAACGCCGGGAACGCGTCGCCGTCAAAGGCGTCGGGCAGGAACTCCATGCCGAAATCGGTCACCGCGTGGTCGGCCTCCGCGACCGCGACGCGGGCGAGGCTCGCCTCAGCGCCGAGCGGCTCGCCGCGGCTGCGCTTGTCGACGGTGCGGTAAACGAGCAGCCGGGCCGCCTCGCACGCCGCCGCCGCCGAACCCGCACGCGCCTGGACGACCAGGTTCGCGCCCAGGCCGCGTCGCTGGAGTTCGCTGACCATCTGGTCGAGCACGCGCGCGGCGAGTTCGTAGCGCGGAATGCCGACTCGCTCGTTGGCGAGCGAGTAGCCGATGATCGGCCAAGCCCCCCCCTCTTGGCCGAGGCGTGCGCTCGCGGGAATGCGGACGTCGGTAAAGAAGGTCTCGTGGATGTCGCCATGGCCGATCAGGCTGGGGATCGAACGCACATCGATTCCTGGCGTCGACATTGGCACCAGGAAGATCGCGATGCCGGCCTTGCCGTTTCCCGCCTCTCCCGTGCGTGCCAGAAGGAAGCAGTACTCCGCCATGCCGGCATAGGAGGTCCAGATCTTGGAACCGTTGATGACGTAGTCGCTGCCGTCGCGCACGACGCGCGTGCGCAGGCGGGCGAGATCGGAGCCGGCGTCGGGCTCGGAGAACCCCTGGCACCAGATCGCCCTGCCGGCTGCCATCTCGGGCACGTAGCGCTGCTGCTGGTCGGGCGAGCCGAAGCGCATCAGCGTCGGGCCGATCCAGTTGACGTTCATGTATTGCGCGCCGCGAGGCTCGCCCGCTGCCCACATCTCCTCGCCGAGGATGAAATGCTCCCACGCCGGCCGGTCCTCACCGCCCCATTCGCGCGGCCAGTGGGGGACGAGCAGCCCCGCCTCGGCGAGCTTCGGGCAGAACTCGAGGCTGAACTCGGTCTGCTCGCGCGATCCCGGTCCGTGACGCGAGATCTCGGTCCAACCGGCAGGCAGTTCGCGCTTCAGGAAGTCGCGGACGCGCGCGCGGAACGCCCTATTCTCGTCCGTCCAGTCGAAATCCATCCAGAAGCCCTGTTTCCTACTTTGTGAGACGTCCGGACTGTCGCCGGAACTACCCGGCGAAGTTGCGGTGGGAAGGCAAACATGTCAAGTTGAAAGCGAATACGGCCAAGGAAATGAATTTATCTCGGCTATGGCGAGTCGCAGTCGAGGAGTGGCGCAGAATGAAGATGTACCACATAATGAGACTTCTATCGTTACATCACATGGGATAGGTTCATCCGGCGGATCGGCACCGCCGACACGATGTGAGGGTTGCCGACGACGGTCGGCATGACATAACTGCGAGACTGGGATGCAACTGGATCTTACCGCTGCCGACGAAGACTTCCGCGCCACGGCGCGCGAATGGCTTATCGCCAATGTTCCATCGACGCCGGCTCCGCACGAGGGTCGGGCGGCGCGCGACTTCGCGCTCGCCTGGCTTGCGCGCTGCCACAGCGGTGGCTGGTCCGGCATCAGCTGGCCGGAAGAGTATGGCGGCCGCGGCCTTTCGCAGGAGCGGCTGCTGATCTGGTTCGAGGAGTATGTTCGCGCGCGCGCGCCTTCCGTCCTCGACTGCACCTTCGTTGCGCTGAACCACGCCGGGCCAACGCTGGTCGCCTGCGGCACGTCCGGGCAGAAGTCCTTCTACCTGCCGCGGATCCTCGCCGGCGATGTCATCTGGTGCCAGGGCTTTTCCGAACCCGGCTCCGGTTCGGACCTTGCGTCGCTGACCACCGCCGGGGTCGTGGACGGCGACCATCTTGTCGTCAACGGCCAGAAGATCTGGAGCAGCTTCGCCGACATCGCCGACTACCAGGAACTACTCATCCGTACCGAGCCTGGCTCGAAGCGGCACCAGGGCCTCTCCTGGGTCATCTGCGACATGACGAGCCCCGGCATCACCGTGCGCCCGATCGAGAACATGGCCGGCGTCACCCATTTCGCCGAAGTTTTCTACGATGACGTGCGCATCCCCCTTTCCAACGTGGTGGGCGCCCTCAATGACGGCTGGCGCGTGGCGATGAACACGCTCGGCTTCGAGCGCAGGACGGCTGCGATCGGCCTGCAGCTCGACCTTTCCGTCAGGATCGAGGACCTGATCGCCCTGGCCTATCCCACCCCGGGCTCCGCCACCGCCGAACGCCTCGCCATGCTCCGCGCGGAGGCGGCGGCGCTACGTGCCATGACCTACCGAACGCTGTTGCGCGAGCCGGCAACGGCCTCCGACGGATCGCTGATGCGGCTGTGCTTCGGCGAACTCGCTCAGCGCGTCCATCGCGCGACGGTGGACATCCTCGGTCCCGAGGCGCTGCTCGCCAGCCCGCTCACCCACGACTATCTCGAATCCTACAGCGAGACGATCGCCGGAGGCACGGCCGAGATCCAGCGCAACATCATCGCCGAGCGCATCCTCGGCCTGCCGAGGATCAAGGCGTCATGACCTGCGATCTCAATCTCTCCGCGGACCAGCGCCAGATACTCGATGCCGCCGCGGCCATGTTGGAGACGCATTATCCCGTCTCGCGGCGCCGCTCGGGCCATGCCGACGACCTTCGCGAGCTGGCGGCGTTTGGCGCATTCGCGCTTGCCATGCCGGATGCCGAAGGCGTCACCGGATTCAGTCTCGTCGAGGAAACACTCCTGCACGTCCTGCTCGGCCGGCATCTCGTTTCCCCGCGCGCGGTTGCGGCGGCTGTCGGTTCGCGTCTTGCCGCTTCTTCCGGCGATCTTGACTTGGCGGCTGCGATCGTCGCCGGCGACGCGAGCGTCTGTGCCGGTATGCCGGCGCGCAACGGCATGCTGCTCGTCGATCGCGGGCAGGCGCCGTTGGCGCTGGTCTTCGGTGACCGGGAACTGACGCTGCTCGACATCGACGATGTCGCGGGCGAGGCGGCTGCCGGGCTCGGCCGATCGGTCGCGATCGAGCGGCTCGCCGTCGGTGCCGGGCGTGTCCGTGCGCAGACCGGCGGAGGCGCCGTTCTCGACCTCGCCGATCTTCTCGTCTCGGCGCAACTCCTCGGGATCGCCGAGGCGGCGCGCGATCTGGCCGTCTCCTATGCGCAGGTACGCCGCCAGTTCGGCCAACCGGTCGGCGGCTTCCAGGCGATCAAGCATCATTGCGCCAACATGGCGATCGCCGCCGAGATGGTCTCGGCGCAACTCGACATGGCGTCGATCGCGGCGCGCGACGGGCGGGCCGACACCGCCTTCCAGGTCGCCGCCTTGCGCCATCTGGCGCCCGCGGCAGCGCTTGGCAACGCGCGCACGGCTGTCCAGGTCCATGGCGGCATCGGCTTTTCAGCGGAAGCGGACGTGCATCACTACCTGAAGCAGGCGCATGTGCTGAGCCGTTTCGGCCGGCCCGCGGACCTTCTGTCGCTCCCGGCGCCGCTCGCCCCACACACCGGCCATGCGGAAAGGACCTGACATGCGTGTCGCCCTGATCACAGGCGCCTCGAGCGGCATCGGCCTCGCGACGTCGAAGATGTTCGTCGAGGCGGGTATTGCCGTTGTCGGCATCGCGCGCGACGCCGGCAAGCTCGCCGCGCTGGAGGGCGCGTTCGCCCACCGGCCGGCGCCGGTCGCCACCCTCGCCGTTGACGTCCGCGATGACGACGCCCCGCGCCGGGCCGTGGACCTCGCCATGGAGCGGTTCGGCCGGCTCGATCATCTCGTCAACAATGCCGGTATCGGCAGTCCGAAGCCGGTGCACGAGACCGACGACGAGACCCTCGACTACTTTCTCGACGTCATGCTGCGCGCCCCGTTCCGCCTTTGCCGCGAGGCCCTGCGCGCGATGGAGGCGCCCGGCACCATAGTCAATGTCAGCTCGACCTACGCGCTCGTCGGTGGCTTGCGCGGCGGCGCCTATTCGGCGGCCAAGGGTGGCATCAACGCCCTGACAACCCATCTGGCCTGCCAGTACGGCTCCGCCGGCATCCGCGCCAATGCGGTGGCTCCCGGTGTCGTTGCCACGCCAATGACCATCCACCGCATGAATGACGAACGTTTCCGGCGCATGAACGTGGACATGACTCCGTCGACGCGAATGGGACTGGCCGAGGACGTCGCCCAGGCGATCTTCTTCCTCTCGTCGCCCGCCTCGGCGTGGATCAATGGCCAGGTTCTGGCCGTCGACGGCGGCTGGAGCACGACCAAGTTCCTCTCCGAGGAGGCGCTGTCGGCGGAGCGGCGTCCGGTGACGCCGGACTGGACGCATTCGGGCCGGCCGCGGCGCCCGGCCGCCGACTGAGGGCATGTCGGCATGCACGCATTCCGGCGCATTGACTTGACCCTGCGACACGGGTGCACATAGAGCGGCCGGCCGCCCGTCTGGCGGCCAGCGACGGAGAGTCGAGAGACCGATGGCGACTGCCGAACACGCGCCCGTTGAGGGCAATACCGACGGAACCCAGGCGATCCGTCGTGCCGCGGCGATCCTGCGCCGGCTCGGCCAGGGCGGCGCGCAGGGCGCCAGCCTTGCCGACATAACGCAGGCGGTCCTCCTTCCGCGCTCGACGACACACCGCATCCTCAAATGCCTGGTCGACGAGGGGTTGGTGCGCCATGATACGGAGCGACGTCGCTATCTCGTCGGCCAGTTGACCCATGAACTCGGCCTGACCGTCACCGGCAGCGCGCTCGAAGTCGCCAGGTGGCGGGTCGCAGTGGACCGCGTCGCCCAACGGACGGGCGTAACGGCCTACCTGCTCAGCCGCAGTGGCATCGAGGCCGTCTGCGTGCTCAAGACCGAGGGCAATTCGGTGATCCGCGTCATCCCGGTCGAAGTCGGGCAGCGTCGCTTCCTCGGCGTCGGCGCTGGCGCGACGTCGCTGCTCGCGGCATTGGACGAGGACACGCGCGAGAAGATCATCCGGACCATCACGCCCTACTTGCCCGTCTATTCGACGCTGACGCCGGAAAAGATTCGCGAGCTTGTCGCCGAGACGCATCGGGTCGGCTACACCGTCAGCCGCGGCAACGTCGCCAAGGACGTGGTGGGCATCGGCATGGCGGTGCCCGATCCGGACGGCACGCCGCACCTGGCGCTGAGCGTTGCCGGGCTTGCCTCGCAGATCGACGAGCGCGGCATCGGCGCGTGGGCGCAGGTGATCAGGCAGGAAATAAACGCCGTGCAGTCGCGCGACGGATAGGGCCCGTCGGAGCTATACCGAAATGCTCCCAGCCTCACCGCAGGGCGCTGGCGCCCGGCAGCCAGGTGACGATGTCCGGGAAGGCGATCAGAAGCAGCAGGACCGCGATCGCCGTCGCCGCGAAAGGCGCGACGCCCCTGAATACGTCGCCGAGCGCGATCGGCCTGCCGAGATTGGCTTGCGGGTCCGAGGCGATTCTGTGGACGATGAAGGACAGGATGCCGAGCGGAGGCGTCAGCAGCCCGACCTCGGCCATGACCACCAGGAATACCCCGAACCAGAGCGGGTCGACGCCGACGGCCACCAGCGGGGCGAGCAGCACCGGGATGGTCAGCAGCATCATTGCCAGCGTATCCATGAACATGCCGAGCACCAGGTAGACGAGGATCAGGATCACCAGCAGCTCGACGCGGCCGAGGCCCATGTCGACGATCAGCTGCGCCAGCGAGTTTGGCACCTGGCTCAGCGCCATCGCCCGCGTCAGCACCTCGACGCCGAGGATCAGCAGGAAGACTGACGCCGTCCCGGTCAGGGTCCCGATCGTCGATTCCTTCACCATCGTCCAGATATCCTTCAGCGTCGCGCCTTCGCGCAACCGATGGATCGTGCCGAAGGCGAGGGCGGCGATCATGCCGAACACCCCGGACTCGGTCGCGGTGAAAACGCCGGCGAAGAGGCCGCCGATCACCAGGAGGACGACGATGGCGATCGGCACAAGATCGGCGAGCGATTGCAGGCGCATGCGCCATGTGATGCCGCTCATGTCGACGCGCGGCGCCATCGCCGGCCTCAGCGTCGCGTAGACGATGATCATCAGGGCGAAGGCGAGGGCGAGGATGATGCCGGGAACCACGCCGGCGAGCAACTGCTGGCCGACCGGAACGGCCGCTGCGCCGGCATAGACGACGAGCAGCAGGCTGGGCGGGATGATCTGGCCGAGCGTTCCGGCCGCCGCCACGCTGCCGACCGCCAGCCGCGGATGATAGCCGGACTTAAGCATCTCGGGGATCGACACGCGGCCAAGCGCATAGGTGATGCCGATCGTGCTGCCGCTGCTGGCGGCGAGGACGGCGCCGGCGAAATTGGTGGCGACGGCCAGTCCCCCGGGCATCCAGCCGAGCCACCGGCGGGCGGTCTCGAAGGCGGACGCCGTCAGCCCCGACTTCCACAGCAACATGCCCATCAGGATGAACATCGGGATGACGCTGTAGGACCAGGAATCGGCGGAATCATACGCGACCGCCTTCAAGGTCGAGACCACGACCCGCGTCGTGCTCAGCGCATAGAGGCCGATGAGAGCCGCTCCGAGCATGGCGATGCCGACCGGGACGCCCATCAGCAGGAGCACGATGCTGAGCAGCACGACCAGCGATCCGATCGCCGGCTTGGGCAGGCCGCCGCCGAGCATGGCCGCGATCGCCGCGATTGCCGCGAGAAGCGCCAGGACGAACACGACGCGTGCGATGCGCTGACTGCGCAGCCCGCCCGCCTCCGTCCCGGCCTGTCCGCCGGCCTCGATCAGGGTCATAGTTGGTCGGCCTCGTTGTCGAGTTCGGTCTTCTTCGGCAGTTCGCCGAGGAAGTGGCGAACCGTCGACGCTGTGACCTGCAGGCAGAGCATGGCGATACCGGCCACGGCGGCGAACTTGAACGGCCAGATCGCCACCGGCGGGCTCGATGGCGTCGTCTCCTCGATCCGCGCGCTGTTCAGCGCTTCGATCAGCGTGAAATAGGCGAGTGCGATCAGCAGCAGAATCGTCAGGATGCCGAACGATCCCTCGACGATCTGCCGCATGCGCAGCGGCAGCGCGTCGAGCAGGATCGTCACTTTGATGTGGTCCTGTCGAAGTTCCGTGAAGGCGAAGGCCAGCAGCGTCAGGCCGGGCATCCACCAGTAGGAGGTCATTTCCAGCGTCGAGGGATAGGGCGCGCGGAAGAGGGTGCGGCCGATCACGTCGACCGCGACGTTCAGCACCAGGAGCGCAAGCGCCGCCGCGGCGGCGACGGCAAGGACGCTGCTCATCCGGTCGATCAGGCGCAGGAGCGCGGCAATGCGTCCTCCCGCTGCGCCGGGGCGGCTACCATTGGCGGAAATCACCGTCGCGGCCTTCCAATCCGGTTCATTGACTGGGTTGCGCCGCCGCTCGCGAACGAGCGGCGGCGTTCAGTCATAGCCTACTTGAGCAGGGCCGGCGTCACTTCCTCGTCGAACTTCTTGTAGAAGCCCGACAGGTCGACTTCGCGCAGGCCGGCAAACGCCTTGAGGATAGCCTCGGGCGTGCGCTCGGCCACCGGATAGCCCTGGGCCTCCAGAGCCTGCGTCCAGTAGGCGATGCGCTTCTGGTAGCTATCGACGACGGCCTGAGCGTCGGCCACGCTGGCCGGGGCCGCGGCGGCGAGCGCCGCCACATAGGCCTCGCGCTGCTTCCTGGCCACGGGCTCGAGTTCGGCGACGTTATGCGTGCGCACCTCCTTGGCCGCGGCGATCAGATCGCCTGCGCCGGCCTCGATGCGGAGATAGCCCTTCCAGATGTTGTAGGCAGCGCGCACGTTTTCCCTAGTGATGAAGTCCTGCAGTTCCTTGGGAAAACCGTTCCAAACGTCGAGGTTGATCACCCAGGTCGACGCCTGCAGCTGCGCCAGCGTCACCGGCACGTATTCGGGCGCCACGTCCTTGAGGATCAGGCCGTCGACATACTGGTTGGGATTGATCACCATGCAGTCGAACACGCCGCGCTGCAGCCCTTCATAAGCTTCGTTCCAGGCGATGCTGACCGGGGTCATGCCGAGTGCCGTCACCGTCTCGGACCAGACCGCGCCGATCGCGCGGGCGCGCTTGCCGGCGGCATCCGCGAGCGAATCGATCGGCTTGTTGCACAAGAGGTTGTAGGCCGGCGTCGAGGTTCCCTGGAGTACCCGGACGTTGTGGGAGGCGTACTCCGCGGTCAGCGGCTCGAGCGTCAGGATCGTCTCAAGCGCGGTCGCGCCGCCGGCCGCGACGTCGTGAACGGTCGAGCCGCTGAGGGCGGCACCCATGCCGAACAGCCAGGAGCCGACCGGCAGCTGCTTCGGGTAGTAGCTCGGGATGATGAGGCCGATGTCGGCGACGCCGTCGCCGACGCCCTGCAGCGTGTCTGTCGCCTTGAGCAGCGACGACGACCAGTAGTTCTCGAAGGTGATCTTGCCGCCGGTGAATTCGGTGATCGCCTTCTCCCACTCGACCATCGCCGATCCGAAATTGGCGTTCTGGTCGCCGGAGAAGTCGGCGAGCTTGAGCACGCGCGGCTCGAGTTTCTCCAGCCATGCCTCGGCGGCCGACGCCGGAGAGCAGGCCACGAACAGGCCGGTGACCACCGCAGCGACCGACAAGCCGCTAGAAGGCCAGAAGTTTCTCATGAGTTCCTCCCGCCGGCCTCGCCGGCAAATCCAGATATCTCCATACGACAGCTTCTTGCGGACCTACTTCCTACGATGTGGGACAGAGTTCGGTGGGCTTCCGCCGCGGCCTTCACTGACCCAGATCCACGGATCTGTCGCGCCGATCATCGACGCGAACCGCCATTCATGTCAATAACGCGATCTGCTGCCGCGTAGTTTCCGCCTCTGACGAATGCCTGAGAGTTAGAACACCGCGACAGTTGAGTACATTGTAGTCCTATATTATGAGACATTGTATGCATGGCGCAAATCGACAGTGCGGGCTCGCGCGGCGGGTGCGTGCGCCACGCGGAGAAGGGGAGACGCCATGGCGGCATCGGTGAAGGTCTTTGAAGCGCTTGCGCGCGCGTTGGCCGAGGCGGATGTCGGCCCGCTTTTCGGCGTCACCGGCGACGCCAACGTCTACCTGATCGACTGTTTCGTGCGCCGGCATGGCGGCACCTTCGTCGCGGCGGCGAACGAGAACGGTGCGGCCCTGATGGCGCTCGGCTACGCCTCGGTGTCGGGCCGGACCGGCATGGCGACGGTCACCCACGGCCCGGCGCTCACCAACACGCTGACGGCGCTCGCCGAGGGCGTGAAGGCCGGCACGCCGATGGTTTTGCTGTGCGGCGACACGGCATACGGGGACCGCGAGAACCTGCAGAAGATCGCGCAACGCGACCTGATTCTTGCGACGGGCGCCGGTTTCGAACAGATGAATTCGGCCGCCACCGCCGTCGCCGACCTTGGCCGTGCCATCCGCCGCGCCGGCGCCGAGCGGCGGCCGGTCGCCTTCAACTTCCCCGTCGACATCATGCGCGCCCCGGTCGACGGTGAATTCGCGCCGATGCTGACGGAACTGGCGATGCCGTCGGCGGTTCCCGGCGGCAGCGATCTCGATCAGGCGATCGGCATCATCGCCGCCGCGAGGCGGCCGATCGTGCTCGCCGGCCGCGACGCGATCGACGACGTCGCGCGCGCGGCCCTGCTGCGGCTCGCCGTGCGGATCGAGGCGCCGCTCGCCACGACGCTGCGCGCCAAGGACCTGTTCCGCGGCGAGGACTACAACCTCGGCATCATGGGCACGCTCAGCACGCCCGCCGCGACAGACGCCATCATGAAGAGTGACTGCATCCTCGCCTTCGGCGCGGCGCTCAACTTCCACACCACCTCCGGCGGCGGTTTCGTCGAAGGCAGGCGCGTGGTGCAGGTTGCCTCGCAGCCATCGGGCATCGGCCGCGGCCACACGCCGGACATCGGGCTCGTCGGCGGCGTCGTCGAGACGGTCGAACGGATCATCTATTGGCTGGACGAGGCCGAGATCGCGCCGTCGGGCTTCCGCCGTGAATTGCCGGCCCGCGGCCTCGACGCGCAACCGCCCGCGCGGCCTGATGCCGGTGCCGAGCGGCTCGATTATGTCGACGTGATCGCGCGCCTTGACGCGATCCTTCCCGCCGACCGGGTGCTGGTCACCGATGCCGGCCGGCACATGGTCAAGGCGATGCAGTATCTCGCCGTCGAGCATCCGCGGCTCTACGTGCAGACGGCGAGCTTCGGCTCGATCGGTCTCGGCATGGCGCAGGCGATCGGCGCCGCAGCGGCGGAACCGGACCGGCCGGTTGTGCTGACGATCGGCGACGGCGGTTTCATGCTGGGCGGGCTGACGGAGTTCAACACGGCCGTACGCCATCGCATGGACCTGATCGTGGTGCTGTGCAACGACAACTGCTACGGCGCCGAATACGCGCTGCTCCGCGACAAGCAGATGGACCCGGCGATCAGCCTCTTCGACTGGCCCGATTTTGCCCCGATCGCCGATGCGCTCGGAGGTCGGGGCGTCACCGTGCGAACCGTGGCGGATCTCGAGAACGTCCGCGAGGCGATCGCGCGCCTTGACCGGCCGCTGCTGATCGAGATCAAGCTCGACCCTGCCCACATGCCGTTCTGGTGAGGGACAGGTCGTCCGCCCGCTCTCGCGCGTCTCACGGTCCCGGTCCCGGTCGCCGTAGCCGTTTCGCTGGGCGGTCCGCAGCGGCGGCGTCTCGCCCCGGGCGCCGCCGGTAGCGGCGCCCACCTCCATCTCCATAAGCCGCTCGGCGGCAAAGGCCCTCGGGCTTGACCCGAGGGTCATCTCGCGCAGGATATCGGTATCCGCACTCTCTCCACGAGCGCGCGCTCCTTCATCATGTCGTCAGCAGTTCCGCCGTGCGGCGACCAGACGCGGGCTCAGTCAGGGGACAGGACCGGTGTCAATGTGAAGCGCCCCGGACACCGATGCCGAAAACTTGATCTGATACACTGACCGAAATCGCGAACCGCCGCAGCCGCGTTGATAGCGATCAATCTCCGTCTGCCAAAATTGCGCTATCGAATTTTCTCCGGGCGTGGGATCGGGGAGGATCACATGTTTTCGTTGCGTCGCCGGGTGGCAGTCGGGCTTGCTCTTTCGTGGCTGCTCGCTGCAATGAACGCGCTGGCTCAGGAGATCGATCTCCAGCCGGGTGTAGCGATTGTCACACAGTTTTCTGGCACCGCCGCAACGATCCAGCCCGGTCTCGCCCCCGAAGTCCGCATAGATCCTCGAGGAGTGGTCGCAAAGGTCATCGATCTGCGCCGTCCCGGCTTCGATCCGGCGGGACAGCACTGGCTGAACGAGCCGCAGAGGAGCCTGGTTACTGCCGCACAGGTAGGCCAGGTCTTCGCCATCGCTCTCGACGACGACCCTGCGCCAAACGCTTACCTCGCTGCGTCGGCATTTGCCGGCCTCCATCGCCATGGCGACGGGTGGATGGATGGACAATGGGGACAAGGCGGCGGACCGGGCTCGATCTGGAAGCTCGACGCCCGCAACGGCTACGCGCCGCGGTTGTTTGCATCGGTGACACTGAACGGCCGGGACAATAGCGGTGCAGCGCTCGGCGACCTCGCCTTCGACCCCTATCACCGCCAGCTTTTCGTGTCGGATCTCGAGACCGGCATGATCCATGCTTTCAGCGTCGAAGATGCCGTCGAGCGGGACACGTTCGACCATGGCCTCGACGCGCGTTCGGGATTTCTTGATGCGCGCACGAGCCAGTCGCGATCGCTCCCGACCGTCGAGTTTGACCCGGCAAGCCGCGCCGACCCATCAGACTGCGTCGCAGAGAATGTAGCTGCCGCGCCGGAGTGCTGGAACCTGGCCGACTTCCGGCGAAGGGTATGGGGTCTCTCGGTTCATCGCGACGACCAGACCGGCGAGGTGCGCCTTTTCTATGCACTCTGGAGCAATGCCGGCTTCGGCAGCAGCGATTTCGAACAAGCCCCGCAGGAGGAGAAGACCAATTCTGTCTGGTCGGTGGCATTGGACGAAGCAGGACGCTTCAGGCGGGAAACGTCGCGGCTCGAGTTCCTTGTGCCCTCCGAGGCAATCTCGGATGAGACCGGCGATTTGTTCGCCGTTTCGGATCTGGCGTTTCCGCGGGCCACTGAGCAGCGGGTCATGCTGCTCGGCCGCCACCGCGGCATCATCACGCGCGAGCGGGACGCCGACGGAACTGCAAGATTTCCATGGCCTGACGCCTATTGGCCCAGCTTCGAAAGCCCGGAGAACCTGGTGTGGCGGCAGCAGGATGACGGGACCTGGCAGCCGCTCACGAGTGAAAGCGATGCCGCGGAACTGTCGCGGCCGCATGCGCCGGTGGGCCGGAACATGGCCGGCGGCGTCGATTTCGGATTCGGCTATGCGGACGGTTCGATCGATGATGGCGCTTCGGGGTCTTTTGTCTGGATCACCGCCAATCACCTCTGCCCACTCGAATTCCCATGCCTCAACATCGCGACACGCGAGCGCAGCGAGGTCTCCGAAGTGCATGGGCTCCTCGGAATGCCACTGCCATCCGGTCAGTCGGACGACGAGGGCTTTTTATCGGATGCGTTCCTGGCAATCGACATCGACGTCAATGCAGACGCGGCCGGCAATGTGGACATCGCTGGTCTGGCCCGGCGCAATGCGGGCGCCGTGGGCGATATAGAGGTCTTTGCGCCCTACCCAGAGATCCCAGATCAACGCGTCGAGCCCGTCGCGGAAGAGGCAGTCGAAGCGGCAGAAGGTCCGTTGTGGCCCGAAGGCGCACAAGAGGAGCCCTGGTGGCCTGCTCCTCCGCAGCCGAGCGGCGAAGCCATTGCAGGCCCCGATCTGGCACTCCAGAAGGCAGTGCCTTTCACCTGCGTGCCCGGTGCGCCGTGTACGGTCGTTGCGGTCGTCACCAATATTGGCGGCGGAACCTATGCGTCGCCTATTCGTATCCGCGACCTTTTGCCGAACGACTGGCAACTGACCGCGGCCGGTCCCGCCGGCTCCAACTGGTCGTGCCAGCAGTTCGGATCGGAAGCCGTCTGCACCGATGCCGGTTTCTCCCTTGCGCCCGGCCAGCAGCATGTCCTGGTCTTTGAGGCGCAGGTCCCGGCTCAGCAGGTTGCAGGCGTGATTCGCAACTGCGCCGCGATCGAGCACGCCGTTGCTGGCATCGACGCCAATGCCGCCAACGACGAAGGTTGTACGGACCTTGCATTCGACGGTCCCGCGCCCGGCGCTCTGGCGGAAGGGCGTGACCTGTCGATCACCAAGCATGCCCAGCAAGGCGACTGCGCAGCCGGTGAGCCCTGTTCCTTCACAATACGGATCGCCAATACGGGGACAGAAGTCTTTGAAAGCCGGGTCTCGTTTGTCGATCTACTGCCTGCGGGCTGGATCTATGCAGCGAAGGATATCGGCTGGTGGTGCATGCTCACGCTGGGCGGCGGCGACCGTTTCGCCTGCCACCGGCAGCAGCGCCTCGATCCGGGCCAATCGGTTGACGTGTCGCTTGCGATCCGTTCGCCGGCAAACGCATCGGGCTCGGCCGAGAACTGTGCTGCGCTCGACTGGTCGCCGAACGAGCGCGATGCGCGCCCCGACAACGACCGGTCCTGCGTAACAGTGAATGTCAAGCCGGCCGTTCTCACGACCGCTTTTTCCGGTGGCGATCTGGCAATCGAGAAAACCTTCGAAAAACCTGCGACGACCGGTCCGACCGCGACCGTCGGCTCTCAATGCAGGGTTGGCGAGGCATGCGCCTTTCGTTTTGCCGTCAAGATCACCAACGTTGGAGGCACCCCCTATTTCGGATCGGTCATCTTCAACGATCTGCTGCCGCTCGGCTGGGCCTATGGGACGATGTCAGGCGCGGCGATTTGCGAAACCAAAGGCGGCTGGCTCTCCTGCGGTTTCGGGCCGCCGCTGAACCTCGAACCAGGACAGAGCCTGTCGGCCACGATCGACATCCGATCCGCACCCCTGGACAAGCCGGTCACGTTCGACGTCAGGAACTGCGCCGCCATTGCGTGGCAGGGCATGGGCGACGCAAATGCCGCCAACGACACCGCTTGTGACGACCTCACGGTCAGCGTGACAGAGGCGCCCGCAGGCCAGGAGGAAAAGGCGCCGGGACAGCCGACCGGTTTCGGCATGGTGACCGGCCCTCAGGGCGTCGGCTACGACCTTGCCATCGAGAAAGGCCCTCCACATGCCGGTCAGGCCACGGCTGCTGGCGCCGGCGCGCTCCACGTATGTGCGCCTATGCAGCCGTGCCCGTTCGTTCTCACGGTAACGAATACGGGGGTCGTGAAGTTCGACGGTCCGTTCCGCTTCGTCGACACGCCGACGGCGGGCTGGAGTTATGCTGCTGTTAGCCAGGGCTGGCAATGCCAGCCGGGGCCCGGCGGCGGTTTTACCTGTGCCGGGGATCTTTCGCTCGAACCCGGCCAGTCGGAACGGATCGACCTTTCGCTCAATCCCATGCCGGGTGTCCCGCTGGAGCCCCAGCCTGGGGAGAATTGCGCCTCCATCGACTGGGCGAATGGAAAACAGGACGCCAATGGCGCCAACGACGAGTCCTGTACGCCGATGATCCTCGCGGCAGGCGCGCCGACGCTGCCGGGAGCGGAGGCTGGCGAAATGGAAGGAGTCGGGCCAGGCCTCACGGTCAGAAAGGAGGCCGTCTCGTCCACATGTGCGCCGGGAGAGGAGTGCTGGTTCAACCTCGTTATCAGCGGGACGCAGGACTTTCCCTTCACCGGAAAATTCAATGTCACCGACATTCCGCCTGCAGATTGGAAATTTGCCGGAGGCGGCAAGCAGGGGCTGTGGAGCTGCGAGGAGTGGCCATTTACCTACTGCACCTATGACGTCTCAAAATATCCCGGATTGCCGGAAGGCGGCTTCACCTCAAGCGATTTCATCGCAACGGACATTCGGTTCAGGGTTCCGTCGGACGCGAAGGAAGGAACCTACAAGAACTGCGCCCTGGTGACTTTTCCGCCGCCAGCAACCGGCGAAATCAGCAAGTCGACGCAGACGGTCTGCGCTTTTGTCGATGTTGCAAACCGGTCGAAGATGACGATCACGAAGCGCTTCGACCAGGCGGTCTGCGTTGCCGGTGCTCCGTGTCCATACTCGATCGTGATCAAGAACGAGGGCAAGGGCGAGTATGATGGACTTCTGACGGTTACGGACCGTTTCGAGGAAGGTCCGTCATACCAGCGTGACACGATCAGCTCGGGCGACATCGATTGTCGCGGAGTCCTCGGTCAACCTGCGGGTCCCTTTACCGGCGCTCAGGCCAAACCCGGCGAATTCCTATGCGTTTCCGACATACCATTTCCGGCTGGCACGACGAGGGTGATCGCCGTTGAAGGCCGATTCTCCGCGGACCAGGCAGGCACCAAGGCCGCCAATTGCAGCACCCTGCAGATTAATCGATCGAACGCATCCAAGCTGAGCCCGGATGAACGGGTCTTATTGGTAAAGCAGTTTCTACGGTACAAGGGCTACACGGTGTCGACCGCGTCCGGTTTATCGCCGGAAGATCAGCTCGCTCTCAGCCGGTACAAACAGGAATCGGGCTTCAAGAACGCCGGGGGGACGCCGGAAACCAGCGGGGCGATAACTGACGACTTTGTGGCTTCGCTGCTTCCGAAGCATGAGGATTACGCATTCGAGCAAGGAGAGACGGCTGCCGAACTCGAGGGCATACTGACCTCGTGTGCCGAGGTCTCATTGAGCCAGCCGGGGCTGATCATCGCCAAGAAAGGGCCGCCTGCGGCCGATTTCAGGACTCCTGGCGTCAAGACGGGAACACCCGAGGCCGAGACCTGCGCGCTTGACCACGAATGTACCTTCACCATTTCGGTCACTGGCAACAGCGACGCGCCTTACACCCAACCCATTGTCATTGAGGATTCGTCACCCGGCGGCTGGTGGGAATTGCAGGGCTACGAGGGTGAAGGCTGGTCTTGCACCGGGACGACGAAACTCGTCTGCACCCATCCGCCCGCAGACCTGTCGAAAAGCAAGTCGCTCGAGCTGAAGCTTACGATGAAGCCCGGCCTAGCCTTCTACCAGGCAAAGCAAAACGAAAAACACCCCTGGATCTACAATTGCGCAAAGATCCGCTATCAGAGCGCAGCTCAGTACCAGACGCAGGCGAGGGGCGAGTACGAAAGCTGCTACAAGCTGCGGCTGATCGGATCGGACCTCTCGGACTTCGGCTATTCCGCGACGGGAACCGCCAGTTGCACGCCGCCGAACTGCTCTTCTTACGAATTCACTGCCGCGCTGAACGCCGAAGAGCCTGGCCGCTCATATAGTCCGACCTCGACGCCGGGATATGACGCAACTGGCACAGGCAACTGCCTGCCCCCCGCCTGCGGCGCGGCCGAGACCGAAACCCTTGGGTATGACGGCTCGCTGAGCATGCGGATCACAGCACCGCGGGGTTCTGCCTTCGCGCAGCCGCGGATCACCAATGCGCCGTCCTCGTGCGGCGCCTCGGCCTGGTCGTGCAGCCAACGCGCGTCCGGCGGGGAGTTTGTCTGCCGCATCGACGAGTGCAGGCTTTCGCCCGGCGACAAGGTGACGGTCCGCATCGAAGGCAACGTTGCCGCAGATCTGACGGAGCCGCCGGAAACCGAACAGACCCGGGAAGTCTGCAGTTCGCTCGAATATCAGGGGGCCAGCCGGCCGGGCATCGAACAGGTCGTTGGCACCGAGAAGAAGAATGCCTGTTTCGCAACGAGAATTCTGGCCAAGCCCAGACCGGCGGAATGCCCGCCGGGGCAGGAAAGGGATTCCGCCGGCGATTGCGTTCCCATCGCGGCGCCCGTGGATCTTGTGATTTTCAAGAAGACGATCGGAGACTGCTCGGGCCAGGAGACCTGCCGGTTCCAGATCACCGTCGAAAGCAAGGGCCGCCGCCCGTTCAATGGGCGCGTGGCGATCCGCGACACCTTCTCGCGTCCCGGTGCCGTACTGAACCAGTTGCAGGGTCGCGGCTCATGCTCGCAATCGGGCCAGAGCGTTGACTGCGTCATCGAGCCTGAAGGTCTCGCCCAGGGCAATCCTGCCGTCGTCTCACTCGATGTCCGGCTGCCGCATACGGAAGGCGACGCATCGTTCCTGAATTGCGCGGAGATCTACCAGCCCGATCCGACCGACACGTCTGCAATCTCGCGTGACGAAATCAGGATGCTGCAGCGTGTTCTCGACCATAGCGGCTTCGACCCCGGACCGATCGACGGTGTGGTCGGCAGCCGCACCCGCAACGCAGTGAGCAGGGCGCGTGCATCG
This sequence comes from uncultured Mesorhizobium sp., assembly GCA_964371125.1. Taxonomy (GTDB): domain Bacteria; phylum Pseudomonadota; class Alphaproteobacteria; order Rhizobiales; family Rhizobiaceae; genus DUSC01. Next base: position 6,849 of record CAYJMY010000009.1, on the reverse strand, counting down.
ATCGGTCTCGACGCCGGCACGCAGGTCGATCGGGCCTTGTTGGCGGTTCTGCTTGGCCAGACACCGGATCAAAGCGACGCCAATCCGGGCAACAATCGGTCCTGCGTTTCGACGAGAACGCCGATATGCGGCCCGGGCTACAGCACCGTCCGCGCGACCGGCGAATGCTTCTGCGCTGCGCCGCGCGTGGAAAGGGACGGCCAGTGCGTGATGCCGGCCCAAGAGCCAAAGCCGCCTGCGAGGCCGCAGGCCGAACCGCAGTCGAAACCGGTCGCCAAGATCCGCTGCGATGACGGTCGTATCGACTCGCGCAACCGGTGTATTTGTCCGTCGGGTTGGAACCTCAAGCAGGTTCAGCGCGACTGGTTTCGTTGCGATCCACCGGCGCCAGAGCCGGTTACGCCGACACCGCAGATTAAGTGCCTAGGCGGAGTACTGCTAGGCGGCCTCTGCATCTGCCCTCCGGGGAATACGCTACAGAAGCTACCTCGCAACGAAGGTTTCCGCTGCGTTGCTCCCGAGCCGGTGCGACCAGCACCGCAGCCTCAAACGGTTCCGCGACCGCCCGCGCCCGCACCGGTTCAACCGCCGATGCCACAACTGCCCGAGTTTAAGATGATTTGTCCGCCGGGCACGAAGTGGGTCCCTGAAGCACGGCAATGCATACCGACGATCGACTGACCGTGAAGCTGCCGCAGACCGAGTCGCGCCTCGCCATGGTCGTCTGCAAATCGGAATCAACCAACGAAGCGCATATGCTTCACACCGCGCGCATTGCCGGAAAATGAACCGCCAGCAGAAGAACCGGGCCGGTGAAAACACCGGCTCGGCAAAACTCCCAACTATCGATGGATTGTCAGGAAGGACTGGCGGAGAGGAAGGGATTCGAACCCTCGAGAAGCTTTTGACCTCTACTCCCTTAGCAGGGGAGCGCCTTCGACCACTCGGCCACCTCTCCGGTGCGACGGTGGATAAAGAAAACCGTCGGTACAATCAACCTTTCGCAGCCGCTGCGGGAGGGAAATATCGTCCTCTTCGCAACGCCGCTCGTCCGGCTTCGCTGCGTATGTCGCGGTATCGGCAGCAGCCTTGCCGGCGACCGGACTGCTCAGTCCGCGCGGGATACTTCAGGACGGTCTCGAAGGAACCGGGACCGCCGGTCGCCGGATGAGACCGCGACCCGTGCCGTAGCCGTGCCGCGCCTGGCAGGGCCGAGAAGAAGGTTCTTGATGTTCATCTCCTGACGTCCGGTCAGAATCACCTCCTTCGCGGCCGGATGGCCCCTGGAACCCCGGAAATGCGCCATTCCGCCGAGGATTTCGGAAATCCCGAGTCGCCCGCGGCGCGGCTGGCCAGGGGAATCGTCCGTCTTCTCGGGGCTGTTGACCGGCCTCTGACGGCAGCCATGGTTACCGGTTCCTTTCCGTCACCACTCATTTCGTGTCTTTTGTGCAACAGCGATCCCGGATAGCGCGGCAGACGGCGGCACTGCGGCACGATGGTTGTTGAATGGCCGGCTCCCATGAGTAATGTCGGACCGGAAGAAGGGGCGCGAGCGCCTTTTTCAGGATAGGGGATGGGGCAGGGAACGCTGTCCTTCAGCAAAAAAACCCAGACCCGTTTTTTTAACTTTGACTGGAGGTCAGAAAATGAACATCAAGAGCCTTCTTCTCGGCTCGGCTGCGGCGCTGGTCGCGGTCTCTGGCGCGCGTGCCGCTGATGCGGTCGTCGTGGCGGAGCCGGAGCCCGTCGAGTACGTCCGCGTCTGCGACGTCTACGGCGCAGGCTTCTTCTACATCCCCGGCACCGAGACCTGCCTGGCCATCTCCGGCTACGTCTGGTACCAGATCGCCGCCAACAACTACACGCCGGGCGCTCTTGAGACGCTTCCGTCGGCTGGCGGCACGGCTGGCGAGGGCTTCTACAAGTCGGTCCGCGCCCGCGTCAACTTCGACGCCCGTTCGGAGACCGAGTGGGGCACGCTGCGCGGCTACATCCGTCTGCAGTCCACCGCTGCCCACTACAACACCGTCGACAGCACCGTGCAGATCGATCAGGCCTTCATCCAGCTCGGCGGCCTGATGATGGGTTACACCGAATCGGCCTGGGCTGCGACCCAGTACGGCGGCGCCTCGAACTGGGGTTCGCACTCCTGGTCGGGCCTGTACTACGGCTACCAGCAGCGCGACTTGATCGCCTACTCTTTCCAGGGCGGCAACGGCTTCTTCGGCACGATCTCTCTGGAAGACGACGGCCTGACCGGTCAGGGCTACATGCCCGACGTGGTCGTCAAGGTCGGCGTGAACCAGGGCTGGGGCTCGGTGTGGGCGAAGGTCGCCTACGACGAGAGCTTCGACGGCACCCCCTACACTGTGAACCCGAACATCCCCGGACTGTTCGGTGGCGCCAGCAGCGGCGGTTGGGCCGCGTCGATCGGTGCTCAGATCAACGTGCCGAACATGCCCGGCTCGTCGCTGCGCATCATCGGCTTCTGGGCCGACGGCGCGCATAACTTCAACGCCGGCGGTCCGTCGATCCTCGGCGTCGCTGGTACCTCCCTCTACGGCGGCTCCGAGTGGTCGATCCTGGCGTCGTACAACCACCAGTTCAGCGCAACGCTGGGCGCATCGGTCGGGTTCCAGTACTTCAAGGACCTCTACTATGCCGGCACCGACTTCTCGCGCGGCAACGATGCCTGGGCTGCGGAAGCGTCCGTGGTCTGGACTCCGGTCACGAACTTCGAAGTTCGCGCCGAAGTGCGTTACGACGACGTCGCAGCGAACCCCTTCTACGTCCATGCCAATCCGGCTGGCACGGTTTCGGGCTTCCTGCGCTTCACGCGCTACTTCTAATCGACCTCACGGTCGAGAAAGCGAAACCCGGCGGGCAACCGCCGGGTTTCGTGCGTTTTGGCAGATCGTTCTCGGAAGGTCTTCTGCCGCGCGGCAACAGCCCCGGCGTCAGAGCGCCCCGTGCATGCCGGATCGGAATCCGTAGCGGCCTTGTAAGGTAGGGAGGTTATGCCCCGGCCTTGGCTTCCGCCTCTGCGAGGAAAGCCTTGATGACAGTCGGCAATTCGCCGGTCTCGAGCAGCGGCGCATGGCCCTGGCCGTCGACGGTAACGGCGCTGAAATCGGGATGGCGCGCCGCCATTTCGCCGAGCGTCGCGGCGGAGAACAGCGCCGAGTTCGCCCCGCGGATGGCGAAAACCGGGACCTTGGAAAGCGCGGCGAACAGCGTCCAGAGCGCGGGCAGGGGCTTTTCCGGATCGAGCGCGGCCAGCGTGTTCAGCAGCGCCGGGTCGTAATCTGCAACCGGCACGCCGCCTTCGTCGCGATGGGTGGCGCGGACCAGCCGCTCCCAGTCGGCATTGGCAAGCGCGGGGAACGCGTTGCCTTGCGCCGCGCGCGCGTTCGCCACGGCCTCGGCAAAGGTTTTCGGCTTCGGCGCGTCGGCGAGATGGGAGCGGATCTGCAGGAGGCCGCCGACCTCGACCACCGGGCCGATGTCGTTCAGTACGGCCGCCTTCACCAGGTCCGGCCGCATGGCGGCGAGGAGATGGATGAGGACGCCGCCGCGCGAGGTGCCGATGAAGGCGGCTTCCGCGATGCCGAGCGCGGCGAGGCCGTCGATGACGTCCTGCGTCTCGACCTTGGCGTCGTACTTCCTCCAATCCGCGTCATGGTCGGACAGCCCGCGGCCGCGATAGTCGAAGGCGACGACCCGGCGCGGTGCGGCGCCGTCGCGGCTGAGCGACAGCGCGAGTTCGTGGAAGTCGCGGGCATTGCGCGTCAGGCCGGGCAGGCAGACGACAGGCAGGCGGCCGTCGCCGCGCTCGCCGTAGACGCGCGCATGGAGGCGAAGCCCGTCCTGCGCCGCGTAGAAGAAATCGGAAAAGCCGTCCGTCGTGTTCATCTCGTCCCGGTCCGCCTGCGGCTGGTGCGCAATCGTTTCCATCCCGGATAAACGGTCTAGCGGTCGAGGCGCATGCCGTGCAAGGCGCATCGCCGCACGGCCGCATGCATTGCGATGCAACCGCAGGCCGCCCGTACGCCGCGCGCCTCACCGCCCGTCGACGAGGTCGCCGGCGATGTCGAAACGGCCGGTGAGCCGCATCTTGTAGACTTGGTAGTTCTCCATCACCCGCTGCACGTAGGAACGCGTCTCGGTGAAGGGGATGCGCTCGATCCAGTCGACCACGGTGTCGAGGTCGGCGCCGCGCGGGTCGCCGTAACGTCTCGTCCATTCGAGCGCCCGCCGCGGGCCGGCGTTGTAGCCGGCGAACGCCAGCACGTAGGAGCCGTCGAAGCGCGCCAGTTGCTCGGCGAGAAAGGCGGCGCCCAGCGTGGCGTTGTAGCCGGCGTCCGCGGTCAGCTTCTCGGCGGAGAAGTCGACCCCGCGCTTCTTCGCCATGTCGCGCGCCGTTCCCGGCAGGAGCTGCAGCAGTCCGCGCGCGCCGGCCCGCGACACTGCCGCGGTATTGAACTCACTTTCCTGGCGCGCAACTGCATAGGCGAGCGCTTCGCCCGCCTCCGCCATGTCCGCGCCGGAAGGAATCGCGCCGAGCGGGTGCGCCAGCAGACCGATGTCGATGCCGCGGCCCGCGGCGATCTTGCCGATGCGCAGCGCCAGATGGTGGTTGCCGCGCCTTTCCGCCCGGGCGGCCAGCAGCGCCACTTCGCCCGGACCGGTCAGTCTTTCGGCGAGGTCTCGGTAGAAATGGTCGGCGCGGGCGTCGTCGCCGGCCGCCTCCAGCCGTGCGATGACCTGAACGGCCTCGCGCCGGTTGAAGGCCAGCGCGTCGTCGCCGGTCGGCTTCGGCTGGGCGATCTCGAGGGCCTGGTGGCCGAGTCTCGCCGCTGCGAGCTGTCCGTAAAAGGTAGCGCCGTAGGCGGCCGCCTGTGCGAAATAGCCGTCCGCTTCGCCGGGTCCGCCATTCTCCGCCGCTCGTCCGAGCCAGTAGAACGCGCGCGAGCGCGAGATCGGACCTTCGGCGACCTCGGCGATCCGGGCGAAATGACCGGCGGCCTTCGCCGCGTCGCCGAGTGCGCGCAGCGCATACCAGCCGGCGTGGAATTCGGCGTCGGCGACCGTGGTCGCGCTGCCGCCGGCCTGGCCGGCCGCGAGCGCATAGGCCGTCGCCGCGTCGCCGAGGTCGAGGAGTTCGCGCGACAGCGCGCGGCGCTCCTGCCACCAGCCATCCGCATCGACGGTGGCCGCGGCATCGGCCGGGGCGGCAAGCAAGGCGGCGGCTGCTTCGCGGATCTTGCCCGTCTTGTGCAGGAATCGTGCCTTGGCGAAGGCATGGCCGGCCGAACGTTGGTCTGCCGGCACGGCCTCGAGCAGCGCGGGTGCGGTCCGTTCGCCGCGGATCGCGGCCGCCCAGGCGCGCCACAGATCCTGCGCCCCGGCGAGGACGGCGACCCGTCCGGCCGACGCGATGCGGTCGTGGTGGAGCATCGCCTCCATGCGGATGCGATGGTCGGCCGGCGCGATGATCGCGCCGAACTCGGTGATGACGGCGTTTTCCATTGCAGGCTCCAGGCGCTGCCATCGCCACGCCGCGCCGATCGCGGCGGCGGCGCGCTCCGTGTCGCCGAGAGCGCGAAACGCCCGCGCCAGCGCAATCGAGCCTTCGATCGTCCGTACCTCGCCGTCGCCGATCGCGGCGATCACCGCCTCCGGTCCGGGCATCTCGCGATACAATGCGCGTTCGAGGTTGCGGCGCAGCGCACCTTGCGCCGGCCAGCCGGGGAGTTCCCGAGCCGTCTCGGCGATCTCGGCGGCCGAGATTTCGCGCCCGCCGTCGACGGTGATCGCCCAGGCGAGGATCTTCCGGTCGAGCGCGTCGGCGGAAAACCCGTCGCGCACGGCGCGCGCCCGGGCCACGTCGCCGGCGGCGAGCGCGTCGAGACCGTCGTGGAGAGCGGTGATTTCGGCCGCTGCGGCGCTGTCGTAGCCGCGCGGCTCGCCGGCGATCGCCGCGGTCGTCGTTCCGTCGAGCAGCCCCCCGTCACCGCGATCGCGCGCGACGACATGCCAGCCGATGGGCACCGCGGCAAGGCTGCCGGCGATTGCCAGGCGGGCGAGCCATGTCATGCGCTTCGTGCCGTTCATGCCCATCCTTCGCGTTCGCGGTTGCGGCCGCCCGTCGCTACCAGGCTACGCCGGGCCGGTGAAGGCAACGTTAGCGAAAGATTGACGCCAACGCCGCCGATCCGCGATTGGTCCTGCACCGCCGGGGTGTCAGGACTATGGTGCGCGGCGCGATTTTCCGCTAGAAGCCCGCCAGTTGCCCGTAACCAGGGGTTCCAGGAGTTTTTCGCATGCTCAGAGGCTCGTTGACCGCGCTCGTCACACCGTTCCGCAAGGACGGGAGCCTCGACGAGAGAGCCTTCCGCGATCTCGTCGAGTGGCAGATCGCCGAGGGCACCAACGGTCTCGTCCCGGTTGGCACGACCGGCGAGTCGCCGACGCTGAGCCATGACGAGCACCGCGAGGTCGTGCGCATCTGCGTCGAGGTGGCGAAGGGCAGGGTGCCGGTCGTCGCCGGCGCCGGCTCCAACAACACCGTCGAGGCGGTCGATCTCGTCCGGTTCGCCGAGCAGGTCGGCGCCGACGCCGCGCTCGTCGTCACGCCTTATTACAATAAGCCCACCCAGCGCGGCCTCTACGCTCATTTCGCCGCCGTAGCGCAGGCGACCAGGCTGCCGATCATCATCTACAACATCCCGCCGCGCTCGGTCATCGACATGATGCCGGACACGATGGGCCGCCTGGCGCACGATTTCTCCAACATCGTCGGCGTCAAGGACGCGACCGGCAAGGTCGAGCGCGTCTCCGAGCAGC
>CAYJMY010000008.1:0-51374 GCA_964371125.1 uncultured Mesorhizobium sp. | reverse complement strand
TGCGCCAGCTCGGCGGCGAGACGATCATGCTGACCGGCGCCGAGATGCAGCTCGGGCGCTCCGAGACGATCGCCGACACGGCGAAGGTCCTGTCGCGCTATGTCGACGTCATCATGATCCGCACTACCGCCCATGACCGTCTTCTCGAACTGGCCGAGCACGCCACCGTGCCGGTCATCAACGGGCTCACCGACGACACCCATCCCTGCCAGATCATGGCCGACGTCATGACATACGAGGAGCATCGCGGCAGCGTCGCCGGCAGGACCTTCGCCTGGACCGGCGACGGCAACAACGTGCTGCACTCGCTGCTCGAGGCGTCGGCCCGCTTCGGCTTCCGCGTCAATGTCGCCGTCCCCGAGGGCAGCGAACCAGACCCGAAACACGTCGCCTGGGCCCGGCAGAACGGCGGCGAGGTCGTGCTGACGCGCTCGCCCGAGGAAGCGGTCGACGGCGCCGATTGCGTGATCACCGACACCTGGGTGTCGATGGGCCAGGAGCATCGGGCCCGGGGCCACAACGTGTTCGTTCCCTACCAGGTGAACGCGGCGCTGATGCAGCGCGCCAAGCCCGACGCCCTGTTCATGCACTGCCTGCCCGCCCATCGCGGCGAGGAAGTCACGGACGAAGTCATCGACGGTCCGCACTCCGTCGTCTTCGACGAGGCGGAAAACCGGCTTCATGCGCAGAAGGCGGTGCTCGCCTGGTGCCTTGGCGCCTGAGACGCCGCTCGGCCACGCCGCGGGTTGATACCTGTCCCGGCGATGCCTATCTCCCGGCCATCACCCACAGATTGGCGTGCTGGCCGAAAGGGCCCTGCCGAGGACCGGGATGCCCCGATCCACGAAACAGGCGTTTCCGGAAGCCGACGACGCGCCGGAGACCCGCCATGCTGGAAGCTGCACACGTGACCGACAACAACCGCACCCTCGGGGATTTCGATTTCGCCGGCGACGACCATGTCGTCCCCTTCGAGGTCGCGCCGCTCGACGTGCGCGGCCGCATTGTCCAGATGGGGCCGATGCTCGATCAGATCCTGTCGCGTCACGACTATCCGGCGCCGGTCGCCCGCCTTCTCGCGGAAGCCTCCGTGCTGACCGTGCTGCTCGGCACGATGCTGAAGTTCGACGGCAAGCTGATCCTGCAGACGCGCTCCGACGGGCCGGTCGACCTCCTCGTCGCCGACTTCACCGCGCCGCGTTCGCTGCGCGCCTATGCGCGCTTCGACCAGGACCGGCTCGATGCGGCGGTCGCGGCGGGCGAGGCTTCGCCCGAGGCGCTGCTCGGCGAGGGCGTGCTCGCCTTCACCATCGACCAGGGTCCGTACATGCAGCGCTACCAGGGCATCGTCCAGCTCGACGGGTCGTCGATGGAGGATGTCGCGCGCGCCTATTTCCGCCAGTCGGAGCAGATCCCGACCGACGTGCGCCTCTCGGTCGCGCGGATGCGCCTGCCCGGCGACGGGCGCGACCGCTGGCGCGCCGGCGGCGTGCTCGCGCAGTTCCTGCCGGACGCGCCGGAGCGCCTGCGACTGCCCGACCTGCCGGGCGGTGGCGAAATGGACATCCAGGTCGAGGACCGGACCGACGACGCCTGGCGCGAGCTGTTGGCCCTGTTCGAGACCGTCGAGCCGGACGAGCTGATCGATCCGACGGTCGGCGCCGAGCGGCTGCTCTACCGCCTGTTCCACGAGCACGGGGTCAGGGTCTTCGATTCGGTGCGGATCGCCGACGAATGTTCCTGTTCGCGCGACAAGATCCGCGGCATCCTCGCCGGCTTCAGCGCCGAGGAAATCGTCGACAGCACCGAGGAGGGCGCCATTCGGGTGAACTGCGAGTTCTGCTCGACCGAATACGTCTTCGATCCTGCGGAGTTCATCCCGGCGAACTGATCGCGCGGGGGAGGGAGACCTCCCCTGCCCACATGCAAGTGCGTCAGTTTACCGTCCGTGCTTCGCCGGGCAGGTCGAGCGAAAAGGCCGGTATGTCGATCTCGAACATCGCCCCGCCGGCGCCGCGCATCGTGTAGCGGCCGACCATGATGCCTGACGGCGTCGCCAGCGGGCAGCCGGATGTGTACTGGTAGCTGTCGCCCGGATCGAGTTCCGGCTGCTCGCCGACCACGCCCGGCCCGCGCACCTCCTCGACGTGGCCGTTGCCGTCGGTGATGCGCCAGTAGCGCGACAGGAGCTTCACCGCCTGGCCGGAGCCGTTGGCGATGGTGACCCGATAGGCCCAGACGAAGCGCCCCGCCGGCGGATCCGACCGCTCGGCGAGATAGAACGGCTCGACACTCACCTCGATGTCACGCGTCACCGCACGGTACATGGCGATCCTCCGCGTTCCGAATATACCGCGGCCCGCGCGCTGCGCCAGTCGCGCCTCAGCCGGCTGCCTTCAATGCTGTGTCGATGTCGTCCATCAGGTCGCCGGCGTCCTCCAGGCCGACCGACAGGCGCAGCGTGCCCGGCCCGATGCCGAGTTCGGCGCGGGCGGCGTCGGAGAGGTTCTTGTGCGTCGTCGTCGCCGGATGTGTGATCAGGCTCTTGGCGTCGCCGAGATTGTTGGAGATCTTGACGATCTTCAGCGCATTCTGCAGGGCGAAGGCCGCCTTCTTGCCGCCAGCCACGTCGAAGCAGACCAGCGTCGAGCCGCCCTTCATCTGCCGCTTGATGATGTCGGCCTGCGGGTGGTCGGCCCTGCCGGGATAGATCAGCCGCGCGATGCCGCGGTGCCCGGCGAGGTGATCGGCGATGCTGCCGGCGCTCTCGGTCTGCTGGCGCACGCGCAGCGGCAGCGTCTCCAGCCCCTTGAGCAGCGTCCAGGCGTTGAACGGCGACAGGCTCGGCCCGGTGTGGCGGAAGTAGTCGTGCAGGTTCTCGTCGATCCACTTCTTGTCGGAGAGCACGATGCCGCCGAGACAGCGGCCCTGGCCGTCGATGTGTTTCGTCGCCGAATAGACGACGATGTGGGCGCCGAGCTCCAGCGGCTTCTGCTGCAGCGGCGTGGCGAAGACGTTGTCGACGACGACGCGCGCGCCGATGCGGTTGGCGATCGCGGCCACCGCGGCGATGTCGACGACCTCGAGCGTCGGGTTGGTCGGGCTTTCCAGGAAGAAGAGCTTGGTGTTCGGGCGGACGGCCGCCTCCCACTGCTCCAGCTTGCTGCCGTCGACAAGCGTCGTTTCGACGCCGTATTTCGGCATCAGCGTTTCGACGATCCAGCGGCACGAGCCGAACAGTGCGCGCGCGGCCACGACATGGTCGCCGGCCTTGATGCTGCACAGCAGCGCCGCCGCCACCGCCGCCATGCCGGACGCCATGGCGCGGGCGTCCTCCGCCCCTTCCAGCGCGCACATGCGCCTTTCGAACATGTCGACGGTCGGGTTGGCGTAGCGCGAGTAGATGAAGCCCGGCGCCTCGCCCTTGAAGCGCGCTTCGGCGGCCTCGGCCGTCTCGTAGACGAAGCCCTGCGTCAGGTAGATGGCTTCCGAGGTCTCGCCGAATTCCGACCGGCGGGTGCCTGCGTGAACCAGCGCCGTCTGCGGCTTCCAGTCGTGTTCCGTGCTGCTCATTGCCCTCTCCAGACGCAAAAAAACCGGCCGCGACGTCGCAACCGGTTCCTCTGGCCTCGCGGCCCTCGGTCCTTTAGCGACTTGTTTAACGTGGCTGCAAGCCGACCGGCCAAATCACCACGGGATAAGCGTCCTTTAGACCCTGCATCTGCTTGCGTCAATCGCGCGGCCGATTAAACGTCGGACCGTCCCGGAGACAGCCGATCCTTGCGCCAGTCAGGCATCCTTCCCGATCACGCCATCGCCGCCCTGTTCGAAACGGGGGCGCTCGCCACCCGCCGCCCGCTCGATCCCGACCAGATCCAGCCGGCGAGCCTCGATCTGAGGCTCGGCGAGAAGGCCTGGCGCGTGCGCGCCTCTTTCCTTCCCGGTCCCGGTCACGCCGTCGCCGACAAGCTCGACCGGCTGAAGCTCCACGAATTCGACCTGACCGCCGGCGCCGTCCTCGAGACCGGCTGCGTCTACATCGTGCCGCTGCTCGAGACGCTTGCCCTGCCGCAGGCGATCGCTGCCTCGACCAATCCGAAGAGTTCGACCGGCCGCCTCGATATCTTCACGCGCGTCATGACCGACCGCGGCCAGGAGTTCGACAAAGTCCCGGCCGGCTATCATGGCCCGCTCTACCTCGAGGTCAGCCCGCGCACCTTCCCGATCATCGCGCGCACCGGCTCGCGCCTGTCGCAGATTCGCTTCCGCACTGGCGGCGCCCAGCTTTCCGAACCGGAACTCCACGCCCTGCACGCCGCGGAGACGCTGGTGGCGTCGGAGCGGCCCAACATCTCGGGCGGCGGCATCGCGCTGTCCATCGATCTCACCGGCGACGCCAGCGGCCTGGTCGGCTATCGCGGCAAGCACCACACCGGACTGATCGACGTCGACCGCCGCGCCGCCCACGACGTGCTCGATTTCTGGGAGCCGCTCCACAACCGCGGCGGCCCCGGCGAACTCGTCCTCGATCCCGACGAGTTCTACATCCTCGTCTCGCGCGAAGCGGTGCACGTGCCGCCGCTCTACGCCGCGGAGATGACGCCCTTCGACCCGCTGGTCGGCGAGTTCCGTGTCCACTATGCCGGCTTCTTCGATCCCGGTTTCGGCCATACGGCGTCGGGCGGGGCGGGCAGCCGCGCCGTGCTCGAGGTGCGCAGCCACGAGGTGCCGTTCATCCTCGATCATGGCCAGGTCGTCGGCCGCCTAGTCTACGAGCACATGCTTTCGCGGCCGAACGCGCTCTACGGCGCCGACCTCAAGTCCAACTACCAGGCGCAGGGCCTGAAGCTGTCGAAGCACTTCCGCACGCTCTGACTCCGACGCGGCCGGGAAACGGTCAGTCCTCGCCGGCGGCGGCCTCCTTCGCCTGTTCCTTGGCCTTGTCCTCCTCCTGGCTGCGCAGCGACGTCAGCGCCGAGGAGACGAGGCCGGTCGGTATGGCGATGATGCCGAGTGCGACCAGCAGCATCAGCACGGTGAAGATGCGCCCCATCGCGGTCACCGGATAGATGTCGCCGTAGCCGACGGTGGTCAACGTGATGGCGGCCCACCACATGGCGGCGAAGACCGAGGAAAACGCCTCCGGTTGGGCATGGTGCTCGAACTGGTAGATCACCATGGCGCAGACATAGAGCACGATCACCGACGCCGCGCCGAAGACGACGACCTCCTCGCGGACGATCTTCCAAGCCCGCACCAGCCGTTCGGTCGCCTTCGTGTAGCGGGCCAGCTTGAACATCCTGAGAAGCCGGAACAGCCTGAGCGTGCGCGCCAGCTTGAGGTCGAGCACGCTGCGGCCGAGTACGAGGCCGATGTAGAACGGCAGGATCGAGAGCAGGTCGATGACGCCGTAGAAGCTGAAGACGTAGCGGCGCTTGTGCGGGGCGACGATGACGCGCAGCACGTATTCCAGCGTGAACACCGCGACGAAGGCGGTGTCCATGATGGCGAGGCCGGACCGCGCCCACATCGGCAGGTCGGGCATCGTCTCGATGCCCATCGCGATCGACGAGATGGCGATGATCGTCAGCAGCAGCAGCTCGAAGAAGCGGCCGAAACGCGGATGGCGACCGTGCAGCGCGAGCTCGACATGCTCCTTCCAGCTGTGCCGCCGATGCCGCGCGTGGAAATCGTCGCCCGTTGCGGCGACGGGCTCGGCGGATGCGGGGCGGTCGGGGAGAGGATGTCGGGACACGGCTGCGGCCTATGCGGACGGGACGGCGGGCCGATCGCGACCGGCCGCTGCCGGCGCGGCGCCCGGACCTTCGGCTCTCCCCAACAGGCGTCTCATGCGCTGCCATCCCCCGCGGACGCGGACCCCTCGCGATTCGCCGCGAATTCATGATGGAGCATCGGCGCTCGCGCCGGTAGCGGGAATCTGGGCCGCGCCGGCAGCTGGTACGTCAGTCAGTTGTCGTCGAATAGCGCCGGGTATTCTCCAGCGAAGTCTTCCAGTTCCCCGATCACCGAGTCGAGATGGGCCGACATCGCGTCTCGCGCGGCGACGGCGTCGCCGGCGGCGATCGCCGCGACGATTGCTGCATGTTCGCTGAAGGTGACGGCAATCCGCCTCGGCGTGATCAGCAGCCGGCGGGCGCGGTCGAGCGACAATCGTGCCCCCTCCGCCGCGGCCCGTACGCGCGGATAGCCGATTGCCGAGACGAGCAGGTCGTGCAATTCCAGGTCGAGCCGGTGAAAGAGGGCACTGTCGTCCGCAGCGATCGCTGCTTTCTGTTCGCGCATGTTCAGCCGCAAGGCGGAAAGCAGCTCTTGCGAGCGGTGTTGCGCGTGTTGCGCGACGGCTTCCCCTTCGAGGGCGCGGCGGAGGAACATGTTCTCGCGCGCATCTGCAAGGCGTATGCGCGCAACGATCGATCCGCTCTGCGGGCGGATGTCGACCAGACCCTCCGCCTTCAGGCGGTTCAACGCCTCGGCGACCGGGAAACGCGACACGCCGAATCGCCGTGTCAGCTCTGCCTTGTTCAATTTGGTCCCGGGCTCGAATTCCAGGTTGACGATGGCGCGGCGCAAGCCATCGACGACTCGCGCCGTTGCCCCGGAGGATCGCGTCATGCGCGCTGCAGGAGAGCCCACCGTCATATCCGTTTCTTTAGTTGCGCCCAAACTGACATGTTAGTAGGTTGATTGCCGCGTGCCAATGGCGGCCTTGGCCCGGACCGAAGTGGAGGGGTTCGGGCAACATGCATAACACCGCAGGAGGGCCGCAAACCGGCAATCAATCACGTCGACTACAACGGCGACGCCAAAGGGAGGAAGTAATGAAAAAGGTTGTGCATCGGGCAATTCTCGCTACGGGGTTCATCCTCGCTGCAACCGCATCCCAAGCCGATACCTCGGACAAGCGAATCGCACTTTCCAACAACTACGCCGGCAATTCCTGGCGGCAGGCAATGCTGAAGAGCTGGGACAAGGTGACCAAGAAGGCCGTCGAGGAAAAGATCGTCGCCGCGGCCGACGCCTTCACCACGGCCGAGAACCAGGTGACGGAGCAGGCGGCCCAGATCCAGAACATGATCCTGCAGGGCTACAACGCGATCGTCGTCAATGCCGCCTCGCCCGACGCGCTCAACGGCGCGGTCAAGGAGGCTTGCGACGCCGGCATCGTCGTCGTCTCCTTTGACGGCATCGTCACCGAGCCCTGCGCCTGGCGCATCGCGGTCGACTTCAAGCAGATGGGCAAGGACGAGGTGCTCTACCTCGCCAAGAAGATGCCCGAAGGCGGCAATCTGCTCGAGATCCGCGGTCTCGCCGGCGTCTTCGTCGACGACGAGATCTCGAAGGGCATCCACGAGGGCGTCGCCGAGAATCCGCAGTTCAAGATCGTCGGCTCCGTCCACGGCGACTGGGCGCAGGACGTCGCGCAGAAGGCGGTCGCGGGCATCCTGCCCTCGCTGCCCGAGATCAAGGCGGTGGTGACGCAGGGCGGCGACGGCTACGGTGCCGCGCAGGCATTCAAGGCGGCCAGCCGCCCGACGCCGCTGATCATTATGGGCAACCGCCAGGACGAACTCGCCTGGTGGAAGGAGCAGAAGGACGCCAATGGCTACGAGACCATGTCGGTCTCGATCGCGCCCGGCGTCTCGACCCTCGCCTTCTGGGTGGCGCAGCAGATCCTCGACGGCAAGGACGTGCCGAAGGACTTGACCGTGCCGTTCCTGCGCATCGACCAGGACACGCTGGAAGCCAGCCTCGAAACGACAGAAAAGGGCGGCGTTGCGAATACCGAGTATTCGCTCGAAGACTCGCAGAAGGTGATCGCCGGCAAGTAAGCGAGGCGAGGCGGGCGGCCGCGGTCTAGCCGCGTCCACCCGTCGACCGGGGCATTGCATGCAGTCAATCGACAGAGCCCTCGTCGAGTTCGACGGCGTCGCCAAGTCCTTCGGCGCGGTGAAGGCGCTTGCGAGCGTGAGCCTCTCCATCGACGCCGGCCAGTGCCTCGGCCTGGTCGGGCACAACGGCGCCGGCAAGTCGACGCTGATGAACATCCTCGCCGGCACGCTCTCGGCGTCGGCCGGCCGCATTCTCGTATCGGGCGAGGATCTATCCGGGCGCTATGGAGTTACCGCCGCGAACCGCTTGGGCATACGCTGCGTCTTCCAGGAGCTGTCGCTCTGCCCGAACCTGTCGGTCGCCGAGAACGCGCGGATCATGCATCCGTCGCTGAAGGGGATCGGTTGGCGCCGCCGCGCCGCGACGCTGATCGGCGGCATGCTCGACACGATCTTTCCCGGCCATGACATCGACCCGTCCCAATTCGTCGGCGACCTTTCCATCGCGAGGCGGCAGATGGTGGAGATCGCCCGCGCCTTCTCGGCAACCGACACGCCGGTCCGCCTGGTCATCCTCGACGAGCCGACTTCGTCGCTGGACGGCGTGCTGGCCGGCCAGTTGCTCGCCTTCGTGCGGGACTTCGTTGCCGGCGGCGGCGCCGTGATCCTCATCTCGCACCTTCTCAACGAAATCCTGACGACCGCCGACCGCGTCGTGGTAATGCGCGACGGCGGCGTCGTTGCCGACCGTCCGGCGAGCGGCTTCACCCGGGTCACGCTGGTCGAGAGCATGGGCAGCGTGGCGCAGGAGCAGGTCCGGCGCGAGCAGCGCTCGGCAAGCGCCACCGCCGAACTCAAGATTTCGGCCGCGCCCGCCATCCAAGGCGACGCGACCACGCTGGTCGCCAGGCGCGGCGAGGTGATCGGTCTCGCTGGCCTCGGCGGCCATGGCCAGACCGAAATGTTGGTCCGTATCTTCCAGGGGCAGCGCAAGGCGCAAGCCGGGATCACGGTCTCGGGCCATACGGCAATGGTTGCGGGCGACCGTCAGACCGACGGCTTGTTTCCGCTGTGGTCGATTTGCGAAAATGCTACCATCGGTTCGCTGGCGCGGCTGACCAAAGGGTGGCTGATCGATCCGCGCGCAGAAACGCGCATGGGCGAGGAGTGGAAACAGAAGATCGGCATCCGCACGCCGGACATGGCCAATCCGATCCTCTCCCTGTCCGGCGGCAATCAGCAGAAGGTGCTGTTCGCCCGCGCCCTCGGTTCCGACGCCGACATCATCCTTATGGACGATCCGATGCGCGGTGTCGACATCGGCACGAAGCAGGAGGTTTACGGCATGCTGCGGCGGGAAGCGGCGGCGGGGCGCACGTTCATCTGGTATACGACCGAGATGGACGAGTTGAAGCATTGCGACCGGGTTTATGTGTTCCGCAACGGGCGCATCGTCGACCAGCTTTCGGGCGACTCCATCACTGAGGAACACGTGCTGCAT
Source organism: uncultured Mesorhizobium sp. (assembly GCA_964371125.1). Classification (GTDB taxonomy): domain Bacteria; phylum Pseudomonadota; class Alphaproteobacteria; order Rhizobiales; family Rhizobiaceae; genus DUSC01. The sequence continues at coordinate 42,023 of CAYJMY010000008.1, read as the reverse complement.
TCCTCTTTCGAAACTGCCGCCTGATGCCCGTCTCGTTCCTGGCCCGCAACGCCCGCATTCTGCTGCCGATGCTGTCCTTCGTCGCCATCCTGCTGGCGGTGTTCTGGCTGCAGCCGCGGGCCATGAGTTATGTCGGACTGAACCTGCTGCTCAACCTGGCGCTGCCGATCGCCTTTGCGACCATCGCCCAGATGTTCGTCATCACGGTGAACGATCTCGACCTGTCGCTCGGTGCCTATGTCGGGTTCGTCGCCTGCGTAGCCGCCACCTGGCTCACGGAACAGCCGTTGCTCGGGGTGGCGGCGCTGGCCGGCGGTATTCTGATTTATGCCGCGGTTGGCGCGTTGATCCATCTGAGGAACCTGCCATCCATCGTCGTGACGCTTGGCATGTCGTTCGTCTGGCTCGGCCTGGCGATCCTCGTGCTGCCGACGCCCGGCGGCAAGGCGCCCGAATGGTTGCGCGCGTTGATGACCTGGAAGACGCCGCTGGTGCCGTTCACGATCTACGCCCTGCTCGCCTTGGCGATCGTCGTGCATTTTGGGCTGATGCGCTCCGCCCGGGGCGCGGTGCTGCGCGGCGTGGGCGGCAATCCGCGCTCGGTCGAGCGCGCTGGCTGGTCGCTGCTGAAGGCCAAGATGATCATGTTTGCGTTTGCCGGATTGTTCGGCATGTTCTCGGGCCTCTCGCTGGTCGGCCTCACCACTTCCGGCGACGCCAACATCGCCTTGCGCTACACGCTGCTCTCGATCGCCGGCGTCATCCTCGGCGGCGGCGAGTTCACGGGCGGCCGCATCTCGCCGGTCGGCGCGGTCATCGGGGCCATGACGCTGACGCTTGCCGGCTCCTTCCTGTCCTTCCTGCGGCTCGATCCCGACTGGCAGATCGGCGCGCAGGGCGCCATCCTCATCCTCGTGCTGGCGCTGCGCGTGATCATCAACCGCGCCGAGGCGCGTGGCCTATGACGGCGCTGCGCCATCTCCTCAGGAAACCGTGGATCGGCGCCTATGCCGGCGCGCTGGCGATCTGGCTCGCGACCATCGCCTTCACCGAGGGCCTGGGTGGCGGCGGCGTGCTCACCGCTGCATTGTCCTTCGCCACGTTCTCGGTGCTGGTAGCCATCGGGCAGATGTATGTCATCACGCTCGGTCCGGGTAACGTCGACCTCTCCATTCCCGCCACCATGACACTCGCCGGCGCGGTCTCGATGAAGATCATGGATGGCAGCAACGCGATGATCGTGCCGGGGCTGGCGATCGCGCTCGGCTGCGGCGCCGGCGTCGGCGTCTTCAACTACGGGCTGATCCGGCTGCTGCGCATACCCCCGATCATCGCCACGCTGTCGTCGAGCTTCCTGTTTCTGTCGGCCGCCATCTCGTACAGCCGGGGCCTGCGCATCAAGCCGCCACCGCTGCTCGCCGACTTCACCACGTGGATCGTGTGGGGCATCCCGGTCCTTGCCGTCGCCGGCATGGTCTTGACGGTCGCGATGAGCGTGATCCTGCACCGGACGATTTTCGGGCGCACCGTGACGGCGATCGGCCAGAACGCGCGCGCCGCCCGGCTTGCGGGCCTGCCGGTCGACCGCGTGCGCTTCGCCACCTATGTGATGTGCGGCATGTTCGCCGGCCTCACCGGCTACCTGGTTTCCGGCTTCTCCGGCGGCGCCGCCCTCAACATGGGTGCGGAGTACCTGCTCGCCTCGATCGCCGTCGTGGTGATCGGCGGGACCTCCGTGGCGGGTGGCTTCGCCAATCTGCCGGGCCTTTGGGGCGCAGCCATGCTGCTGTTCCTGCTTGTCACGATGCTCAACACCTACGGCTTCGGAGCCGGCATCCGCATGGTGCTCACGGGTGTCATCATCATTGCCGTCATTACGATCGCCAGCGGCCGCAAATCCTCGGGCTGACGGCCGCCAGGCGGAGATCAAGGACCGGATCAAGCGGCTGAACGAGACCAGACGCAGAACGTGACGTGTAAAACTGCCTGTAAAACCAGCGTCGGGGAAACGGCCGCCGATGTGCGTCAAACCGTTGCGCCGCAAGCTGGAGCGGGTAGCGGGAATCGAACCCGCGCGTTCAGCTTGGGAAGCTGACAGGCTACCATTACATCATACCCGCGCGACCGTCCCGATAGCATGCGCGAAGGGCGTGAGCAATCATCGGCTTGGAGCCGGCGGCGGACATTCAGTCGTTGCGTCGTCGACGTCAGAGCCGCAGGGCGGCGGCGCGCCTGTGGCCTTCCATGCCCTCCGTCGCGCTCTGCCGGATCGCCGGCGGCGCGACCGCGGCGACGCCGGCCGGCTCCAGCCACTGGTGGGTGCAGATCTTCACGTAGGAGCCGACCCACAGCCCGCCCGTGTAGCGCGCCGCCGCCATCGTCGGCAGCGTGTGGTTGGTGCCGCAGCACTTGTCCGAATAGACGACGCTGGCCAGCTCGCCGATGAACAGCGAGCCGTAGTTGCTCAGCTTCTTCGCCGTCGCCTGCGCGTCGCCTGTGTGCACCTGGAGGTGTTCGGCGGCGATGTGGTCGGCATAGGCGATCATCGCCGCCTCGTCGGCGCAGACCGTGATCTCGCCGTTGCTGTGCCATGCCGGGCCGGCGACGTTCGCGGTCGGCAGGGTCTCGAGCTGGCGTTCGACCTCGGCCAGTGTCGCCTCCGCCAGCGCGCGGTCGGTGGTGATCAGGCCGACGCGGGTGCGCACGTCGTGTTCGGCCTGGGCGAGCAGGTCGGTGGCGATCATCGCCGCATCGCCGGTCTCGTCGGCGACGACGAAGATCTCGCTCGGCCCGGCCAGCTGGTCGATGCCGACCTGGCCGAAGACCTGCCGCTTGGCCTCGTTGACGAAGGCGTTGCCGGGCCCGACGATCTTGTCGACCGCCGGAATGGTCTCGGTGCCGTAGGCCATGGCGGCGATCGCCTGGGCGCCGCCGACGCGGAAGATGCGGTCGGCGCCGGACAGGTGGCAACCGGCGATCATGGCCGGATGGGCATTCGGCGGCAGGCAGGCGATCACCTCGGCGCAGCCGGCGACCTTGGCCGGAACGATGGTCATCACCGGCGCCGAGAGGATCGGATAGCGCCCACCTGGCACGTAGGCGCCGACGGTGCGGATGGGGATCACCCGGTGGCCGAGATGCAGGCCCGGCAAGGCCTCGATCTCGAGCGGCAGGATGGTGCCGAGCTGGGCTTCGGCGAAGGCGCGGACGCGGTCGATTGCGAACTCCGTGTCGCGTCGCGTCTGCGGATCGAGGGCGGCGACGGCGACCGCGCGCTCGGCCGGACTCACCTCGAACGCCGCGAGATCGGAATTGTCGAAGGCCTTGGCGTAGCGGCGAACGGCGGCGTCGCCTTCGCTGCGCACGTCGGCGACGATCCGCTTCACCGTCGCCTCCACGGTAGCCGCGTCGGAGGCGGCGTCGGCCTGCGGCGTCTTGATGCGGGTGATCTTGCGCTCGAGTTCGGCTGAGGGGGCGGCCATTCGTGCCTCTTGGCGATCGGGTGGGAGTACCGTCCGACATTCCTTCAACGGACGGTTCGCCGCAATTGTCATCGCGGCGTGCGTTCATTATTCTCACCAGAAACGGGGATTCCGGGACCGATGCCGAGGATAGGCGCAAAGCTCAAGGAACTCCGGCGCCGCCGCGACCTCGGCCTGCGCCAGCTCGCGATCCGCTCCGGCGTCTCCCATTCGACCATTTCGCTGATGGAACGGGACCGCATGTCGCCGTCGATCGACACGCTGAGCGCGGTGCTCGAAGCGCTCGGCACGACGTTGCCCGGGTTCTTTTCCGACCTGCAGTCGAGCCTGCCCTATTCGCCCTTCTACAAGGCCGCGGAAATGGTGGAGATCGGCAAGCCGGAGACCGTTTCCTACCGCGTCATCGGCCTCAATCATCCCAACCGCCAGGTGTTGATGCTGCACGAGACCTATCCGGTGGGCGGCGATTCGGGTGACGCCTTCACCCATGCCGCCCAGGAAGCCGGCATGGTCGTGCGCGGCGCCGTCGAGCTCACGGTGGACGACCAGGTGCAGGTTCTTCACGCCGGCGACGGCTACTATTTCGACAGCCGTCTGCCGCACCGCTTCCGCAATGCGCACGACGGCGTCAGCGAGATCGTCAGCGCGGTGACGCCGCCGACCTACTAGCCGCGTCGTCGACGGTGAGTATTTTCACAGTTTTGCGGCGATGTGTCTGACAGACCGCCCGGAGTGTGATTTGCTACGGTTTGAACGCGGGAAGACCCGCAATCCGGGAAGGAGCAAAGGGGAACGGAAATGAAGATACTCAAGGCTTCTCTGATCGCATGCTCGATCTTTGTGGGCAGCGCACTGACTGCCGAGGCACGCGACCTCACCGTCGTGTCCTGGGGCGGCAACTATCAGGACGCGCAGAAGAAGATCTATTTCGAACCCTTCGCCCAGGCGAGCGGCAAGCCGCTGCTCGACGAAAGCTGGGACGGCGGCTACGGCGTCCTCCAGGCCAAGGTCAAGGCGGGCACGCCGAACTGGGACGTGGTCCAGGTGGAGTCCGAAGAACTGGCGCTCGGCTGCGCCGACGGCATCTTCGAGAAGATCGACTGGGCCAAGCTCGGCGGCAAGGAGACCTTCCTGCCGGCCGCCGTCAGCGACTGCGGCGTCGGCGCCATCGTCTGGTCGACCGGCGTCGCCTATGACGGCGACAAGATCGCCGAGGGACCGAAGTCCTGGGCCGATTTCTGGGACGTCGCCAAGTTCCCCGGCAAGCGCGGCCTGCGCAAGGGCGCGAAGTATTCGCTCGAGTTCGCGCTGATGGCCGACGGCGTCGCGCCCGCCGACGTCTATGCGACGCTCGGTACCGCGGAAGGCGTCGACCGTGCATTCGCCAAGCTCGACCAGCTCAAGGCCAACATCGTCTGGTGGGAAGCCGGCGCACAGCCGCTGCAGCTGCTCTCTTCGGGAGAGGTGGCGATGACGACCGCCTACAACGGCCGCATCTCCGGCATCAACCGCACCGAAGGCAAGCATTTCCGCTTCGTCTTCCCCGGCAGCATCTTCGCCATCGACAGCTGGGTGATCCTGAAGGACAGCCCGAACCGCGACGCGGCGATGGATTTCATCGCCTTCGCCAGCACGGCCGAGAACCAGTCCAAGCTGCCCGAGTATATCGCCTACGGCCTGCCCAACCTCGAGGCGGCGAACAAGGTGCCCGAGCAGTACCAGGCCGAGCTGCCGACCACGCCGGCCAATCTCGAAGGAACGATGCCGCTCGACGCCAACTTCTGGACGGACAATTCCGAAGAGCTCACCGCGCGCTTCAACGCCTGGCTGGCGCAGTAGGGTCCGACCGATCGTCGCACGGCGGCCCGTCGGCGAAACGCGAATTTTCTCTGGCGGGCCAACGATCGTGCGGTAGTCTGTCTTCCGCACGATCCGTCCGCCGGAGTTGTCGATGACCGAATCCTTCATCCGCTTTGACAAGGTCAGCAAGGCCTTCGGCACGCTGACCGTCGTCGACGGCCTCGACCTCGCCATCGACAGGGGCGAGTTCGTCAGCATGCTGGGGCCGTCCGGCTCGGGCAAGACCACCATCCTGATGATGCTGGCCGGCTTCGAGAACCCGACCAGCGGCGCCATCCGCGTCGGCGGCAAGCAGGTCGACGGCCTGCCGCCGTACAGGCGCAACATGGGCGTCGTCTTCCAGAACTACGCCCTCTTCCCGCACATGAGCGTCGCCGAGAATGTCGGCTTCCCGCTGAAGATGCGGCGCGTCCCTCGCGCCGAGACCGGCGAACGCGTCAGGCGGGCGCTCGACATGGTGCAGCTCGGCCAGCTCAGCGAGCGCAAGCCGGCGCAGCTTTCCGGCGGCCAGCAGCAGCGCGTCGCGCTCGCCCGCGCCTTGGTGTTCGAGCCGGAGGTCGTGCTCATGGACGAGCCGCTGGGCGCGCTGGACAAGAAGCTGCGCGAGCAGATGCAGCTCGACATCCGCGATCTGCACCGCCGGCTCGGCCTGACCATCGTCTTCGTCACCCACGACCAGACGGAGGCGCTGACCATGTCGGATCGCATAGCCGTCTTCAACCATGGCAAGATCGAGCAGATCGGCCAGCCGTCCGCGATCTACGATCGCCCGGCGACCCGCTTCGTCGCCGAATTCATCGGCGAGACCAACTTCCTCGGCGGCACGGTGACGAAGGTCGACGGCGGACACGCGACCGTCGACCTCGGCAACGGACGCACGATGTCGGTCCTGGCCGGCCACGGCGTCGAAGCGGGCGCGCGCGTCGGCGTGTCGGTCAGGCCCGAACGCTTCAAGGTCGGGGGGGGCTCGGCTCCGGTGAACACGATCTCGGGGAAGGTCGACGACGTCGTCTATCACGGCGACCATCTGCAACTCGTGCTGGACGCCGACGGACAGACCCTCCTGGTCAAGGCGGATCGGAGCGGCAAGCCCGCGCAGATCGGCGATCGGCTCGACGTGAGCTTCGCACCGGACGATTGCTGGGTGATCGGCTCATGAGTTCGCCAGGCCGGCGCAAGACCTTCGTTTCCCTGGCGCTGGTCGCGCCGCTGGCGCTGTTCCTCGCCGTCTTCTTCGCCGCGCCGCTCTACACCATGATGGCGGCCGCGGTCTCCGACCCGATCGCGGCGCGGGCGCTCCCGCAGACGGCCGCGGCGATCCGCTCCTGGGAAGGCGAGGACGCGCCGTCCGCCGAACTCCAGGCCGCTTTCGCCGGCGATATCCGCAGCATCGAGGACGACCAGCTCTTCGGCGACCTCGTGAGACGGCTGAACAGCGCCAAGTCCGGCTTCCGCACGCTGATGTCGAAGACGCGTAGCGCATTGCGCGACGACGCCTCGACGACCGATCTCGTCGCCATCGATGCCCGTTGGGGCGATCCGGCGTTCTGGCAGGCCATCAAGGTGGCCGCTAGTTCTACCGTGACCGATCGCAACCTGCTCGCGGCCGTCGATTTGGAACGCTCGCCGGCGGGCGAAATCCAGGCGATGCCCGAAGGCAGTTCGGCAAACGGCACGACGCTGGTGCGCACCTTCACCGTGTCGGTGTCGGTGACGGCCGTCTGCCTGGCGATCGGCCTTCCCTACGCCATGATCGCGGCCTCGGTGCATGGTTGGCGGCGGCAGCTCCTGCTGGCGGCGGTGCTGCTGCCGCTGTGGACCTCGTTGCTGGTGCGCACGGCGGCCTGGTTCATCCTCTTGCAGGACAACGGCCTGATCAATTCCGCGTTGATGGCGATCGGCCTGACCTCCGGGCCGCTTCCGCTGATCTTCAACCGCGTCGGCGTCGTCATCGCCATGTCGCACGTGCTCCTGCCCTTTATGGTGCTGCCGATCTTCAGCGTGCTCATCGGCATTCCGAAGAACCTGATGCCTGCTGCCGCCTCGCTCGGCGCCCATCCGCTGCGCGCGTTCCGCGAGGTGCTCTTGCCGTTGTCGACGCGCGGCGTGGTGTCCGGCTCGCTCCTCGTCTTCATGAGTGCGCTCGGCTACTACATCACGCCGGCGCTGATCGGCGGCGCACAGGACCAGATGATCAGCTCGGTCATCGCCTACTACGCGACCGGGGCGGCCAACTGGGGCATGGCCGGAGCGCTGGGACTGGTACTCCTGGTGGCGACCATCATCCTCTACACGGTCTATCTGCGGCTCTCGGCAGACGAGCAGGCTCGGCGATGAAAGCGCTCCAGCTCTCCAAGATCCTGTTCGGCGGCGCGGCCATGTTCTTCCTGCTGGCGCCGCTGGCCGCGATCCTGCCGCTGGCCTTCACCGACAGCGTCTTCCTCAACTATCCGATGCCGGGCTACTCGACGCGGTGGTTTTCCGAACTGGTTACCGCAGAGGTATGGCGGCGCTCGATCGTCAACAGCCTGATCATCGGCTCCGGCACGACGCTGCTTGCCACGGCGCTCGGAACGCTCGGCGCGCTCGGCCTGCGCGGGCGGGCGCCGTCCTATCTCTTCGCCTTCATCCGCACCGCCTTCCTGCTGCCTATGGTGGTGCCGGCCGTGGTGCTCGGCGTCGGCATGCAGCTCATGTTCGCGCGTTACAACCTCGCCAATTCCTATGTCGGCGTCATCATCGCCCACACGGTGATCGCTGTGCCGTTCGTCGTGATCAACGTGCTGGCGGTACTGCAGAGCATCGACCCGCGCCTCGAACAGGCGGCGGCGAGCCTCGGCGCCGCACCCCACACGGTGCTTGCCAGGGTGACGCTGCCGCTGGCGCTGCCCGGCATCGTCTCCGGCGCGGTGTTCGCCTTCGCCACCTCGCTCGACGAGGTGGTGCTGACCCTGTTCGTCGCGGGGCCGAACCAGCGCACGCTGGCGCGCCAGATGTTCTCCTCGATCCGCGAGAACATCAGCCCGGCCATCGCTGCCGCCGCCTTCGTCTTCATCGCCGGCACGATCGTGGTCGCGCTTGCCCTGAACCTGTCGCGCCGCTCGCTGGGCAAGCGGCCGGCCGCCTGACCTCGCCGCCGCGTCTCTGCCGGGAGGCGGCGAGGGGGTGCGCTGATCCGTTCCTTGATCGCCTTCGTCGAAGGGCGTATTTCCTCGGCAGGTGGGGTGTTGAAGGCGATGTGGGTTCTGGCGAGATCGTTGAGTGGCGCGCTGGCGCGCGTGGTGCTGACACTGTTCCTGGTGGCCACGATCGCCGGCTTCGGCGCCCTCGCGGCGTCCGCGGGTGACGCGGCGCCCTCCGGCGGAGACGGTAATTCGGTGGTCGCCCAGGAGGGATGTCCCGACGACTATCCCGTCGATTGCGGCGACACGTGTTGTCCAGAGGGGACGGAGTGCTGCGCGGCCGGCTGCTGCGAGCCCTGTCCGAGCGACTATCCGGTCGACTGCGGCGATGGCGGCTGCTGCCCGGCGGGCACCGGCTGCTGCGGTGGAGGCGGTTGCTGCGAGAACGGCTTCCCGCACTACTGCCAGGGACGCTGCTACCGCACGCTGGACGACGCCATCAAGGCCGGCTGCAGCCGCGACGAGGTGGTCGTCTGCGGCGCCCCGCAGTAAGCGCCGGGCCGGGAGCCTCCGGCGCTCGGTCGACCGTCACTTGATCACCGGCAGGCGAATGCGTATCTGCGTTGCTCGATCGGCCGCGGGAGTATCCGGATGACCGCTTTGACGAAGTTCCTCGGCGACACGCCGCTTAGGGTGGCGCTGAAGCTGCTCGTCGTCTCCTTCGTCGTCGGCCTTGTCATGCACGCCTTCGGCTGGACGCCCTTCGACATCCTCTACGGCATCCGCACCTTCTTCGAGCGGATCTGGAACATGGGTTTCGCCGCGATCGAGCACCTGGTCGGCTACATCGTGATCGGTGCCGCGATCGTCATCCCGGCCTTCATCGTCCTGCGCATCCTCAGCCTGAGGCGCTAGGGCGGACGCGCCGGCCTTTCCCTCCCCTTGAGGGGCTTCGAGGCCAATCTTCCGATCGAGCCGGTGGCTCGATTGTCGGCCGAGAAGGCCGGGGAGATTGCGAAGCAATCGGGGTCCCCGGCGATTGGACGGGTGGGGCCGTCTCGGCGGCGCGTCTGCCGCCCCTCTCCGGCTCGCTGCGCTCACCACATCTCCCGCAACGTCGTGAGGGAGAGGACGGGAGCCTGCCTGAACGCCCTCCACTCAAGTGGGAGGATAAGGCGCGGCGGCCGTCCGCGACCTGGATCCTCCCCCGTTCACGGGGAGGGGGACCGGCGAAGGCGGTGGAGGGGGCGGTCGACGAGGACGCCGAGGCCGCGAATGACGGGGGGATAAAATCCCCCACCTCCTCCAGCAGAATCAACGGCTTCGACGATTTCCGCCCCCGTTTTGTCCCCCTGCCGAAAAGCCTGGCGCAGAATGGCCGTCGGTTTTTTCACGGAGGCCCGGCATGGACGGTGCAGTGCGAAACGGAGGAATGCTGCTGAAGATCGCGGCATTTCTCGTCTCGCTCGCGCTCATCGCCGAGCGCGCCGCCGGCCGCTCCTTGCCCGTGCGCTTCCTCGTGCTCGCCATCCTGCGACGGGCGGAATCCGTGGCGACGGCCTTCGTCGCCAGGGAAATCGAGCCCCATGGCTGGGGCCCCGACCTCTCCTGTCTCGTCGAAACTCCCGGCATGCATTTCGGCGCGGCCGATGCCGAGTTCATGGCGCTGCGCTTGCGTATGCTGGCTGCCGTGCTCGTGAACCTGGCCGAAGCGGCCGGCGGCCTTGACGACCGTGCCGGCTGGGCTGCCCACGGCGCCGCTGACCGGCCACCCCGCACCGGCGTCGCACTGCTTCTGCCTTTGCTCCTCGTCGTTCGCCTCCCCGCCGCCCGCCACGGTCGTCCGCACGACACGTCATGACGACCGCCGGCCTGCGACCGCATCCGAAAAAGACCGCGAATCCGCCATGCCCTCCCGGGCACGATCCTGCTTGTCGGCGAAGAAGGGCACCTCGCTCAGACGAACTCGCCGGCCACATCGAACAGGATCGCGTGGCGCCCCGCCAGGGCCTCGACGTCGCTCGAGTAGCCACCGCCGATGACGCCGCAGACGGCGGCACCGCGTTTGCGGAAATGGCCGATGGCGATGCGGTCGCGCTCGCGCAGGCCGTCGTCGCTCAGCGCCATCCGGCCGAGCCGGTCGTCGCGGTGGGGGTCGACGCCCGCATTGTAGAAGACGAGATCCGGCCTGACGCATTCGTCGAGCATGCCGAGCGCTACGCGCAGGGCGTCGAGATAGGCCGCGTCGCCGGTGCCGTCGGGGAGCCCGATGTCGAGATCGGAGGCGATCTTGCGCACGGGGTAGTTGCGCTCGCCGTGCATCGAGAAGGTGAAGACGCGGTCGTTGCCGGCAAAGATCTCGGCCGTGCCGTCGCCCTGGTGGACGTCGAGGTCGAGGACCAGGATCTGTCCGGCAAAACCTTCGCCGAGCAGCACCGAAGCCGCGACGCCGACATCGTTGAAGGTGCAGAAGCCCGCGCCCTGCGCCCGCCGGGCGTGGTGGCTACCGCCCGCCGTGTTGCAGGCGATACCGTGCTCCAGGGCAAGCCGCGCCGCCAGCAGAGTCCCGGCCGCGGCCAGCTGCGCGCGTCTCGAGACGCGCTCGTCGACCGGAAAGCCGATCTCGCGCTCGATCGGCTTGGGAACGGAGCAGGCGAGAACCTGCCCGACATAGGTCGGATCGTGCGCGAGGTCGAGCCAGCGCGCCGGCGCCGGCGCGGTCGTCCGGAGATTGGCGGCGGTCGCCAGGCCGGTCGCAGCGAGTCGCTCCATCAGGGCCCGGTACTTGCCCATCGGGAAGCGGTGCCCGGAGGCAAATCCCGCGTCGTAGTCGGGGTGGTGAACGATCGGCAGCGCCATGCCGCCTCTTAGCACGGCCGGCTGTCAGGAGCGTAGGCGCACTTCCGCCGATCGGCTTGCCCGCCGCCGCCGCGGGCACTATTCAGCGTCGACCGGGGCGGCCGCCCTGCAATGTCTCGGGAGCACCCGGTGGATCGGCACATTCCCCCAGTCGAACGACGGTTCGTGGTGTCGCACCGGCTGGTGCTCGGCATCGCCGTTCCGATGATGGTCGCCTATCTGACGACGCCGCTGATCGGCGTGGTCGACACGGCGGTCGTCGGCCAGTTCGGCGACGCGGCCCTGATCGGCGGCCTTGCCGCCGGCGCCATCATCTTCGATCTCGTCTTCGCCACCTTCAACTTCCTCCGGTCCGGAACCACCGGCCTCGTCGCGCAGGCGATGGGGCGGGGCGACGCGCTCGAGGAGCAGGCCGTGTTCTGGCGCGCACTGGCGCTCGCCGTCGTCGCCGGAATCGTGCTCGCCCTGCTCGCGCCGGTCTTCATCCACGGCGGCATCTGGTTCCTCGACGCCGAGCCCGCCGTCAACGAGGCGATGGCGACCTACATCGGCATCCGCATCCTCGCCGCGCCCTTCGCGCTCGCCAACTATGCCATCCTCGGCTACGTGCTGGGACGCGGCGAGGCCGGGCTCGGGCTCGCCCTGCAGATCGTCCTCAACGGCACCAACGTCGCGCTGTCGATCCTCTTCGGACTCGAGTTCGGCTGGAAGATCGCCGGCGTCGCCTGGGGCACCGTCTGCGGCGAAATCGTCGCCACCCTCGTCGGCATGGCGATCCTCTATCCGCGCTTCCGCAGGAATCCCCGACCGACCCTGCAACGCATCGGCGCGGTCGACGCGCTCCTGCGCATGCTGGCGCTCAATCGCGACATCATGATCCGCTCCTTCGCGTTGCTCGCGGCATTCGCTCTCTTCACGCGGCAGGGCGCCCAGTTCGGAACGACGGCGCTCGCCGCCAACGCGATCCTGATGAACTTCTTCCTCGTCGGCGGCTATTTCCTCGACGGCTTCGCTACGGCCGCCGAACAGCTTGCCGGCCGCGCCATCGGCGCCCGCGACCGGACCGCCTTCTCGCGTGCGGTCTTCCTTTCGACCGGCTGGGGTTTCGGCCTCGCCATCGTCACGACGCTGCTGTTCCTGTTCCTCGGCGGCCATTTCATCGCGCTCGCCACGACGGCTGCGGAGGTCAGGACGGAGGCCCAGGCCTATCTGCCATGGGCGGCCTCTACGGCGGTGAGCGGCGTTCTCGCCTTCGCCATGGACGGCGTCTTCATCGGTGCGACCTGGTCGCGCGACATGCGCAACATGATGCTCGCATCCTTCGCCATCTTCTGGGCGGCGCTCGTCGTGCTCAGCGACCGCTTCGGCAATCACGGCCTGTGGGCGGCCCTGCACGTCTTCCTGCTGGTTCGCGGGTTCAGCCTGCTAGCGATCGTGCCGGCGCGGACGCGCAGCACCTTTCGGGTCCTCCGCTAGTCCCCGGCCAGCCGGCGGTCGGCCCAGCGGTCGACGGCGCTGTCGCGGATCTCGGCGATCGACCGGAGTCCTTCCCGCTCGGCGTAGCTGGCCATGCCTTCGACGATGCGGCCGGGCAGGCCCGGCCCTGCGTAGATCATGCCCGTGTAGAGCTGGACGAGATCGGCGCCGGCCCGGATCTTCTCGAGTGCGGACTCGACGGAATCGACGCCTCCTACCCCGACGAGAACGCGCTGCGGGCCGAGCAGTCGGCGCATCCTGGCGAGCACGATGGTCGAGAGATCGAACAGGGGTTTTCCCGAAAGGCCGCCGGCCTCGGCCGCATGCGCGCGGTTCTTCATTGCGGGCCGGGAGATCGTCGTGTTGGAGACGATGACGCCGTCGATGCCCTTGTCGCCGACTTCGGCGGCAATGTCCTCGAGGTCCGCCTGGTGCAGGTCGGGTGCGACCTTGAGCAAGATCGGCGTGCGCCGTCCTGCCCCTGACACCGCGTCGCGCGCCGCCCCGACGCGCGCGAGCAGTTCGGCGAGTGCCTCCCTGGCCTGCATGTCGCGTAATCCCGGCGTGTTCGGCGACGAGATGTTGACGGTCAGGTAGCCGGCGAGCGCGGCGAAGCGGTGCACGCCTGCCTCATAGTCCGCCACCCGGTCGGCGCTGTCCTTGTTGGCGCCGATGTTGACGCCGACGACGCCGGGACGTCCCGCCCGCGCCGACAGCCGGGAAAAGGCCCGGTCGTGCCCTTCGTTGTTGAAGCCCAGCCGGTTGATGACGGCCTCGTCCTCGGTCAACCGGAAGATGCGCGGCTTCGGGTTGCCGGCCTGCGGCCGCGGCGTCAGCGTGCCCACTTCGGCGAAGCCGAATCCGAGTGCCAGCAGCGCATCGGGCACTTCGGCATTCTTGTCGTATCCGGCCGCCATGCCGAGGGGATTGGGGAGTTCCAGGCCGCACATGGTCGTCTTGAGCCGCGGCGACTGCGCGCCGCGGCAACGCCCGGCGAGACCGGTCGAGAGCGCGGCGATGGAGAGCCCGTGCGCGGTCTCGGGGTCAAAGGCGAAGAGCGCGCGCTGGCCGAGCCGTTCGATGAGTCTCTTCATCGGTCGAGCGCCGGGAATTCGTGGATGCCGGCAGCATCGAGGGGCAAGGGCTTTGTCCAGACGACCGCCGAGAGAGGCATCGGACCATAGAGATGGGGGAACAGCGCTCCGCCGCGCGACGTCTCGTACTTCAGCGCCGGTCCGAGCCGCGCGGCGTCGACCGCGACGAGGACGAGGTCGCGCTGCCCGGCGAAGTGCTTCGCCGCCGTTTCCGCCGCCTGGTCGGCGGTGGAGAAATGGATGAAGCCGTCGGCGTGGTCGACCGGCGCGCCGTCGAACACGCCGGCGGCCTCGGCGGTTTGCCATAAGTCCTTCGGGCAGATCTTGTAGATGATGCGGTGCATGCGAGCGCTATAGTCGCAATGCCTCGCCGGGAAAAGGTGAACACGCCCGCCGCTTCCTATTTTGGTCGCATTGAAGGCGCATATCGGACACGGTCCGGTCGACTGGAGGGCGCGATGAGACGGCTGATCCTGCTTGCCACGCTTGTTTTCGCCGCTGCTCCGGCGGCGTCCGAGGAAGAAGGCCGCTACCGGCTGGAGAAGACGCCGGACGGCTATGTCCGGATGGACACGCAGACCGGCGAGATGTCGCTGTGCGAGATGCGCGGCGGACAACTCGTCTGCAAGCTGGCCGCCGACGAAAGATCCGCTCTCCAGGACGAGATCGACCGCCTCACGACCCGTCTCTCCGGTGTCGAGGAGCGTCTGGCGAAGATCGAGAACAGCCCGATCCTCAAACCCGAGAACCTGCTGCCCTCAGAGGAGGAGTTCCAGCGCTCGCTCGGCCTTATGGAGCAGTTCTTCCGCAAGTTCCTGGGCATCGTCAAGGAGATGGACGAGGAACTCGGCAATGGTGAATCCGGAAGACCTGCCACGCCGCCGCAGAAGACCTGACGCGCTCCCGTCGCGTCAACCGGCCGGCTGCGATTGGGACGGATGGTGGCCGATCTCCGGGTCGTACGCCTCGAAGCCGAACGCGCCGAACAGGAGCGATATCGCGAACAGCGCGCAGGCGACCAGCAGCGAAAACTGGGCGAATCGTCCGTAGACCTCGCGCATCACGGTGGCGAAGACGAAGCGCGCGTGCGTGTCGAGCGGGCGCGACGTCTCGTCGAGGTAGAGCCACACTTCCGTCGTCTTGGGGTTCCGGCCCATCGCCGTGAGCGCCTTCCACATCAGCACCGTGGCCATCAACAGCGTCGCGACCGCGCCGGAACGGAAGGCGGAGACGGGATTGAAGGAGAAGCCGATCATGATGCAGCCGATCGCCAGGGTGCCGAACATCACGGCGCGACCGACGCACATGAAGGCAGTTTCACGAATCTTCTCCACAGCCGCCTCCGCAAGCGCAGGCCAATTCTGCCGACGACGATCGGCCGACCGCAAGTAAATTTACCGATATTGGAGCAAGCAACCATCACCGGGGGCATTGGTTCCGCAGAAACAGGTGCGTGGCGGCGTTTGGCCCGCATTGCGTCTTGAAAAGACGGGTCATCGCCGCATAATCCGAAAGCCCCGCGCGACAGAAAGCGGGGTGCGACGGGAGGGGTGCGTGCCTGAAGGCTACAAGTTCGTCATCGCCGACGATCACCCTCTGTTCCGGGGGGCGTTGAAGCAGGCACTGGCCGTGCTCGGCGAGAACACCGAGATCGTCGAGGCCGGCAGTTTCGAGACCACGAAAGCGGCGGTCACCGGTATGGAGGACATCGATCTCGTCCTGCTTGACCTCTCCATGCCCGGCGCAAGCGGCCTGTCCGGCCTCGTCTCGTTGCGCGGATTGAGTCCCGACGTGCCGTTGATCGTCGTCTCGGCCCACGACGATCCCGAGACGATCCGCCGTGCGCTCGAACTCGGCGCGTCGGGTTTCATCTCCAAATCGGCGAGCATGGAGGAGATCAGGGCGTCGGTTCAGGTCGTTCTCGGCGGCGGCATCGCGGCGCCGTCTGGCGTCGACCTCGGCGTCGAGCGCGACCCGGAAGTCTCGGACCTGATCCGGCGCCTGCAGACGCTCACGCCGCAACAGACCCGGGTGCTCAGCATGCTCGCCGAAGGCCTGCTCAACAAGCAGATCGCCTACGAGCTCGGCGTATCCGAAGCGACCATCAAGGCGCATGTCTCGGCGGTGCTGCAGAAGCTCGGCGTCGACAGCCGGACGCAGGCCGTCATCATGCTCGCCAAGATCGGTACCGACCCGCTGCAGGCTGCGACCTGACAGGCCGGTCATCCGCTTTCCGGGGCGGAATAGGACTACTCCGCCGCGGCCGGCGTCATACGATGCAGCCGGGTGATCAGCGAGCGCAGAACGGCCGGTTTCACCGGCTTGTTGATGACCTGGACGTCCACGCGCTCTGCCGCGCCGCGCACCTCGTTGGAGCGATCCGCCGTGATCAGGACCGCGGGCAGGGTGCCGCCGTACCGCTCTCTCAGCTTGGCGATCACGTCGAGACCGTTCTCGCCGTCGAGATGATAGTCGGCGAGCACGACGTCGGGTCTAGGTAGCCCTTGGGCGCGGATAGCAGCGGAACCCGCGAGCGTGGTGACCCGGCACCCCCATCCTTCGAGGAGGAGCCTCATGCCGTCGAGGATGCGCGGCTCGTTGTCGACGCAGAAGATGCTGAGACCGTCGAGCGACGCCGAGATCGGAACGACGCCAGGTGCGGGCGCCGGAGCCGGCTGTTCCCGTGCATCGGTCACCGGCAGGATCACGGAGAAGCGCGTTCCCTTACCGCGGCCGGAATCGATCTGAATCTCGAGGCGGAGCACTCTCGCGATGCGGTCGACGATCGACAGGCCGAGGCCGAGGCCCTGGGCTTCGCGGGCGCCTTCGTCGAGGCGGGTGAACTCGCGGAAGACGGTGTTCAGCTTATCGACCGGGATGCCGATCCCGGTGTCGAAGACCTGGATCTCGGCGAGTTCGCCACGCCGCCGGACGCCGACGAGAATGCGGCCGCTGCGCGTGTACTTGATCGCGTTCGACAAGAGGTTCTGGACGAGGCGGCGCAGCAGGTTGCGGTCGGTGTGCACCCAGACCGACGAGGGCACGATCACGAGGTCGAGTTTCTTCGCCGCGGCCATCGGCAGGAAGTCGGTGCCGATCTGGCGCAGCAGCCCGTCGAGGCGGAAGACCGTCTCGGCCGGCTTCATCGCGCCTGTGTCGAGCCGCGAGATGTCGAGTACGGCGCCGAGGATCGCTTCCACTGAATCGAGCGAGGATTCGATGTTCGTCGCCGCTTCCGAGATCGCCCCTTCGCCCGCCTTTTCGATCAGCGAGGAACAATAGAGGCGCGCGGCGTTCAACGGCTGCAGGATGTCGTGGCCGGCAGCGGCGAGGAAGCGGGTCTTGCCCAGATTGGCTTCCTCGGCGAGCATCTGCGCCTGTGCGAGTTCCTCGTTGACGCGTGTCAGTTCGGCGGTGCGGCTGCGAACGCGCTGCTCCAGCGTCTCGTTCGCGCGTTTCAGCGCGAGGTCGGCCTGAACGCGCGCGGTGATGTCCGTGTAGGTCGCGACGATGCCGCCGTCGGGCATTGGGTTCGAGCGGATTTCGATGATCCGGCCGCTGGTATTGAGCTCGATCTGCCACGGACTGCCGAAGGTCGTCAGGCGGTTCAACGTCAGCACCTCGGATTCGGGCGCGACGTCGCCGCGGTTGCTCAGGAACCGAAGGATGCGGCTCACCGACACGCCGACCTGCCCCAGCTCGTCGGGCAGGTCGAACAGGTTCCGGTACTGGCGGTTCCAGCAGGTCAACCGGAAGTCGCGGTCGAAGACCGTGATGCCCTGCTCCATCTGGTCGAGGGCGATCTGGAGGAGGTCGCGATTGTGCTGGAGGGCTTCGGTCGCATCGTCGAGCAGTCGCAGCGCATCACGGGAGGCACTGTCGTTGCGCTGGAAGAGCAGCGACAGGATCAGTCGCGCCGACGAGGACCCCACCGCACTGGCCAGGAGCTGCTCGGAGAACCTGATCACCGACATGCTTGCCGCTTCGCTGCCGGTGAGACGCCGTCCCTCGGTCTCCTCGAAGGTCTGGAAGGAGCGCTCCGTCCGTTCGACCCCGAGGTAGCGCGCGATCGTTTCGCGCAGCTCGTCGACCGTGATAGCGGTGCGGAAACGCCTCAGGCTCGGCATCGGATTGGCGTCGCGCGGCGCGAAGATCGCCGCCTGGATCCGTTCGAGCGGAACCGAGCCGCGGGACAGCGAGCCGAGCACGAAGAACAACGCGTTGACCGAGAGGCTCCACATGACGCCGTGATTGAGCGGTTCGGCCATGGTGCCGAACAATGCTTGCGGGCGCAGGGCCTCGAGCCCAAACAGGCCGTGTACGACGATGGCCGTATTGGGATCGGCGAGCGAGGGCAGAAGCAGCGTGTAGCCCCATACGGCGAAGCCGGCGGTCATGCCGAGCGCGGCGCCGCGCGCATTGGCGCCCTTCCAGATCAGGCCGCCGAAGAAGGCCGGGGCGAATTGCGCGATCGCGGCGAACGACATCAGCCCGATCGCGGCGAGGCGGGCGTTGTCGGTGCTTTCGCGATAGTACAGGAACGCCGCGAACAGGATGATGAAGATGGCGCCTCGACGGATGTTGAGGATTAGCGACGACCAGTCCTCGTTCTCGTTCTGCCGATTGTAGAGGAGCCTTCGGACGAAGATCGGTATGACGATGTCGTTGGAGATCATGATCGAAAGCGCGACGCTTTCGACGATCACCATGGCGGTCGCCGCCGACAGCCCGCCGATGAAGGCGACGATGGCCATGAAATCATGGCCGCCGAAGAGCGGCACGGACAGCACGTAGAGATCCGAACTCGTGCGGTCGCCGACCAGGATCGTGCCGGCGAAGGCGATCGGGATGACGAAGAGATTAATGGCGACCAGATAGAGCGGAAACACCCACGTCGCGGTGCGGAGTTCCTCCTCGCCCCGGTTCTCGACGATCGTCACATAGAACTGGCGGGGCAGCATGATGATGGCGCAGGCACTGAGGGCGGTTAAGACGATCCACGTTCCGAGCGTGGTTCCGCCGCCGAACGCCTGTTCGAGGGCGCCTTCCGCGCGGCTTGCCGCGATCAGTTCGGCCGGGCTGCCGAACATGAAGAAGGTGATCAGGATGCCGATCCCGAGAAAGGCCGCGAGCTTGACCACGGATTCGGCCGCCACGGCGAGAACGAGGCCCTGCTGGTGCTCGGTCGCGTCGGCATGGCGGGTTCCGAACAGGACCGCGAACAGCGCCAGCAGCATGGCGACGATCAGCGAGATGTCGCTGACGAAGGGGTCGAAGGAAGGCGGGGCGCCGTTGTAGTGCTCGACCATCAGACTGACCGAGCCGGAGATCGCCTTGAGCTGCAGGGCGATATAGGGGACGACACCGACCGTGGCGATGACGGTCGCGATGGAGGCGACGGCGAAGCTCTTGCCGTAGCGCGCGCCGAGGAAGTCAGCGATCGAGGTGATCTTCTCCGACTGCGCCAGCCGGACGATCCTGCGCAGCAGGGGGAAGCCGAAGACGAAGATCAGCATCGGCCCGAGATAGATGGTGAGGAATTCCGGCCCGCGCTCCGCAGCGAGGCCGACGGATCCGAAGAAGGTCCAGGAGGTGCAGTAGATCGCGAGGCTGAGTGCATAGGTGTATGGCCGCGACCTCGATGCTCTCTCGGTCGAACCGCGACGGTCGCCGACGCTCGCGATTGCGAAGAGCAGCGTCAGGTATGCCAACGCGATGATGACGACGACCCAGCCCTGCACGCCCCCTGCCGCCTCCCTCTTCGCCACGTAGCTCCGGCAAGGCAATCACAGCCCGCGTCGCGTGTCCATCATCCGCTTGGATAGCACGGCGCCGCACCGGCGATGATGCGTGCAACTCGGTCGAAGTTTCTGACTGTGGGCGCGGCGATCCTTTGCTATTGTCACGGTTGTCGGCGCGCGCGAAGGCGCGCGTGCGGACGGGGCGAAACACAGGAGGCGAGCGTGCTGAAGGAATTCCAGGAATTCATCTCCAAGGGGAACGTGATGGATCTTGCCGTCGGCGTCATCATCGGCGGCGCGTTCGGCCTCATCGTCAATTCGCTGGTCGGCGACATCATCATGCCGATCGTCGGCGCGGTCTTCGGTGGCTTCGATTTCTCCAACTACTTCGTTCCGCTGTCTTCCTCGGTCACCGCCGAGTCGCTTGAGGAGGCGAGGAAGCAGGGAGCCGTCTTCGCCTACGGCAACTTCATCACCGTGCTCATCAACTTCCTGATCCTCGCCTGGATCATCTTCCTGATGGTGAAGGCGGTGAACAATATGCGCCGCCGCCTCGTCAAGGAACAGGCCGCGGCGGCGCCGGCAGCACCCCCGGCGGACATACAGCTCCTCACCGAGATCCGCGATCTCCTCGCCAAGCACTAAGGCGGCAGCGCTGGGCGCTGGGCCAATCGAATCCCGGAGCCTTGGCGGGCTTCGGGATGGCGGCGACGTGCGAACGGCGCTAGGACGGCCGGCCATGGGACTGATCGATTCAATTCGGACCGAGGCGCGCGAGGCCCCCGAGAGCGGCATCGTCGCGGTGATGAACCACGGCCGCGGCCGCGAAGGCATGATCCCGCTGTGGGCAGGGGAGGGCGACCTGCCGACGCCCGACTTCATCACCGCGGCAGCGATGTCCGCCCTCCAGGCCGGCGAGACCTTCTACACCTGGCAACGCGGCATCCCCGAGCTGCGCGAAGCCCTGGCGCGCTACCACATGCGCCATTTCGGCGGACAGTTCGCGGCCGAGGAGTTCATGGTCGTCGGATCGGGAATGCAGGCGATCCAGCTGGCGCTGCATGCGACTGCCGGCGCCGGCGATGAGGTGGCCTACCTCGCGCCCGCCTGGCCGAATTTTGCCGCAGCCGCGGGCGTCGCCGGGGCGCGCCCCGTCCCGGTTCCGCTCGACGACACCGCCAACGGTTGGTCGCTCGACATCGCCAGGCTCGCCGCGGCGATCTCGCCGCGGACACGGGCGATCTTCGTCAACACGCCGTCGAATCCGACGGGCTGGACGGCGGACCGCGAGACCTTGCAGGCCATCCTCGACCTGGCCCGCGAACGCGGGCTGTGGATCGTTGCCGACGAGATCTATTCGCTGTTCCATTATGACGGCGGGCGCGCGCCCTCGTTCATGGACATCGCCCAGGCCGGCGACCGCATCCTCTACGTCAACAGCTTCTCCAAAAACTGGGCGATGACGGGCTGGCGGGTCGGCTGGCTGCGCATCCACCCGTCGCTGCAGGCCGTCTTTGAGAACCTGATCCAATATTCGACGTCCGGCGTCGCCCAGTTCATGCAGCGCGGCGCCGTGGCGGCGCTCGACCAGGGCGACGACTTCATCGCCTCGCAGGTGGCGCGGGCGAGGCAGGCGCGCGACCTCGTCTGCACGATACTGGGGCGCACCGGGCGGGCTCGGTTCAACGTGCCGCGCGGCGCGTTCTATCTCTTCTTCGCCGTCGAGGGGATCAGTGATTCCCGCCAGGCGGCGTTCGAGATCGTCGACCGGGCCAATGTCGGTCTGGCGCCAGGCACCGCTTTCGGCGCCGGTGGCGAATCGCATCTCAGGCTGTGTTTCCACCGCCGGCTCGACCAGCTCGAGGAAGCCGCCGAGCGTCTTGCACGCTGGATGGAAAGCCGCTGACCGCCGATGCGACCGCGGCTTCATGCGGTCGATGGATCTGGGGGTCAGCCGCCCGAAGACGGTACGACGAGCGGGATGATCCTGTCCGTGCGGTGCTGGGCCGGCCGCCGCGTTCCCGCATAAGGAATTCCCAGTGCGTCCCAGGTCTCGACCAGCGCGTCCTGAAGGCCGTCGATCAGCCGGTCATCATGGAACGGCGTCGGCGTGATGCGTAGCCGCTCGGTGCCGCGCGGCACGGTCGGATAGTTGATCGGCTGGATGTAGATGCCATGCACGCCGAGAAGCCGGTCGCTCGCCATCTTGCAGAGCTCCGGATCACCAACCAGGACCGGAACGATATGGGTCGAGGAGGGCATGACGGGCAGTCCGGCCGCCGACAGAATGTCCTTGGTGCGCTGTGCCTGGAGTTGGTGCTGCTCGCGCTCGACAGCGGACTTCTTCAGATGGCGGATCGAGGCAGTCGCGGCCGCGGCGATGGCCGGCGGCAAGGCCGTCGTGAAGATGAAGCCGGGCGCGTAGGAACGGACGGCGTCGACCACGGCGCGGGGACCGGTGACATAGCCGCCCAGCGTGCCGAATGCCTTGGCGAGCGTGCCTTCGATGACGTCGATCCGGTGGGCGAGGCCTTCACGCTCGGTGATGCCGCCGCCACGAGCGCCGTACATGCCGACCGCATGGACCTCGTCGATGTAGGTCATCGCGTTGTACTTCCCGGCGAGGTCGGCGATCTTTTCGATCGGCGCGACGTCGCCGTCCATCGAATAGACCGACTCGAAGACGATCAGCTTGGCGCGTTCGCGCCCGGCCGCCTGGAGCAGGCTCTCGAGGTGCGCAACGTCATTGTGGCGGAAGATCTTCTTCTCGGCGCCCGAGCGGCGCACCCCCTCGATCATCGAGGCATGGTTCAGTTCGTCCGAGAGCACGAGGCAGTTCGGCAGGAGCCGCGCGATCGTCGATATCGCCGCCTCGTTGGAGACGAAGCCGGAGGTGAAGACCAGCGCCGAATCCTTGCCGTGCAGATCGGCGAGTTCGAGTTCCAGTTCGACCAGCGGGTGGTTGGTGCCGGAAATGTTGCGCGTCCCGCCCGCGCCCGATCCCATGCGCCCGGCCGCCTGCTGCTGCGCGGCGATCACATCCGGATGCTGGCCCATGCCGAGGTAGTCGTTCGAGCACCAGACGGTGATCTCGCGCGCCTCGCCGTTCGACCGCCAGATCGCGCGCGGAAAGGCTCCCGCAATCCGCTCCAGGTCGGCGAAGACCCGGTAGCGGCGCTCGGCGTGGAGCTGGTCGATGGCTTCCTCGAAGAAACGCTGGTAGTTCATGATGGCCTTCCGAATGCCTGCGGGATCATAGTCATCGACCCCAAGTGCGTCCATTGCACCGGCGGGGTCAAAACGCCACGCCGCACAGTGCCAACGACCACATGCGGGCCCTTATTCCCTTGATCGGTGTCAAGCAATTCGTTTTTCCCGGCAAAGCAGCGGATACGAACAACTGCCGACCGCGCGGCGCGAAAATGCCAACGAGCCGGTCGCCGATCGGACGGCGCCGGCCGGAACTGCGCGTTCGTTTTGGCGTGCGGCTAGCCCTGGAGGCCGTCGTCGTCGCTTGAAATCCTCCATGTCCGGTCCCCATAGGCGAGTACGGCCGCGAAGAAGACGAACAGACCGGTAATTGCAGCGACGATAAGAGCGACGTCGGATGGCATCGGCATTCCTCCCTTGACGATGGCGCATCTTCGGGGGCGCGGCGGAAGCGTCTTTTGACCTCGATCAAGTCGACCCGACCCGATGGACGGTTTTTTGTCGGCGGCCGCCGTCGTACCAGAGCCGTCTGGAGACATGCCCCATGGGCGTTTCCTCGGACGAAGCGATACGTTGTCGGCACATCACATGGTTTCGGAACGTGTGCTTGCCTCGTCCAGGAGGGCAAGCAGTCCCTTCAGCAGCGCCGTCGGGTCGGGCGGACAACCCGGGATGTGCAGATCCACCGGCACAACAGCGCCCACCCCGCCGGCTACGGCGTAGCTGCCGGCGAAACATCCGCCGTCCTTCGCGCAGTCGCCCACCGCGACGACGAATTTCGGGTGAGGCGTCGCGTCGTAGGTCCGGCGCAACGCCTCGGCCATGTTGCGGGTCACCGGGCCGGTGACCATGAGAACGTCGGCATGGCGCGGCGAGGCGACGAAGTGCAGGCCGAATCGTTCGAGATCGTAGAGCGGGTTCGAGAGCGCGTGAATTTCCAGTTCGCAGCCGTTGCAGGACCCGGCGTCGACCTGCCGGATCGACAAGCTTCGGCCAAGCTTCTGGCGCGCGGCCATCGCCAGCGACCGGCCTAGTTCTTCGCGCATTTCTTGGTCGGGGGTGGGCGGCGTTTCGGTGAGTGGCCGGCGTGTCAGGCCTTCAAGTATGAACCTGCGCATTTCGCCCTCTTAGAGATCGTGGCCCGAATAGGAGCAGTTGAAGGATTTGTTGCAGAGCGGGAAATCCGCGATGATGTTGCCCTCGACCGCGGCCTCCAGAAGCGGCCACTGGAACCATGACGGATCGCGCATGTGGCAGCGGCGGATGGTGCCGTCTGCCGCGAGCGCGAGCCAGACCAGAATGTCGCCGCGGAACCCCTCAACCAGGCCTATCCCCTCGACCTGGCTGCCCGCAGGATCGACCGGCGCCAGGATTTCGCCCTGCGGCATTGTATTCAGGAGCTGCGAGATCAGCGCGCAGCTCTGCTCGACCTCACGGATGCGGATCCACACGCGTGCGTTCACGTCCCCGTCCTCGCGCAGCGGCACGTCGAAGTTCAGCATGTCGTAAGGGGAATAGCGGAGATCACGCCGGGTATCGAAATCGCGGCCCGAAGCGCGGCCGACGTAGCCACCGGCGCCGAAGCGCCGCACCAGATCCGGGCCGACGTGGCCGGTGGCCACGGTACGGTCGAGGAGCGAGGCGGTGTTGTCATACAGATCCACGAGAAGTGGGAAGCGGTCGCCGATGTCCGCTATCAGCGTCCGGATCTGAGCCTCACCGTCCTTGCTCAGGTCGGTCGTGACGCCCCCCGGCACGATCCGGTCGCGCATGAACCGGTGGCCGAAGGCCGCTGCCGCGGCGCGCAGGACCTTCTCTCGCAGGACGCTTGTCTGCGCCAGCATCATCGCGAAGGCCGCGTCGTTGCAGATCGCGCCGATGTCGCCGAGGTGGTTGGCCAGCCGTTCGAGCTCCGCCATCACGCCGCGCAGCCAGAAAGCGCGCCGCGGAACCTCTGCACCGAGCGCTGCCTCGGCGGCCTGCGCGAAGGCCATGGCATAGGCCACAGCGCTGTCACCCGAGGTGCGGCCGGCAAGCTGGGCGCCCCGTTCGAGCGTCGCACCCTGCATCAGCCGGTCGATCCCCTTGTGGACATAGCCGAGGCGCTCTTCGAGCCGCACGACGGTTTCGCCCTGGGCCGTGAAACGGAAGTGCCCCGGCTCGATGATGCCGGCATGCACCGGTCCGACCGGCACCTGGTGCAGGCTCTCGCCCTCGACGGGCAGGAAGATGTAGGGCGCGCCGCCCGCATGTGGCCTCGCGGCCCCGAGCGGCTGTGCGATTTCCCATCGGCCGTGGTCGAGCCAGGGCCGCGTGTCCGGCGCATCGTCTGCGGTCAGACCAAAGAGGTCCGCGGCCGCCCGTTCCAGGCGCTGCGCCGGCGCGTGAAGCCGGCCGACTGAGGGAAAATTCCCCTTGGATACGGCAAGCCGGGCTACGGCCACCCGGCGCGCCCCCGCGTCGTGCAGTGCCATGCAGACTGCCTCCGGTTCGCCCCAGAGGCTCAGAAGCGTCACCTGGCCCTCGTCGAGCGCCGTGGCGATCGACGACCAGCCGCGGCGGGTGACGGACGATACGGGAAAGGGGGCCGAGCGGAAATCGCGAGGGCGGGTCCAGACGAGCTTGGGCAGCTTTGTCATGTCGGCGTCATCCCAGCAGTGCCGCCACCGAGCGGAACCAGTCCACCATCGCTTGCGGCATGTGCAGGCCGATCAGAAGAACCAGCGCCATGTGCAACCAGAAGGGCGCAAGCGAGCCGTGCATCGGTGCGTCCTTGCCCGTCGGCTCTCCGAAGGCGAAGCCGATGAGGCGCAGGAGCAGGGCGCCGAACGCGAGGAGAAGGCCGAGGACGAGCACAAGCGTCACCAGCGGCATCCGGCTGAAGCTTGAGGTGACCACAAGAAACTCGCTCATGAATACGCCCGAAGGTGGCATTCCGGCGATCGACAGGATCGCGAGCACCAGGCCCCAGCCGAGTGCCGGGTGGCTTTGCGTCAGGCCGCGGATGTCGGCGATCTTCTGCGTCCCCTTGATCTGGGCGATGCTGCCCACGGCAAAGAAGATCGCGGATTTGGTCAGGCTGTGCATGACCATGTGCAGAAGCCCCGCGAAGTTGGCCAACGGTCCGCCCATGCCGAAGGCAAAGACGATGATGCCCATGTGTTCGATCGAGGAATAGGCGAAGAGACGCTTGATGTCGCGCCGGCGGTAGAGCATCAGCGCCGCAAAGACGAGCGACAGAAGCCCAAGCCCAACCCTCAGCGGCCCCGGTGCGATGGCGGCGGCATTCGCCGCCATGAGCAGCTTGAAGCGCAACACCGCGTAAAGCGCTACGTTCAGCAGAAGCCCGGAAAGCACCGCAGAAATCGGCGTCGGACCCTCGGCATGGGCGTCGGGCAGCCAGGCGTGGAATGGTGCCAACCCCACCTTGGTGCCGTATCCGACCAGCAGGAAGACGAACGCCACATTCAGGATCGCCGGGTCGAAGCGATCCGCTGCGGTGATCAGGTTGGTCCAGATCATCGACGGCTGACCTTCGCCGAGCACGGGTTGGGCGGCGACGTAGACGAGGATCGTGCCGAACAGCGCCAGCGCGATGCCGACCGAACCCAGGATGAAGTACTTCCAGGCCGCCTCCAGCGCCTCGTGCGTGCGATAGAGGCCGACCATCAGCACCGTCGACAGGGTGGCGAGTTCAATCGCCACCCACATCAGCCCGATATTGTTGCTGACGAGTGCGAGGTTCATGCCGAACATCATCAGCTGGTACATGGCGTGGTAGAAACGAAGGTTTGCCGGCGTCAGGCGGCCAATCTCCAGTTCATGGCCGATGTAGCTCGCCGAGAAAAAGGCCGCCGTGAAGCCGACGAAGGTATTCAAGACGATGAAGACGATGTTGAGGTCGTCGATCTGCAGATACTCGCCGGGCGCGGGTCGTTCGAACACGAGCAGGGATGTCGCCGCGACAAAGGTCAGGAAGCTCGCGGCGACATTTCCCCACGCGGTCGAGCGATAGCCGGGCATCAGCGCCAGGATGGCGGCTGCCACGGCGGGAACCGCGAGCACGGCGGCCAGCGCGTTGGCGGCGGTCATCTGCGCTCTCCCCTGAAATGGTCCAGCGCCTCGATGTCCACCGAGTCGAACCGTTCGCGGATGCGGAAGAGAAAGACGCCGATGACGATCATGGCGACGAGCACCGAGAAGGCGATGCTGATCTCGACCACGAAAGGCATGCCTTGCGCCCCGGTTGCGGCGAGGATCAGCCCGTTTTCGAGCGACATGAAGCCCACCACCTGACTGACCGCGTTGCGCCGGGTCACCATCATCAGCATGCCCAAGAGGATCACCGAAAGCGAAAAGGCGAGGTCCTCACGGGCGAGGGCATTCTCCGCCGCTGCGGTCAGTTGCAGCATCAGAAGGATGGAGAGCGCCACGAGGCCCATCCCGGCAAGCATTGTTGGCACGACACCGACGACGGTTTCCACGTCGCGGTGAATTCCCAGGCGCCGTACCATCCTGTGAAGCGCCCAGGGTACGATCATCGCCTTGAAGACTAGCGCGATGGCCGCCGATGCGTAGAGGTGATGCGCCCCCTGGATGTAGGCCTGCCAGGCAACGGCCATCGCCAAGAGCAGCGCCTGCAGCGCGAAGACGTTCAGAAGCGCGAAGAGCCTGTCCTGGTAGATCAGCAGGAAGCTGACCAGGACAAGGCTGCCGGCCAGAAGATGGGCAATATCGAAGGCGTAGTCATGCATCCTAAAGGCTCCGCGACACGAACAGGAGCAACGTGCCCAGAAGTCCGAGCATCAAGGCGGCACCAAGCAAGTCGGGCACGCGAAACACGCGCATCTTGGCGATAGAGGTTTCGAAGACGGCGAGGAGGATGCCGCCAGCGGCGAGCTTGCCGAGAAAATACACGAACCCCGCTAGCAGGTCGCCCGGCCCCGAGTCGGTCGGAGCGATGCCCCAGGGCGAGAAGATGCACCCGATCAGGGCGACGTAGAGCAGCAGCTTGAGCATCGCCGCCAACTCGATCATCGCCAGGTGCCGGCCCGAATACTCCAGCACCATCGCCTCGTGCACCATCGTCAGCTCTAGGTGCGTAGCCGGGTTGTCGACCGGGATGCGCGCGTTCTCGGCGATGGCCACGATGATCAGCGCGATCAGCGCCATACCGAGCGAGACACGGATGCCGACTTGGCCCGAGGCCATGAATTCGACGACGTAGCCCAGCTGCGTCGTTCCCGCGATCAGTGCCACCGAGAACATGGTCAACAACATCGCCGGCTCGGCGATGGCGCCAATCATCATCTCGCGGGAAGATCCGATGCCGCCGAAGCTGGTGCCGATATCCATGCCCGCCAGCGCCAGAAAGAAACGTACGCTGCCCAGAAGGGCGACAATGGCGATCAGGTCCGCCGTCCAGCTGAACTGCAGGCCGATGGCAAAGGTAGGGACCAGCGCGGCGGCGACCCAGGTCGCGGCGAAGATCATGTAGGGCGACACGCGGAACAACCATGAGGCATTTTCAGCCAGCACGACTTCCTTCTTGAGCAACCGCGCGAGATCGCGATAGGGCTGCGTTATCGGGGCGCCGCGCCGCCGCGTCAGCCGCGCCTTGACCTTTCGAACCAGCCCGGTGAGCCCCGGCGCCAGCGCGAGGACAATCATCATCTGCGTACCCTGCAGAAGCAGCTTCCAGATCAGTTCCATATCGCCATTCCAACGAGGAGCAGGATCAGAGACGCAAAGACCAGGCCGAGATACCTCCGTATAGTCAGGAATTGCAGCGCATTGAGCCGTATCGTCGCACCGGTCACGGCCGCGGCGAGCGGCAGATAGAGGCGAGACCAGGCGAGGTCCTCGACCCCCGCCGAATGGCGTGCCGGGCCCAGGTCGCCCGGAAGAGGCATGGTGACCGTCTCGTGCGCCGCCAGAACCGACGCCATGACCCGTCGAATCGGCTGCGCGAAGCTGCCTCCGCCATACTGCGTGATCGGATCCGCGTTCGGGAATCCGCAATCCCAGGCGGGAGCGCGGCGCAGCCGACGCGAGGCGAGGCGATGCACAAGCCAGGCTACCGCGCTTCCGGTAAGCGCGATGAAGACCATCACGAGGAAACCGGAATAGCTGCTGCGCACATCGCCCACCGGCACGAGAGTGAGCCAGGCATTGCCGCCCTGCGGCGCTACCCGCGCGCCGACCGTAAGGTCGACCGCCGGCGCCACGAGGTCGATCAGGTATCCGGGCAGGATGCCGGCCAGAACGCAGAGCCCCGCCATCGCCGCCATCGCGCCGAGCGACCAGCGGTCGGTTTCGGCGGCCCCGGCCGCATCGCCGCTGCGCGCCCGACCGAGGAAGGCTACCCCATAGAACCTGACGAAACACGCCGCCGCCAACGCCGCCGCCAGCGCCAGCAGGCCGCCCGCGGCGGGCACCATGAACTGCAACGCCGGTTGCGGCAGCTTCGGGCTTTGCAGCACCGTCTGGAACAAGAGCCACTCCGACACGAAGCCGTTGAGCGGCGGCAGTGCCGAGATCGCCGTCACCCCGACGAGTGCCAGGAAGGCGGTTACCGGCATCCGGTGGATCAAGCCGCCGAGGCCGTCGAGGTCGCGCCGCCCGGTCGCGTTCAGCACCGCGCCCATGACCATGAACAGGAGGCTCTTGAACATCATGTGGTTCATCGCATGCAGGAGCGCCGCGGTCATCGCCAGCGCCGCCAGGGCATGCATGCCGTTGGCCCGGAAGGCGAGCGCCAGACCGAGCGCCGCGAAGATGACGCCGATGTTCTCGATCGTCGAAAAGGCCAGTATTCGTTTGCCGTCGCCATCCATGATGGCGAAGAGTATCCCCATC
Organism: uncultured Mesorhizobium sp.; assembly: GCA_964371125.1. Taxonomy (GTDB): domain Bacteria; phylum Pseudomonadota; class Alphaproteobacteria; order Rhizobiales; family Rhizobiaceae; genus DUSC01. The sequence continues at coordinate 12,321 of CAYJMY010000008.1, read as the reverse complement.
ACCGCCGTGGCCACGCCGACCATGATGATGATCGGGCTCATCCACCAGTCCACCGGCCCGATCAGGTCAAAGGCGACACGGATGAAACCGTACACGGCCACCTTGGTCATGACGCCGCTCATCAGCGCGGAGACATGGCTCGGGGCAGCCGGGTGCGCAACCGGCAGCCAGACGTGAAGAGGCACGAGTCCGGCCTTCGAGCCGGCTCCGATCACCATCAATCCAAACACCAGCGCCGCGACGCCGGGGGTCCGCTCGACCGCGCGGATCGCCGCGAACTCATAGCTGCCCTGTGCCCCTGCCATCAGTCCAAAGGCGAGCAGGAGGACCATGGTGCCGAAGCCGGCCATGACGAGGTAGAGATAGCCTGCCGACCTGCTCCCCTCGTCGCGGTGATGCGCCAGCACCAGCGCCCAGGACAGGAGCGACATGATTTCCCACGACAGGAGGAAGGTGAAGGCGTCTCCCGCGAGGACAACCAGAGTCATCGCGCCGAGGAAGCCGGGAAAGAAGGGCAGTACCCGCTGCGGCTCGTGTTCGTGACGGCCGTAGCCGATGGCGTAGAAGCTTGCAGCCGCGCCGCCGATCCCCAGCAGCGTGAGGAAGACGGCCGAAAGGGCGTCGAGCACGAGGTGGGCTCCCAGCCAGGGCAAGCCGACCGGGACCGTCAGCGACGTCGCCTCGGCCCGCGTCGCCAGTGCGGCAATTCCGGCAAGCGCCAGGACGACGCACGCCGCCCCGCTCAGGCCGTACAAGATACCCGGCGCCCTTCTGCGCCCTGCCGCCACGATCGCGACGAGCGACAGCGCCAAGAGAAAGGCGGCCATGGTTGCAGGCACGCCGACGTCCATCATCAACGGCCCTCTTCCTTGTCCAAGCCGTCCGCGGCCCCCGATTGCCGTTCCGACCGCCTGAGCCGGACGCCGCGGCCGGTGCCGCGGCACTCGGCACCGTCGGCGATCAACTCTACGCCCGCGCGTTCGATCGCCTCCACGACGCGCGTGAGACTCTCGACCACGCCGCGCACGTTGCCTTCGCTGGCTTCCATCCTCTGGATGGTCGGCACCGACAGGCCCGCGATTGCCGCGAGGTCCTTCTGGTCGAGCCCCAGCAGCGCCCGCGCCGCCCGCATCTGTGAACCTGTGATCATGCCAGACTCAATCTTGCCTCGCAGTTCTGATCTTTAATGTATCTTCAACACGATTCCTAGTCTCAGTATTGCAGCTTCGTACATGCCGACGGCTGCGGCCATGCCGCGAGAGGCAAAAAGAGGCGACTGCCTCGAACGGATCGGCCGAGAGGGCGTAATGGCGTTCTACGCCGCCATACGCCGATGCGCTGGCGGCACCTCAGAAGCATTGTGACGCGCCTTCGAAACTGGACACCAGGCGACGTCCCGGGACGTTCTCCAATCGCCTCGGTCAACAGGCTTTTTCCGCTGTCGCGGTTGACAGGATGTTGGTGGGGTGAATAAATAGAACACTGTTCTAAAATCAACTCCCATTCGACGAAGCGGCCGGTCACGATGAACAGGAGCCGGAACCCGGCCCCGGCCGACACGTCGACGGGATAGACGCGCGGCCGTCTGCCGCGCGGATCAGGAAAAGGAAGTCCAGGGTGGCAATGCAGTTCCCGGCGTGCGGACGCTGGATCGACGGTTCGGGCGCGACGCTCGTGACGACCAACCCCGCCAATGGCGACGTGAACGCCGAGATCGGCACGCCCTCGGCGGCGGAGATCGCGCAGGTCTGCGAATTCGCGCAGAAGGCGGCGTCGGCCGATTCCTGGCGCAAGCTGCGGCCGCACCAGCGGGCCGACCATCTCTACCGCATCGCCGCGACCATCACGGCGGACGCCGAGGACCTCGCCAGGGCGCAGATGCTGGAGAACGGCAAGGCGATCAGGGAATGCCGGGCGCAGGCGGCCAGTGCGGCGGCCACGTTCCGCTATTATGCGGCTACCTGCGAGACACTGGAATCGGCGCTGCCGCCGAGCCGCGGCAACTACGTGTCGATGACGACCTGGGAGCCCTACGGCGTCGTCGCCGCCATCACGCCGTGGAACTCGCCGCTGACCATGGAGGCGCAGAAGGTGGCGCCGGCGCTGGCGGCCGGCAACGCCGTCGTGCTGAAGCCGTCCGAGATCACCACGCTTCCCGGCCTGACGTTGGCGCGCATCTGCGAGAAGGCCGGCCTGCCGGCGGGTCTCCTGTCGGTGCTGCCGGGTTACGGGCGCGACATCGGGCCGGTCCTTCTGGAGCGGCCGGAAGTGCGCATGGTGTCGTTCACCGGCGGCACCGAGACCGGCCGGGCGATCGCCGGGACGGCGGCGCGCCGGCTGATCCCCGCCGCGCTGGAGCTCGGCGGCAAGTCTCCGCACATCATCCTCGAGGACGCCGATGTCGAGGCGGCCTGCAACGGCGTCATCGACGGCATCTTCGAAGGCATGGGCCAGTCCTGCGTCGCCGGCTCGCGGCTGTTCGTGCCGCGCGCCCGGCATGACGAGATCGTCGACCTGTTGGTCCGCAAGGCCGAGGCGATCCGCTTGGGCCAGCCGACCGCGCCGGAGACCGAGGTCGGCCCGCTGTCCTCGTTCCATCACCGCGAACGGGTCGAGGCCTATGTCGAACTCGCGAGGAAGGAAGGCGGCAGCATCGCCACCGGCGGCAGCCGTCCGACGGGCGAGGCCTACGATTCCGGCGCGTTCTACCGCCCGACGATCATCACCGGCCTGACCAACGCCGCGCGCGTCTGCCAGGAGGAGATCTTCGGCCCGGTGCTGTGCGTGCTGCCCTTCGACTGCGAGGAGGACCTCGTCGCGACTGCCAACGACACGGCGTTCGGCCTGGCCTGCGGAATCTGGAGCGCCGACTACCGCCGGGCGCTCCGGCTGGCGCGCGCCATCGATGCTGGCACGGTCTGGATCAACACATACAAGCAGCTCAGCATCGCGGCGCCGTTCGGCGGCTTCAAGGAGAGCGGCATCGGCCGCGAGAAGGGCACGCAGGGCATGCGCCTCTACCAGCAGGCCAAGAGCATCTACCTGGCCGTCGCCTGACCGAACCGCCCAATCGAGCAGACCATCATGGATTCCACGAAGCAAATCACCGTCGGCTTCATCGGCCTCGGTGTCATGGGCGGACCGATGTGCCGCAACCTGATCCGCAAGATGCCCCGGGCTGGGGTCGTCGTCTTCGACAAGTCGCCCGAGGCGATCGAGGCCGTCGCCGGCGAAGGCGCCGAGGTCGCCGCATCGCCGCAGGACGTCGCGCGCCGCGCGGACGTCGTCCTGCTGTCGCTGCCCAATGGCGATGCCGTGCGCCAGGTCGTCGACGCGATGATCGGCGGCATCCGCCCCGGGACGATCGTCATCGACACCTCGACGTCGCCGGTCGACGTGACGCGGGAGATGGCGGCGCAGATCCGCGCGGCGGGCGGGGACTATCTCGACGCGCCGATCGCACGCACGCGGGCGGCCGCCGAGAACGGCACGCTGAGCATCATGGTCGGCGGCGACGCCGAGGCCTTCGCCCGCGTCCAGCCGCTGCTGGCCTGCATGGGCAGCGACGTCTCCCATTGCGGGCCGGTCGGCAGCGGCCAGGTCGTCAAGATCCTAAACAACATGGTGCTGTTCCAGACCGTGCACGCGCTGTCCGAGGCGCTGACCATCGGATCGCTCGCCGGCGTTGACGGAAAGATCCTCTTCGACATCTTCTCAAAGGGCTCGGCCGACAGCTTCGCTCTGCGCAACCACGGCCAGAAGGCCTTGCTGCCGGGCGACTTCCCGCCGCGCGCCTTCTCAACCGACTATGCCCGCAAGGACAACGCATACGCCATCGCGCTGGCCGCCTCGGTCGGCATGGCGCCGAAGGGTGCGCTGCTCCTCGACGAGGTGTTCAACCGCGCCCAGGAACAGGGGTTCGGCGAGTTCTACTTCCCCGTCTTCCACAAGCTCCACTCACCCGACTGACGCGCAACCTCCCCGGGCGGCGATAGCCGGGCGTCCCGCCCACGCGGCCGGTCGGACATGTGAGGCTGCCCGCCGCAGCCGGGCGGACTCGACCGACTCACCGCGCGGCGAGCCGCTCCAGCCGCTTTGCTCCCGCGACGATCATCTCCATCGAAATGGGCGGATCGTTCCGAACCACATAGGGAACCTTCGCGATCGGCTCGGCCATCCTGGCGAGCTTGTCGTCGTCGACGACCGTGACGCCGAGTTCGGCGAGGCGCGTGGGTAGGCCGACGTCGCGGCAGAATGCGATCACGTCGAGGATCTCGGCGTCGTCGTTGCCCATCGACGACAGCTGGAGGAGCGTGCCGTAGGCCACGACCTCGCCGTGGAGGTAGCGGTCGGTCTCGGGAAACGGCCCGAGGCCACGCAGGATGGCGTGGGCGATCGACAGCCCGCCGCTCTCGAACGACAGGCCCGAATAGAGGATGCAGGCCTCGACGACCCTCTCGAAGGCGGCGTTCGGCGTTCCCGTGCCGGCGACGGCGAGCGCGTCCTTCGCGTCGGCGCGGATGACCTCGTAGCATCGGTCGGCGAGCACGCCGGCCAGCGCCGGCGGCCGGCCGCCAAAGTAGTTGAGCCGGCCGGAGCGGATGGTCGAAGCGACCTCGAACTTCTTGGTCAGCGCGTCGCCGATGCCGGCGGCAAGGAACCGCCGGGGCGCGGCCGCCAGGATGGTGGTGTCGACGATGACGGCATGCGGGTTGCGCTTCAGGCTGGGCGTCTCGGCGATGCGGTGATGCTCGTCGTAGATGGCGACCAGCCGACTCGTCGGGGCGTCGCTCGAGGCGATGGTCGGGGCGATGATCAACATCGAACCCAGCTCCAGCGCGACGCCCTTCGCCGTGTCGAGCGCCTTGCCGCCCCCGGCGCCGACCAGCACGTCCGGCGAGGGGCTTCCGGCGAGGCCGGCTAGGCGGCCGATCTCGCGGCGGGTGCACTCGCCGCCGAACGGCAGCACCGCGGCCTCGCAGCCCGCACCGCGTAGCCGCCCGGCAATTTCCTCGAAGCGCGCCGCCACGATCGGATCGGCGACGATCGCCACGCAGCCCCCCGGCGCGATGTCCTCTATGCAGCCGGGCAGGCGCTCCAGGGCGCCCGGTCCCTGCAGGTAGATATGCGGGAAGCCCGCGATGCTGACGTCGTTCACCGTCGTCCCCGATCCTTGTTACCCGTTCATGCGACCTTGCTGGACTCGCCGTCGGCGAGCGTGATCTCGGTCATTCGCAGCCCGTCGACCGTTTGGCGAGACGGAAAACGCTGGTGCAGCCTGTCCTCGTGGATTGGCACGATGCGCCGGTGGTCGCCGCTGACGCGCTTCGACATCTCGTCGAGCACGAGGACGTTGTTGGTCGTGCTGCCGATATAGAAGCCGATCGGGACGTAGCTCGGCTTCGCCGGGTCCCAGCCTTCGAGGTTTGCCGTCGCGGGACGCCCGTTCGCCGTGCGACGGCTCGCAGTAATAGGCGGAAGCGGGCAGCGCGGTCGCGTCGTCGCGATAGGTCACGGCGCGTCCTCTTCCTGCCTTGCGGGATCGGGGTCGAGCGCTATGCGGCGGCCGACATATCTCGGCACGGCGAAGCGGCGCTGCGCGTCGAAGACGGCGCGGAAGCGCTCTTTCGGCACCGGCGGGAAGGGGCAGGGGCGGCGCGTCGCCATGTCGGCGCAGACGAAGAGCTGTTCGTTGAACGCGGCGAGGGCGCCGCTGTCCTCGTCATACATCGACAGGCAGGCGTGGGCGCGGCCCTCGGTGACCGCGAGGATCCGCGCCGTGATGCGGATCCGCGATCCGCGGACCAGCTCCTGCCGGTAGACGATGTTCGCCTGGCCGACGAAGATCGTCTTGCCGCTCAGCGGGATCTGGTCGGGTCCGATGCCGAGGCCGGTGCACAGGGTGCGCACCGCCGAATCGAAGGCGATCAGGTAGGCGGCGACGTTCATGTGCCCGTTGTGGTCGAGCCAATCCTCGCGGACCGTCTCGCGGATGACGAGCAGGTCGCCGTCGCCGGCCGTGTCGAAGCCGAACAGCTCCCGGGGCGCCGCCTCTTTCATGCGGGAAAGGCCTTGCGCAGTTCGGACTTGAGGATCTTGCCCGTCGCCGACAGCGGCATCCGGTCGACGACCTCCACCCTGTCGGGGACCCACCATTTCACCACCTGCGACGCCACGTGCGCGATCAGGGCGTCCGCGTCGACGGGTTTCGCTCCCGGATCGGGCTGGACGACGAGGAGCGGGCGCTCCTGCCACCGCGGATGCGGGATGCCGATGACCGCCGCATGGCTGATCCCGGGGTGGCTCAGCGCCGCCGCCTCGAGCTCGGTGGTCGAAATCCACTCGCCGCCGGACTTGATGATGTCCTTCGAACGGTCCTTGATCTCGATGTATCCGTCGGCGTCGATGGTGGCCATGTCGCCGGTCCGGAGCCAGCCGTCGGCGGTCGTCGGGCTGGCCTCCTCGTTGAAGTAGGCGGAGGCGGTCCACGGTCCGCGCGCCTGGAGATGGCCGACGGCGACGCCGTCGTGCGGCAACTCCTCGCCCTCGTCCGAGACGATCCTGAGCCGCGTTCCCCAGCTCACGCGGGCGGTCTTCCTTCGCGCGGCTGCCTGCCTGGCCGGGTCGAGCCGGCCGAAGCCTGGCATCAGCGAGCCCTTGCTGGAGCACAGCGATTCCGTCATTCCCCAGGTCTGGACGACGTCGACGCCCTTCTGTTCCCAGCGCTCGATCAGCTGCCGCGGCACGAGGCTTCCGCTGGACAGGAATGAACGCAGGCGGGGGAGTTCCTGGCCGTGTCCGTCGAGCCAGTCGCGCAGGCCGAGCAGGACCGTCGGCACGGCGCCGGCTATGGTGACCTCTTCCTCGGCGATCAGGCGGCACAGCGATTCGGGATCGTGCTGGCGGCCGGGAAGGACGAGCTTGGCGCCGCAGATCGGGGCGGTGTGCGGGAAGCTCCATCCGGTCGCATGGAACATCCCGGCGATCGGCAGGTAGCAGTCGAGGTCGCCGTTGCGGTAGCCGCCGAAGAAGTCCTTGGCGATGCTGGCGATCGCGATCAACACCAGCGAACGGTGCGAATAAAGCACGCCCTTGGGATTGCCCGTCGTCCCCGACGTGTAGCAGAGCACGGCACCCGCCTTCTCGTCGAACTCGGGAAACGACGCCAGCGGATCGGTCGCCGCGACGAGTGATTCGTAGCGGAGCACAGGCCGGTCGAGATCGGGGACTTCGTCGCCGTGGTCGTCGACGAGGACGAGCGTCATTGCGCCGGTCAGCCGCGGCAGGACCTCCGCGACGATGTCGGCGCACGAGGCGTCGAACACCAGGATGCGGGCGCCGCCGTGCGCGATGATGTAGGCGATGTGCTCGATCGAGAGGCGCGGATTGACCGTGTGCAGGATGCCGCCGGCACACGGAACTGCATAGAACAGCTCGAAGTGCTGCCGCGTGTTCCAGCAAAGCGTGGCGACCCGATCGGATTCTCCCATGCCCAGCCCCTGCAGGGCCGCGGCCATCCGCCGGATGCGTTCGTGGGCATCCGCGTAGCCGTACCTGACGATCTCGCCCGACGCCGTGCGCGACACCACCTCGGTGCGGCCGTGATACTCGGCCGCATATTCGATGATGGACGACAGCAGCAGGGGCGTGTCCATCACAAGGCCGTCGATCATCCATTTCCTCCAGGCGATCACAATTGGGCTTGACGCTGTGTCGCGGATATCAAATAACAGAACGATGTTCTGAAATTTGAATTTTTAGAACACTAGGGCCTGACGAAGGTTGTGGTCAAGCCCCGCGGAGCGGCCGTTAGGACGGCTTTTCCGAAATTCGTCAACGACCTGAGGAGTTCGCATGGCCTTGTTTCCGAAGCCGGTTCCGCCGGAGCGCCAGCCGCAGGGGATGGCGGCCGACATCGTGCTCAAGGCTGAGCCCGACGACGAGCGCGTCTGGGTGCCGATGGGCAACAGCACCTGGTTCCGGCCACTGCTCCTGCACACGGTGGAAGGTTATTGGACCAGCCTGCTCCGGGTGCGCGCCTCGGGCGTGGTCAGCTGCCACCGCCATCCGGCGCCCGTCCACGGCTATGTCATCAAGGGCAGCTGGCGCTATCTCGAGCACGACTGGATCGCCACCGAGGGCAGCTACGTCTTCGAGCCGCCGGGCGAGACCCACACGCTGGTCGTCGATGAGCATGTCGACGAGATGATCACCTGGTTCATGGTCAACGGCGCCATGCTCTATGTCGACGAGGACGGCAAGCTGACCGGCTACGCCGACGTCTTCCAGCGCATCGACATGTGCCGCGAGCACTACATCAAGGTCGGCCTCGGTGCCGATTACATCGACCAGTTCATCAGATAGACCCGCCGGCCGCCGGCAGCGCACTCGATCGTGTGCGCACCGGAGGCAGGCGGCGCGAAATTTCGGTTTCCATTCAAAGGGAGGAACTAGTGGAAATGAAAAACATCAAGAAGAACATCCGGCTCGCGCTCATGTCGACCGTGCTGGCGGCCGGGGTGGCCGTGGCGGCGGGTGGTGCCGCCTTCGCTGCCGAGTACAAGCTGAACTCCTGGCTCGGGCCGACGCATCCGCTCAACACCGGCGGCTACGTGCCCTTCATCGACACCATCAAGAAAGACAGCAACGGCGAGATCGACTTCAAGCTGTTCCTCGGCGGTTCGCTGCTCGACAGCCGCGGCACCCTGCCGGGCATCCGTGACAACGTCGTCGAGGGCGGCTTCGTCGTGCTCTCGTTCCATCCGGCCGAGTTCCCGGCGATGACGACCTTCTCGGACCTCTCGATGGTCGGCACGGACTCGCTGACCGCCGCCGCGGCGGTGACGGAGACGATCCTGCTGCACTGCAAGCCGTGCGAAGCCGAGGCGAAGGCGCAGAACTTCCTGTTCTTCGGCGCCTATGCGACGACGGCCTACAACATCATGTCGGTAAAGCCGGTCAACTCGCTGGAAGACATGCGCGGCAAGAAGGTCCGCTCCTTCGGCGGCGCCATCGACCGCTGGCTGAGCAGCCTCGGCGCGGTGGCGGTGAACGTCGACGCGACCCACGCCTATGACGGCCTGTCGAAGAACACGCTCGACGCGGTCATGCTGCCGGTCGCCGACCTGTCGGCCTACAATCTGTGGGACGTCGCCCCCTACGTGACGCTGCTCAACGTCGGTTCGTTCAAGGCCGACAGCGGCGTCGGCTTCAGCCGCGACTTCTGGAGCGGCCTGACGACCGACCAGCGCGCGCTGCTTCTCAAGAATGCCCCGATCATGGCGATCGGACCCGGCCTCGACTACATCAAGAACGACACCAGGGTCGTCGGCGAAGCCGGTGCGAAGGGCGTCACGCTGATCCAGCCGTCCGACGAGATGAAAAAGGGGCTGGCCGACTTCTTCGAGCAGGACAAGACCGCCATCGTCGAGGCGGGCGGCAAGCGCGGCCTCTCCGCGGAGGACACGTCGGCGATCGTCGCCACCTACGTAGAGCTTCTCGACAAGTACGCGAAGCTGTTCGAAGGCAAGCGCGACAACCCGCAGGCCCTCTACGACATCCTCTACCAGGAGGTCTATTCGAAGCTGGATCCGGCGACCTTCGGCGTGAAGTGACCGAAGCCGGGTCAGGCGAGGCCTGACCCCCAGACAGCGCTTTACGCGCAGGTCCTGCGCCGGCAACGGCCGCAGACAGCAGGCTCATGCCGTCAGGCGGGCCGGCGCAGGACGCATTTTTCCGCAAAGACACCGGCTTCGTCTTCGGCCTCGCCCAAGGGGCGCTGGTCGAGCTGATGCGCCTGCCGTCGATGGTGATCACTCTGGCGACGTTCAGGGGCATCCAAGGCGTCTCGCTGCTCCTGCGGCCGCAGGCGGGCGGGCGCATCAGCGACCTGCTCGGCGACGCGATCGCCTATCCGGTGCTGTCAGTCCCGGCCGGCATCGCCACGGCGGCGCTGACCGTGGTCGGGCTTCAGGCGGTTCTGTCGCGCACAGGCCGCGGCCGCGCCTGGCGGGCGACGGGGTCGGACTTGCGGGCGAGCCACGTGCTCGGCGTCAGGAGCGGAAGGGTCCGGCTCGCCGCCTTCGCGCTGGCCGGCCTGCTGACGGGATGCGGCGGGCTGGTGCTGGCCAGCCAGGCAGGCATCGACGAGCGCGTCTGGGTGCCGATGGGCAACAGCACCTGGTTCCGTCCACTCCTGCTGCACACCGTGGAAGGTTATTGGACCAGCCTGCTCAGGGTGCGCTCCTCGGGCGTGGTCAGCTGCCACCGCCATCCGGCGCCCGTCCACGGCTACGTCATCAAGGGCAGTTGGCGCTATCTCGAGCACGACTGGATCGCCACCGAAGGCAGCTACGTCTTCGAGCCGCCGGGCGAGACCCACACGTTGGTCGTCGACGAGCATGTCGACGAGATGATCACCTGGTTCATGGTCAACGGCGCCATGCTCTATGTCGACGAGGACGGAAAGCTGACAGGTTACGCCGACGTCTTCCAGCGCATCGACATGTGCCGCGAGCACTATATCAAGGTCGGCCTCGGCGCGGACTACATCGACCAGTTCATCAGATAGACCCGCCGGCCGCCGGCAGCGCGCCCAGAGGCGCGAACGGGCCTGGCGGTCACACGGGCCTGGCGGTCAGCCGAGCGAGAAGAGCATCGTCAGCCGGCCGTCGAGGGCGCCGGCGATGTGGGCCCGGGCCGCCGCTTCGGCGGCGGCGGGGTCGCGTCTCTCGATCGCCTCGACGATGGCCCGGTGTTCGGCGCGGGCAGCCTCGGCGCGGCCGGGCACCGAGAAGGTCGTGTCCGGCAGAAGCGCCAGCGAGTCGTTGAGATCTTCCATCATGCGCATCAGGTAGCGGTTGTGCGCTGCCTCGTAGATCGCCTCGTGGAACAGCGCGTTGGCTCGGGCGGCGTCGGCGCTGTTCTGCTGAGCGTCGAACAGGGCAGCGGCGTGGCGCAGGCTGGCGATCTCGCCGGAGGAGGCGTTCTCGGCTGCGAAGGCGGCCGCCGCTCCTTCCAGCCGCGAGCGCAGCGCATAGAGCTCCATCACCTGCGGCCGGGCGAGCGAGGCGACGGAGAGGCCGCCGGCGCTCATGTCGATGAGGCCGCGCGACTGTAGGCGGGCGAACGCCTCGCGCACCGGCGTGCGGCTGACGCCGAGCGCCGCGGCGATGTCCTCCTCGCGCAGGCGCGAGCCGGGCGCCAACTCGCCCGAGCGGATCCGCTCGACGAGGTCCCGGTACACCTTGTTGCCGCGCGAGGCTTCGCCGCGGCCGCGCAATGCCTGGCCTTCCTCCGCCATGCCGTTTCCGAATTCTCCACCGCGCGGAATCGCCCGGCCACCTTACGCGAAAATTCGCGACGAAAACCACTCGGATACACTTGTATACAATAGTGCACAGCTGTATGCGATGACGAGATCGAGCATGCGGCATGGAGGCTTGGATGCGTGTTCCGCCCGGCGAGGTGGATGTCCTGGTGGCCGGCGGCGGCAACGCGGCGCTGTGCGCGGCCATCGCCGCGCGGCGCAAGGGCGCGAAGGTACTGGTCGTGGAGGGCGCGCCGAAGTTCTATCGCGGCGGCAATACCCGGCACACGCGCAACATGCGCTGCGCGCACGACAGCGCCACCCAGCACCTGACCGGTCCCTATACCGAGGACGAGTTCTGGGACGACCTGCTGCGCGTCACCGAAGGCAACACGGACGAGGACCTTTCCCGTTTCATGATCGCCCGGTCGAAGGAGATGCTGGGCTGGATCGCCGAGCAGGGCGTGCGCTTCCAGCCTTCGCTCGGCGGCACGCTGAGCCTCGGGCGCACCAACTCGTTCTTCCTCGGCGGCGGCCGCGCCATGCTCAACGCGCTCTACCGCACGGCCGAGGACCTCGGCGTCAGGATCGTCTATGACGCGCCGGTGATCGGCCTCGACGCCGACGGCGGGACTTTTCGCTCTGCCGCCGTGCGCATCGACGGGACGCCGCGGACGATAAGGGCGAAGGCCTTCGTCGCGGCGGCCGGCGGCTTCGAGGCCAACATCGATTGGCTAAAGGAGAGCTGGGGCCCTCCGGCGGAGAACTTCCTCATCCGCGGCACGCCGTACAACCGCGGCGACGTCCTGAAGATGCTGCTGGAGAAAGGCGTCGAGGCGATCGGCGATCCGACGCAATGCCACGCGGTCGCCATCGACGCGCGGGCGCCGAAATTCGACGGCGGCATCATCACCAGGCTCGACTGCGTGGTCTTCGGCATCGTCGTCAACCGCGACGCGGAGCGCTTCTACGACGAGGGCGAGGATTTCTGGCCGCGACGCTACGCCATCTGG
>CAYJMY010000007.1:37404-52069 GCA_964371125.1 uncultured Mesorhizobium sp. | reverse complement strand
ACGTCCATCGAGCCGAGGTTCTCGATGGCGTCGAGGCGGCGCACGATGACGCCGCGGCCGCTCATGATGCGGGCTCCGTTGGAGAGCGTCACGCTGATGATGGCGGGCAGGAGCTCCGGCGACAGTCCGACCGCGAGCGCCACGGCGAAGAGAAGCGATTCGATCGCCGGCCGGTCGAGCGCGACATTCGCGGTGAGCACGAACAGCACGATGACGACCATGACACGGACGAGCAGGTAGCCGAAGCTGCGCACGCCGCGGACGAAGTCGGTCTCGGCCGGCCGCGCCTTGAGCCGCTCGGCGATCACCCCGAAGGCGGTGCGTTCCCCGGTCCTGACGACGAGCACCCGCGCGGTGCCGCTGCGTACCGACGAACCGAGATAGACGGCGTTGGTCCGCGCCGACAGCGGCGCGTCGGCGACGACCGTCCCCGGCGTCTTCTCGACGGGGAAGGACTCGCCGGTCATGCTCGCCTCGCTGACGAGGAAATCCTCGGCTTCGAGCACGATGCCGTCGGCGGGGACGAGGTTGCCGGCCGAGAGCAGGACGACGTCGCCGGGCACGATCGCGGTGACCGGCGCCTGTGTCTCGGCACCGTCGCGGACGACGCGGCAGGAGAGCGCGAGGCGCCGTTTCAGCCGCTCGACCGCGACGGAAGCGCGGTTCTCCTGGAAGAAGCCGAGCAGCGCGCTGCCGAAGACGATGGTCAGGATGATCGAGGCGTCGACCCACTGGCGCAGCGCCAGCGAGACTGCCGCGGCGAAGGCGAGGATGAGCACGAGCGGGCTTTCGAACTGGCGCAGGAGGAGGCGCAAAGCGCCGAGCCGGCGGCCCTCCTCGACGGCGTTCGGGCCGATCGCGGCGAGGCGCCGTTCTGCCTCCGCGGCGGACAGGCCGGCGGGGCTGGAGCCCAGTTCGGCCAGAAGCGCCGCCGCGCTGCGGTTCCACCAGGGGTCGCCGGACGGGTCGGACTGGGGATCCGTTTCTAAAAACCGAACGTCCGAGGAAGACACGCCAAAGCTCCCCACACCGATCCGGACCACAGTCTAGACTTCTTGCGGCAGAGGAGGAAAATGATTCGGCCGGAAACCCTCAGCGCTATGCGAAGAGCGCCGCGTAGGCGTCGGGCTTGAACCCCACCGAGAACTTGCCGCCGGCATCGAGGATCGGGCGCTTGATCATGGTCGGGTTGGCCAGCATCAGGGCGAACGCGCGGGCCTCGTCGAGATCGGCCTTGTCGGCCTCCGGCAAGGCGCGGAAGGTGCTGCTCGAGCGGTTCAGCAGCACCTCCCAACCGAGCGTCTTCGCCCATGTCTTCAGCGTCGGCGCGGAGAGCCCGTCCACCCGGTAGTCGTGGAAGTCGTAGGCGACGCCATGGCCGTCGAGCCAGGCGAAGGCCTTCTTCATCGTGTCGCAGGTCCTGATGCCGTAGATGGTGACGTTCACGCCGATCTCTTGTCCTCGCTCAGCCAGACCTCAGTCGAGACGCGCCTGCCGGTCTTGCCGAACGCAGGCTCCGCGCTGAAGCCGGCGCGCGAAAGTAGCTGCCGCAAGGCAGCGACGCCCGCAGCGCCCAAGGGGTCCTCGTGGAATTCGACGACCACGGCACGCAGTCCCTGCATCGGGCAGGCGGGCAGAATCTCGGCCTCGAAACCTTCGGCATCCATGACCAGGACGGTCGGGCGGATCTCCGCGACCAGATCGGCGATCGGCGCGATCTCGGTCGAGACGCTGTGGCCGGCCTCGTATCGCCGGGCGACCGATGCACCGAGCCAGCTGCCTGAGCCGACGCCGAGTTCGACGCGACCGGCCGCAGCACCGACCGCGCGCGGAACAAGGCGAACGGGAAGACCGTTTCGCTCGAAATTGGCGCGCGCCACGGCGGCGGCCTCCGGGTTGGGTTCGAAGGCGACGACGTTTTCGGCGCCGACGATCCGCGCCGCCGTGAGCGAGACAACGCCCATGCAGGCACCAATCTCGAGGACGCGGTCGCCCGGCCGCAGGATCGCCTTCACCGCGCGGCGCTCCGGGTTCTCGTAGTCGCCGCGCGCCAGGCTGTGGACCATGCCCTTGGGTATTCCGTGGCCGTAGCCGAGCAGGCTGAACCCGTCAAAAGACACGAAGCGGGTCCGGAACAGCCGGCGTAGCCGGTAACGCCAGATGGGAATGCGCCGCTCGTCCGCCATGCGACGGTCATTCCCACTCGATTGTCAATAGCCATTGTAACGACTGGATTTTCCTAGTCAAATTATTTTGTCTTTTCACTATACCGTCAGTCAGACCGTCAAAAAACACGGCCTTTGAAATCAATGGCTTTTTCGGCAAATCGCGGAAATCGTAGTTTCGCCATCTATCGGCAGGCGCGGTGGCGACATCACTTCGAAAGTCGCTTCGGCCCGCGCCGCCGCCTCTACGCTGGACTACGCCGGCCATGATTCCGCCTTCCGAAATTATACCGTCACGGGCGCGAAGTGCCACCCCTCTCTTGATGGACGCCCTTCGCGCGAGGGGCTAGGAAAATTGTAACCTTCGTGCTACATATCCTACCAATCTGTAGTGCGAAGGTTTCAAATGCCTACCCCACACAATCCTCCCGCCGCTGTGCGGCGCGCCTTACGCAAGCTCGGCGCCGACATCCACGATGCCCGTCGGCGTCGGCGGCTGCCAATGGCTGTCGTGGCGGAGCGCGCCTTCACGTCCCGTTCGACCCTGCAAAAGGTCGAGGCCGGGGATACCAATGTCAGCATCGGCATTTATGCAGGCGTCCTTCAGGCACTCGGCCTGCTCGACGGTCTGAGCCAGATCGCCGACATCGGTAACGACCCTGTTGGACAGGCGCTCGCCAGCGCCGAACTGCCCAAGCACGTCCATCTCAAGCGAACAGCCGGGTCGTCTCGCGATGGCTGACTTCGAGGTGCATATCGACCTGAACGGCCGCGCGCGCCCCATTGGATTGGCGAGGAGAAATCGCGTCCGAAGCACGGAGACGATCCTTTTCGAATATGATGGCGCGTGGCTCGTCGATCCCGACCGGTTCTCCCTTGAGCCTGCTCTTTCCTTGACCCGCGGCGCCTTCGCCCCTCCTGCCGGACTGGCGACTTTCGGCTCCATCGGAGACTCTGCGCCCGACACATGGGGCCGCCGCCTTATGCAACGGGCCGAGCGCCGTCTTGCCGACCGCGAAGGCCGCGCCATTCGCACCCTTGCGGAAAGCGACTACCTGCTCGGCGTCGCCGACGAGACTCGCCTGGGGGCCCTCAGATTCCGCTGGGCAGACGAAGAGGCGTTCCAGGCGCCAATCCGCGCCGGCGTCCCCGCCCTGATCGAACTCGGGCGGCTGCTCCAGATCACCGAGCGTATCCTCCGGGACGAGGAAACGGACGAGGACCTTCAACTCATCTTCGCCCCCGGCTCCTCCCTCGGCGGCGCGCGGCCGAAAGCGTCGGTCATCGACCAGCACGGACACCTCTCCATCGCCAAATTCCCGAAGGAGACCGACGACTACAGCATGGAGACCTGGGAGGAGATCGCGTTGCGACTGGCCGACCAGGCCGGTATCACCACCCCACACCATGAGCTGATTGAGGTCGCCGGAAAGGCGGTGATGCTGTCGCGGCGCTTTGATCGTTCCGGCGCGATCCGCGTTCCTTTCCTGTCTGCGATGGCGATGATGGGTGCCAAGGACGGTGAGCGCGGCAGTTACCCGGAGATCGTCGACGCTCTTGCTCAACATGGCGCGCAGGGGAAGACCGACGCACACGCACTCTATCGGCGCGTCGTCTTCAACGTGCTGATCTCGAATGTCGACGATCATCTGCGCAACCATGGGTTCCTTTGGCTCGGCAAAGCAGGATGGTCTCTTTCTCCGGCCTATGACCTCAACCCTGTCCCCACCGACCTCAAGGCCCGTGTGCTGACGACGAACATCGACCTCGACGAGGGCACCTGCTCGCTCGACCTGCTCAAGGCAGCCTCGGAGTTCTTCGGCCTCACGCTGCTGCAGGCCCGCGCGATCATCAAAGAGGTCGCAACCGCGACTGCGACGTGGCGCGAAACCGCAAAGGCGGTTGGCGCCCGCTCTGCGGAGATCACCCGGATGGCCAGCGCCTTCGAACACGATGATCTAAAACGGGCGCTGGCGCTATGACCCGAACCTTCATCTACAGCTTCACTCCTCGATCCAAGGACCCGGCCCCTGGCGCGACCATCGACCTGGACGTCTCCGAGATCGAGGACGCCGGCATCCGCGAAGTGCTTCAGACGCCGGGCGCGGCCTATGGTGCATGGTCGATTTTGGATGCACTGCTGGCACCCACCGGCACGGGCACACCCTTCATCTTCAAGCAACCGCTCGGCCAGGCGCGCTAAGTGAAGGTCGCGTTGTCAGGCCTGTTCGGGCGGTCCGTCGCCCGCGCTTATCTCGAGCGATATTTCGACCTCTCCATCTTCGCCCACCTCGGCAACCGCGTGATCGATCTCGACCGTCGCAAGCAGGCCAGAATCAAGCGCCTTGCCCGAGGCGACCTCCCCGATTGGATCGCATGCAAATCTAATCTGACGTCGCTCACAGTCGCGGAGGCAAAGGGTTGTCATGACCCGGGCGGACCAGCGAAAGCGCTCGCCCGCGCCTGGACGCAAGCAGGACGCATCGACGTGACAGTCAAAGGCCGGAAGGTCACTGTGAAGCGGATCGCAGTCGCCACCCGCTGGGGCGTAGCCAATTCAGTCCCCGCCGACGCCCACCTCTCGGTTCGAGATCCGGTTGACAAAGGCGAGCCTATCGATCCGCAAGACAAGGACGCTCCCTTCATCGGCCTGCTTCGCCTCCATGTCGCCAGCATGATCGAACCACTCGGCCATGCCGAACTCGCCCAAGCGCTGCGTTCTCTGACTCGCCAAACGTTTCAGCGACCGCTCCGGGACACCACCGCTCGCGCCCGCGCGGCACTCGACAATGCGCCAATAGGACAAGTCGAGAAGACCCACGACGTTAGCGGCCTGGTGGGCGGCATCGTCACGCGGGCCGGCCCGATTACCGATACGATTGCCAGCACGATCGATCAAGAGGCTCTGGCCCGGCTCAACCTTCGCCCGGTTTTCGTCGGAATAGACCGGGATCTGATCCGCGCGGCAATCGACGGCGAAGCGGAGATCATTCGCGTGCGCATGGCGGAAAAAGAGAGTCCCGACGAGTTCGCGCGACCGGATCGCGCTGGCGGCTGGATCATCCCACTCGGCACGGAACGACGAATAGTTGGGGCGCCTGATGCGACGCGGATTGCCTAAGACACAAGAACATAATAGGAACATACTGGCAGTAGCCGGTGAAAATCACAAATTACCAGGGTGACGAATTGATGCGAGATATTCAGGGCGACGAACTGATACCAGTCGTCCCGACGTCTGACTCGTTTGTGATTTTGAGACGTTTGTGTCGCGTGATTCCCTGTTGCCGAAGGAGATCCGGCGATGGGATCAGCGGTGAAATTGCGGGAGGACTTTTCGGCGGTGGAGCTTCGCCGTCTGGCTCGTGTGGCGAAGGACGTCCGCCAGAGCAGCCGGCTTTTTTCTATCGCGGCGGTTCGGGAAGGGAAGGGATGAACCGAGCCGATGCCGCGCGGATTGGCGGCATGGACCGCCAGACGCTGCGCGACTGGGTTCACCGGTTCAACGCGGCCGGCCCCGATGGTCTTCTCGATCAATGGTCGGCGGGACCACCATCGCGGCTGTCGCCCGAGCAGCAGGCCGACCTGACCGCAATCGTCGAGAAGGGTCCGGACCCCGCCGTTGACGGCGTCGTGCGCTGGCGGTGCGTCGACCTGAAGCGCATCATCAAGGAACGCTTCGACGTGGACTACGACACCCGCTATGTCGGAAAGCTGCTGCACAAGCTCGGCTTCAGCCACGTCAGCGCGCGTCCGCAGCATCCGGCGCAGGACGCCCATGTCGTCGAGGAGTTCAAAAAAAACTGGCCACGCACGCTGAAGGCGCATCTTTGCGACCTCCGGGCGGGCACGAAGGTGGAGCTGTGGTTCCAGATGAGGCCCGCATCGGCCAGAAGAACGGCGTCGTGCGGCAATGGGCACATCGCGGCACGCGACCTCGTCAACCGGCCGACCAGCGCTACAAGAGCGCCTACCTGTTCGGCGCAATCTGCCCGGCTCGCGGCATCGGCGCTGCTCTCGCACTGCCCTTTGTCGACACCGAGGCCATGCAGCTCCATATCGATGAAATCAGCAGGCACGTCGAAAAGGGCGCCCATGCCGTGCTCGTCATGGACCGCGCCGGGTGGCACACCACCGCCAAGCTCAAGATGCCGAAAAACATCACCGCGATCTTCCTGCCGTCGCGGGCGCCGGAGCTGAACCCGGTCGAGAACGTCTGGCAATACCTGCGCCAGAATTGGCTCTCGAACCTTGTCTTCCACACCTACGATGCCATCATCGACGCCGCATCCGAGGCCTGGCAGAAGCTCCTC
Organism: uncultured Mesorhizobium sp.; assembly: GCA_964371125.1. Lineage (GTDB taxonomy): Bacteria > Pseudomonadota > Alphaproteobacteria > Rhizobiales > Rhizobiaceae > DUSC01. The sequence goes on along the minus strand of CAYJMY010000007.1, from coordinate 45,591 downwards.
GCCGAACCGCAAACCATCACCTCAATCGGAATGCGGCAATGGGCCCATGTCGGTCAAACCCAATGACATCTGGTATCAGTTGCCCCGACTGACTGGCTCCAGGCGCCCTGGGAGGAGCATCCGAATTACATGACCCGGCCAGGGTCGGAGGTGTGGCCCTCAAGATAGGCGTCGCGGATTTCAGGCATATTCATCAGTGTTTCTGCTTCGCCGTGATGAACGATGCGACCGGTCTGGAGGACATAGCCGCGATCCGCGATCGAGAGCGCCTGCACGGCGTTTTGTTCGACAAGCAAAACCGTGATGCCCTGCCTGTGGTTGATGTCGCTGATTGCCTGGAAAATCTGCCTGATGATGATAGGTGCCAGCCCAAGTGACGGCTCGTCCAGCAGCAGCAAGGTTGGGCGCTGCATCAGCGCACGTCCTATCGCCAACATTTGTTGCTCCCCGCCGGAAAGCGTACCGGCCCGCTGGCGGGACCTTTCTTTCAGACGTGGGAACAAGTCGTACACGGTTTGAAGATCCGCAACAAAATACTTCTCTTCGGCGACGCTGGCGCCGAGTTGAAGATTCTCGAACACGGTCATCTGCGGCATGATGCGGCGCCCCTCGGGGGCATGTGCAATGCCGAGGCGCGCCACATGGTGCGCAGGCAGCTTTGTGATTTCCTGACCTTGAAAGTGGATCGTTCCCTTTTGTGCGGTCGGTGCGCCGAACATGGTGCGCAAAAGGGTGGACTTACCGGCGCCATTGGCGCCCAGCAATGTCACGATTTCTCCCTTCTGAACATTCAAGTCGATATCGTGAAGAACTTCGATTGCTCCGTAGCCTGCACGCAGGCCTCGCAACTCCAAAAACGATGAAGGCTGTGAAGCGGTGCTGTCTCCGGAGCGAGGATGGCGTTTCGCCCGGATGGTTTGTTCATCGGACGTTTCCCCGAGATAGGCCTTGATCACTTTAGGATCGTCGCGGATTTCGGCTGGTGTTCCCTCGGCGATCTTCCTTCCATATTCGAGAACCGCGATTTTGTCGGACACATTCATGACGACGCTCATGTCGTGTTCGATCAACAGAATGCCCAGCCGCAACTCGACAGCAAGTTGCTTTAGCAAGTCAGCCAGTGCGGCGGACTCTTTGGGATTGAGACCAGCCGCAGGTTCGTCGAGACAGAGAAAGCGCGGATCAAGGCACATGGCGCGGGCGATCTCGAGACGCCGCTGCTGGCCATATGGCAGAGTTCCGGCATCATCGTTTGCACGCTCGGCAAGACCCATCCGGTCGAGCCAGGACATGGCCTTATCGATCGCTGTCTTTTCCGCCTGCCGGAACGCAGGCAAGCCGAAAAGCCCTGCGATTTGCAGTAGGCCCGAACGGCTCATTGCGCGATGCTGTGCGATAAGGAGATTCTCCAAGGCTGTCATCCCGCTGAACAGGCGAATGTTCTGAAACGTCCTGGAAACCCTTGCTTGCGAAGCGATCCGATGCCCAGGCATTAGGTCGACCCGCTTAGGGCCATTGCCATAGTCGACAGAAACTTCGCCCGACGTAGGCCTGTAAAATCCCGTGACGCAATTGAACGCCGTGGTCTTTCCGGCGCCATTTGGTCCGATCACGGCGGTGATCTCGCCGCTCCTGGCGATCAGATCGAGAGTGTCGACGGCGACGTTCCCCCCGAATCGCATCGTCATCCCCTTGACCGAAAGCGTGCCTGCCGAAGCCTCGATCGTCATGCCCTCGCTCCCGCGACCGAAGCGTGATGGGCGGCGATGTCGGCCACGACAGACGGCCGTCGTCCGGACAGAAGTCCGCGCGGCCGCCAGATCATGATAAGCACCATGGCGAGACCGAACAGCAGCATGCGATACTCTGCGAAATTTCGGCCGAATTCCGGCAGGCCGACGAGCACGGCCGCGGCAATGACGATTCCGATCTGGCTGCCCATTCCGCCTAGGACCACGATCGCCAGGATGACGGCGCTCTCGGTGAAGGTGAAGCTTTCCGGGCTGATGAAACCCTGGCGCGCAGCAAAGAAGCAGCCGGCGAATCCGCCAAGCATAGCGCCGAGTGAGAAGGCCGACAGCTTGACCAGGGTCGTGTTCAGTCCGAGCGCCTGGCAGGCGACCTCGTCCTCGCGAAGCGCCTCCCATGCGCGGCCCACCGGAAGCCGCCGCAAGCGCTGGGTGAAGACAAGCGTGACGACTGCCAGGCCGAGAATGACGTAGTAGAGCCAGGCGATCCTGTGCAAAGGCGAAAAGGGGATGCCGAACACTTCGCTGAACGTCGCGGAGCCGTCTGTCGATGCAGGCAGAAATGAAATCCCAAAGAAACTCGGACGCGGAATGGCTGCGATCCCGTTCGGTCCTCCAGTAACGTCGCTCCAATTGACCAGGATGATCCGGATGATCTCGCCGAAGCCCAGGGTGACGATTGCCAGATAGTCTCCGCGCAGGCGCAGCACCGGAAAGCCGAGAAGGATTCCGAGCAGGGCGGCGACGCCGCCCGCTATCGGCAGTGCTTCCCAAAAACCGAAGCCACAGTAGGTTGACAACAGGGCAAGGGTGTAGGCTCCAGCGGCGTAGAATGCTACGTAGCCGAGATCAAGCAGGCCGGCGAGGCCTACGACGATGTTTAGTCCCCAGCCGAGCATCACATAGATCAGAAAGGTGGTCGCAAGGTCGAGGTCGTAGCGGTTGGAGATCGGAAGGAACGGAAATATCGCCGCAAACGCCAGGAAAAGCCCTAGCACAAGCGACGACTGCCAGGACTTCAGGGTGGGCAGTTTCCACCACGAAGGTCTTTCAACGCGGCTACCTTGGAGGGCGACAAGAAACAGCAGGCGCCCGAAGAAGACCGCGGCGACCACAACAACGACCGCCAGCGGGCGGTAGGCGAGAGGACTCTGACTGCCGAAATCCTGCAGTTTGAACCCAACAAGCGGAAAGGCGAGAACGGCGGCCACCACAGCGGCGAGGCCGGCCTGCCGCAGCGCACCTGAAAGTTTTTCGGATCTGAAGGGCATCGCGCTCACACCTTCTGGATGTCGGGGCGGCCAAGCAGGCCGGTCGGCATGACGGTCAAGATGAGGATGAGCACGGCAAAGACGGCGACGTCCTTGTAGGCACCAGAAACATAGCCGCCCCAGTAGGCTTCCACGAGTCCGATCAGGATGCCGCCAAGCATTGCGCCGGGGATCGAGCCGATGCCGCCCAGAACGGCGGCGGTGAAAGCCTTCACGCCGGCGAGGAAGCCGATGAAGAAGTCGACCGATCCGTAATACAGCGTCACCATCAGCCCTGCCGCGGCGGCGAGCGACGCGCCGATGACGAAGGTGATGGAGATCGTGCGGTCGACCGGAATGCCGAGCATCCCGGACATTTCCCGATCCTGTTCGCAGGCGCGCTGTGACCGACCGAGACGGGTGTTATCGATGATGTAGCGCAGTATGAACATAAGCACAGTTGTCAGCACAACAATGCTGATCTGCATATAGGTCACCTGGACGGTGAAACCGTCTTGCTCGAAAAGTGCGAAACTTCCCGTAATCTGCGACGGCATGGTTCGCAGGCGGGCGCCCTGAAGAAGCTGGACATAGTTCTGCAGAAAGATGGACATGCCGATCGCGGAGATCAGCGGCGCAAGACGAAACGACCCGCGCAAGGGGCGGTATGCGATCCGCTCCACGGCCCACCCATATGCGGCGGTGAAGAAGATGGCGAGAAGAAGAACAAGCAGGATAGCCAGCGGCGCCCAAGTTATGCCGAGCACGCCAAGCAGCGTGAACATGATGAGGGCAATGAAAGCGCCGATCATGTAGATTTCGCCATGGGCGAAATTGATCATGCCGACGATGCCGTAGACCATCGTATAGCCAAGAGCGATCAGGCCGTAGATGCAGCCCAGCGTCAGCCCGTTGATTGTTTGCTGAAGGAAATAAGCCACCGCTTCCCCTTTTGACCGAGTTGCCCTCGGCGTTTTGATCTGAAAGGGCCGGGCGGAACAAACACTCCGCCCGGCAGGTCATCGTGGGAGGACGATTTATCTGGTCGGCGTGTATTTGCCGCCTTTCCAGGTGTAGAGGATGAAGGGTTCGGTATTCGGATCGCCCTTCTTGTCGAATGCGATATCACCCAGCACCGACTCGAATTTGCCGGTATGCAGGGCTTCGGAAATCTTCGGGCCCTCTGTCGAGCCGGCGGCGGTTGCTGCCTGCGCATAGACTTGCACTGCCGCATAGGTATAAAGCGTGTAGCCTTCAGGTTCGTAGCCGCCGTCGCGGAAGGATTTGACGATGGCGTCTGCTTTCGGGTTCTCGCGCGGATCTGGATAGAACGTCATCAGGAACCCATCGGCTGCCGGTCCGGCGATGCTGGCGAACTCCGTGCTGGCGATGCCGTCGCCACCCATGAACGTGGCGGTGAGGCCCTGCTCACGGGCCTGTCGAACGAAGAGGCCGCCTTCCGCGAAATAGCCGCCGAAGAAGACGAGATCGACGTTCGCCTGCTTTAGCTTCGAGATTAGCGTCGAGAAATCCTTGTCGCCTTGTGTGACAGTGTCGAGGACCGTTTCTTTCACACCCTTGTCATTCAGGTTCTTCTTCACGCCTTCTGCCAGACCTTGACCGTAAGTCGACTTGTCGTGGATGATGGCGATCTTAGTACCGAGCTTTCGTGCGATGATCGCTTCCGCAGCCACTGTTGCCTGCTGGTCGTCGCGGCCGCACGTGCGGAACGCGTTGGTCAGGCCCCGGTCGGTGAACAGCGGGCCTGTCGATGCTGAGCTAATGATCGGGATGCCAGATTCTGCGTACACTTCCGAGGCTGGAATTGATGAGCTTGTGCAGAGATGGCCGATGACGGCGGCGACGCCCTGCGCGGCAAGCTTATTGGCAACGGCGACCGCTTGTTTCGGGTCGCAGGCGTCGTCCTCTGGTTGAAGCACGATCTTTTCGCCGTTGATGCCGCCGGCGTCGTTGATGGTTTTTGCCGCAGCTTCGGCGCCGCGCTTCATTTGCTCGTAGAAGGACGCATATTGACCCGTCACCGGACCGGCGACACCGACTACAATATCGGCGTGTGCAGCGCTTGCCAAAAGCGCAACGGCTGCTGCGGATAGCGCAAGTTTCTTAAACATCGAATTTCTCCTGGTTCCACTCTTTGGGTTCATTCCCAGTACTCAAACACATCAGTTGGCCGGCAGTTGACTGCCGACCGGACGACGAGGTTCATCCCCGTTTTCTTGTTGTGAATTTCTCCACCCTTGCCGTGACCTCGGGCCGCAGGAAGCATTCGATGGTGGCTTCTTGCTCAAGCTCAACGGCGCGCCAAAGTTGGGCGCCGAGATCCTGATTCAGCATCCGTTTGAGCCTGGCGACCGAAAAGCGGGCCTTTGAGGCAATCTTCTCGGCCACGTCGAGGGCCTTGGCTTGCATCTGGTCTTGTGGGACGACGAAATTGACCATACCCAGGGCCTTGAGGTCGGCAGCCGATTGCCTCTCCCCAAGCAGCATCAACTCCATCGCGCGCTGGTAGCCGACCGTCTGCGGCAGCAAGTGGGTGACGCCGCCCGTGACGTAGTAGCCCCAGTCGAATTCGGGAAAGAAGGCCGTCAGTTGCTCGGACGCCACGACGATGTCGCAGTTGAGAAGCCACTCGAAACCGCCGCCGACTGCGTAACCATGGATGGCACCCACGATCGGCTTGTCACAGCCGAGCATCAAATGGGTTATCTCCTGGATTGCCGTGATGTGCGCTCGCACGGACTCCGGCGTCTGGTTGTCATGGTCGACTTCCTTGAGGTCGTCGCCGGAGCAGAAAGCGCGCCCGGCACCGGTCAAGACGATGACTGAGGTTTCCGGATCTGTGGTGGCTTCCTTCAGCGCCGCCGAGAACGCGGCGAGCAGGACCGTGCTGATCGCATTGAGCCGGTCCGGGCGGTTCAGCGTCACAAGACCGATAGCTCCGCGACGCTCGTAGAGAGTGAAGTTCATCATCAGACCCTTTCTATCCAGCTTGTCTTTCCATCGGTGCGCGGGAGATGATCGAGCGGCACCAGGACGACGCGCGCCGAGGCGCCGGCAGTTTCGTGGATCGCTTCAGCGAGGGCTTTGGCGGCTCCCTCCCAATCCGAGGGTGCCAGGCCCTCGGCGGCTTCCGCCTTCACCTCGACGCGGTCATATGGTCCGGGCCCCTTGAGCACGATCCGGAAGTGACCTGAGGCGATGTCGGGTCGACCAAGGACCGCTTTCTGAATCGCGGTCGGGAAGACGTTGATCCCGCGAACATTGAACATGTCGTCAGTCCGACCAGTGACCCGGAAGCGCCAGGCTGTCCGTCCGCATTCGCACGGGCCGCTCCCCGTTACCGTAATCAGGTCGCGCGTCCGGTAGCGCAGAAGCGGCTGGCATTCCTTGGCCAGGTGCGTGCACACCAACTCCCCGGTCGTGCCTTCGCGGATGGGCAAGCTGTTCTCGTTGGCGTCGAGAATTTCGACAAAGACCGCGTCTGAGCCATGGAAGTGAAGATCGTTTGTTCGTTCGCACTGGCTCGCGAAAAGGCTCAGGATCTCCGACATGCCATAATTGGCATTGCGCACGCCAAAGCCCCAGGTGGTTTCCATCGCGGAACGGAACTCGGGATTGTCCAGGCCAGCCTCGCCGCCGAAGAGACCGAGACGCAAACCGAGGTCTCGCGGTCGCTTGTTGCTCGTTTCGCGAAGGATTTTCTCAAGCAGCGATGGGTAGGATGGAGTGCAGGAAATGACGTTGACGCCGAGGTCTGCAATTGTCTCGACGAGCTTGGTCGTATTGCCTACCCCGAATGGCACAACGCAGGCGCCAGCTGCTTCCAACGCCATGTGATCAGTTAGTCCGCCGGTCCACATGCAATAGTTCAGGCAGTGAACGACACGATCTCCGGGACGAAGGCCGGCGGCGAAAAGTGCGCGGCCGCCGATCTTGGCGATCAGATCAACGTCCTTCTGGCTGTTTGCCAGATGCAGTGGCCTTCCGGTCGTGCCGGAAGTGCGATGGAGCCTGACGACCTGATCCTCACGACAGCGGACGTAGTCGCCAAATGGGTAGGAAATCTCCTGGCTCTTGCGCAGATCGTCCTTCTCGGTGAAGGGCAGTTCGCCCAACCGATCGAGTACGATATCCCCGGAGGATGCGCCGTTGAGCTTGTTGCGATAAAATGGCGACGTCCGAACATAAGGCCACTGCGCGGCCCACAGTTTGTTCTGCATCTCGCTGACTTCGGATGAAGACAGCGTCTCAAAATCAGGATGCAGCATCGCGTCGGTCATTGACGATTCCTATGGACTGGTCGCTTCTTCAGGCGCAATAAAGGGAGCGCCTTCCAGCATTGCATTGCAGGGAGCGTGCCAGTTCGAAAGGAGCGGTTAAATCGTGTAAAATCAGATGGTTGTGGACGCTAGCCCAGTCAATCCATCTAGCGAATGTATAAATATTATACGATTAAAAATTATACATACGTAAAATAAGCTTGGCGGCGCGGTAGCTATGGCAGCAATCCCGTGGCGGGTTTCGCGACACGGCTGTATGTGGATCGCATAGATCGCTATGTCAGGGTGTTGTCGGTTGTTTCGACTTCGAGCGACCGCCGCGCATCAGACCGCCATTCAATGCCTGAATCAACGCAGATACCAGAACGCTATGCTGGGTCGGCATGTTTCTCTTGGTTCGGCTGTTCAATCGTCGTGAAGATATCGATATGTCTGCCAGCCCGTTCCGGTAGCGGCAGAGCCGCATGGGCCGCGGTCATGGCTTCAACTTTCGTCCGAATATCTGCCGGAAATGGAGACACTTTTGGTCCCGACAAGTCGACGTGCAGAGAGAGCGTTTCTGATGTCGCTGCCAGCCAGCCGTCCACGTGATGCATTTCTTGGTATGAGCGGATTCTCTTCTCATCGTGGTCGAGAATCTGGAAACTAACCGTCACTTGGTCATCGAGGCGCAGCGGGCGGAGATAACAGACATGGTTCTCCGCCGTGTAGAATGACAGGTTGCGCTGCTGCACATAATCCAAGCCCATGCCCAACAGCTCGAATGCACCGTCTGAGCACCGGTCAAACACGACGCTGTAGTAGGCGTTTTTTAGATTGCCATTGATGTCGACCCAATCCTTCACAATCGGCATCGGTCGTGAAATGAACGGGGCAGGAATCGACATG
>CAYJMY010000007.1:3692-37394 GCA_964371125.1 uncultured Mesorhizobium sp. | reverse complement strand
CATGGGCACTCCTTGAAGGTTCGGGCCAGCTAGACAAAATCAACGGTCGAGGCCGCGAAAATATGCGCTCTGGCATTGCCGAACAATCTTGTAAACGACAAATGCGATCACGTCACCGCCGGGAATTGAATGCAACAGGCCCAGGAACGAAAGTCTGCGAGGGGCGGCCGTAGATCTCCTTTCCCACCAGTGCCAGCCGGTTCGGCGACGATGTTCGCCGTCGCATCGGTGATTGTCAGAATGCAGCCCCGTTGTGGTGTGTCCGGCGGCAACGACGAAGCGGTCCCGTTGGCAGCTAGCTCGCCGGTCTCGCCTTCGAGCGGCTTTGCTTCCAAAGCCACAAAGTGGACATGTCCATATAGGTTGGCTACGCGATCAAGGCCGGTCGCGTCGTGAACTGTCCCGTAGCCTTGCGGCGCCCTGGGCAGCATGGGAAAAATGGCATAGAAACAATTCAGGTCAGCGCAAGGAGAGTCCCCGTCGTCGACACCACCGGTGTTGGAGACAGTTTCATTGCAGGTTTGTTGTTGCGCATCTCCGTGGCTGTTCGGTGCAGGAGGCGATTGAGAGTGGAAGAGACCTTGCCGAGGCTACCTGTCAGCATCTGGGCGGCTTCCCTCAGTTGCAGAAACTCTGTCCTTGACAGCTATTGAGTTCGGTCCACCAAGGTTCACCAATTCGGGCAGTTGACATGTGCCGACAGCCGGCCAACCCTTCCGCGAAACGCAGGAAAGCGAATGTCAGGACGGCGTCAACCAAAGTATCTTGTTCGATATCTTGTCGAGCTGGACGAGTTGCTGACCAAAGTGATTCGCGGGTTGGTAGTCGTATGGTGGATAGTTGATGGAAAGGACCATGTCGTTGCGGCTTTGCCTAACATTATCGATCGGTTACCGGATGCGCAGGCGAATTTCGAGGTGGGGAAGATCTCTCCAATCCCTCCCAGCGCATGCGAACGGATATCGCCGGAAAATTCCCCCGAACTAAACCTGTGTATGGGAGTGCTAGATTCGACGCCCAAGTCTTCGGTAAAGAGCCTTTGCAAAATCGGTGCGCAATTTGTCGCACGCGCGCTTGATCGCCACGACCACACCGAGACGCTCGACCGGGTCATCGCAGAGCAGAGGGCGGTGATGGACCATATCTCCGACGGCCTGCTGGTGCTCGACAACGCGGGCATCGTTCAGCATATGAACGTCCCAGCCTCCCGTATGTTGAAGCTGGCGGTGAACGATTGTATCGGCAAGCGCCTCACCGCGATCCTCGATTTCGACCTGACAATCGGAGGAGTGTTCAAAACCGGCGAGGGTTATGTAGACCGCGAATTGCACATTCGCTCCCCGCGCCTCGACCTCCACATCATGGATACCGCAATTCCCATCCTCGGCGAGGCCGGATCGGTGATTTCAGTCGTCAACACCTTTCGCGAGATGTCCAGGGTAAAAAAATTGTCCAACCGGATGGCTGGCGACCGGGCACGCTATCGTTTCGCAGATGTTCTGGGCCACTCGCGGGCAATCAAAGAGGCAATCGCCGCCGGCAGACGATCGGCACGTTCTGACGCCAACGTCTTGCTTTACGGCGAAAGCGGAACCGGAAAAGAGGTTTTTGCCCAATCGATCCACAATGATGGACAGCGCGCAAGCGGGCCGTTTGTCGCCATCAACTGCGCCGCCTTGCCGAGAGATCTGATCGAGAGTGAACTGTTCGGCTATGTACCAGGCAGTTTCACTGGAGCAGACAAAGTCGGGCGGCCTGGCCGTTTCGAGTTGGCATCGGGGGGTACTATCTTTCTCGATGAGATTTCAGAAATGCCGCTCGACGTGCAGGCCAAGCTTCTGCGAGTGCTTCAGGAACGTCAGATCACGCGTATCGGCGGTGCCGCGAGCATTGCTATCGACGTGCGTGTGATCGTCGCCGCCAACCGGGATTTGAAGGAGATGGTCTCAAGATCGGCGTTTCGAGAGGATCTCTTTTACCGGCTTGACGTAATTCAGATCGACATGCCCCCTCTTCGAAACAGGCGCGAGGACATTCCACGCTTGGTCGATGAATTCATAAGGCGCAGCTGCGCCGCCCTTCATCGCCCGACGATCGCTTTGTCGCCCACTGCCCTATCTCAGCTTGAGTCGTATTCTTGGCCAGGGAACATCCGGCAACTACAAAATGTTATCGAACGGCTCGTTAACATGGTCGACGGCGATCATGTTGAGAGCATGCCAGCCGACTGGCTCTCAGCGGAGCCCCACCGTGAGACGCCAGAGCCCTCCACTTCGTTGGTGCGGACTTTCAATCTTGACGAGGTAGAAAGGCAAACAATTCTCAGATGCCTTGAGGATACGGGGTACAACATAGCCAAGGCTGCCGAGGCGCTCGGAATCACACGACCGACACTTTACGCAAAGATGCGCAAATATGGCCTTCAACTCACGAGCCGTCTCATTCAGCGTGCCTGAGCTACAACCATTTCCGCTCGTGTCGATAGCATCACCGAAAATTCTGCTTCGGTTTTCGAAGAAATCTCCTCTATCGTGATGCCGGCTGCGAGCTCAATCAGAGTCAAAGCAGCGTGCTCGATTTTGAACACCCCAAGATCTGTGATGACGAGATCGACGACCGCCTTCCCGGTCAGCGGCAAGGTACACGAACGGACCAGCTTCGACGTTCCAGCAGCACAGTGCTCCATCAACACTACGACGCGCTTGACGCCGGCGACGAGGTCCATCGCGCCACCCATTCCCTTAACCATTTTTCCGGGAACCATCCAGTTGGCGAGATCACCGGTTTCGGATACCTGGAGCGCTCCAAGGATAGAAAGGTCGATGTGGCCACCGCGGATCATGGCAAATGAATCCGCCGAGGAAAAGAAGCTCGACGTCGGCAATTGAGTGATTGTCTGTTTGCCAGCATTGATCAGATCGGCGTCCTCCTCGCCTTCGAACGGGAAGGGACCCATGCCGAGCATGCCGTTTTCGCTCTGTAATTGGACCGACATGCCTTGAGGTATGTAGTTCGCGACAAGGGTCGGGATGCCGATGCCGAGATTGACGTAATAGCCGTCGCGCAGCTCCTCTGCGGCGCGGGCTGCCATTTGATCGCGGGTCCAGGCCATGCTTCTGCTCCTCAATCGGTTTCGAGACGACGGATCGTGCACTGCTCAATGCGCTTGACAGGGTCGGGGGTCACCACGACGCGATCCACATAGATGCCGGGTGTCACGATGGAATCGGGATCGAAAGTCCCTGTGTCTACCAGGTGCTCGGCCTCGACAACACAAACGCGCGCGGCGGTCGCCATGTCGGGATTGAAGTTCCTTGCGGTTTTGCGGAACACGAGATTGCCTTCCCGATCTGCTTTCCAGGCGTGCACAAGCGCAAGATCTGCTTTCAGAGCATGCTCAAGAACGTAGGTCTCGCCATCAATTTCCCTGGTTTCTTTACCCTCGGCCACGATTGTGCCGGCGCCTGTCCTGGTGAAAAAAGCCGGGATGCCGGCACCTCCGGCGCGAATGCGCTCTGCCAGTGAGCCTTGAGGAGTAAATTCAAGTTCGAGCGCACCGGAGAGATACTGCTCGGCGAAGAGTTTGTTCTCGCCAACGTAGGATGACACCATCTTGCGGATTTGCCTGGTCTCCAGCAGCACGCCGAGCCCTACCCCATCGACGCCCGCATTGTTGGAGATGATCGTGAGGTCACGCACGCCCGATTCTTTCAAAGCGAGGATCAGCCCCTCCGGAATCCCGCACAGGCCAAAGCCGCCGGACATGATCGTCATCCCGTCCCTTAAGACGCCGGACAGGGCTTCAGCGGCACTTTCGAAAATCTTGTTCATGCCAGGCGTCTCCAAAGAGTCAGTGTGTGAACACGGGAGAGCGCTTCGACAGAAATGCGTCGACGCCCTCGGCAAAATCGCTTCGTTGCGCGCAGGCAAGGAAGGATGCCTTCTCCGCATCCAGATGGGCAGCGAAGGCCGCAAGCGACTCGCGCTTCAGCAATCCCTTGATTCCGGCCGCCACGCTGGCCGAATTCATCGACAATTCCGTTGTGAACCGGTCGACGGCCATGTCGAGTTCGGTGGCTGGCACAACACAATTTATCAGACGCATTTCGAGCGCCTGATCTGCGTTGTACGCGCCCCCGGTCAGGAAGAGTTCGGCGGCCTTTTTAGGGCCGACCAACGGAGCCAACAGAAGGCTCCCGCCACCGTCGGGTGTAGTTCCCAAACGGCGATAGGCAGGTGTGAATCGGGCCGTCTCGTCAGCGACTACAATGTCGCCGCCGATGGCCATTGAAAAGCCCCCGCCGGCCGCGGCGCCACGCACGGCGCAGATCACGGGCTGCGGCGCCTTCTGAAGAGCCAGGATAAAGGCATGGAAATGGTCGATGATCTCGGTGATCACCGGCAGCGTCTTCTCCGGCTCGCCCCTGAAAGCACCGATATCACCACCAGCCATGAAATGGCTGCCCGCGCCCCTCAGCACTATGGCTTTCATGCCCTCAATCGTTGGGAGTGTGTTGGCCAGCCTACCCATTGCGCGCGCCATATCAAGATTGACCGCGTTGAGTTCCTTTGGCCGATTGAACGTGATTGTGCCAACGGCCGCAGTGCGTTCGAATAGTAGAGGGTCGCTCATTCCACACCTCGTTGTTTGTCAGTCACCTTTAGTGGTGAGCAAGCGCTTTGAAGACAGGTGACTGTGAGGCGCGGCCAAGAGCCTCGCCGATGAAGTCGACGGCCTCCAAAAGCCCCATCAGATTGACGCCGGTGTCGACGCCCATCCCGTCCAGCATGTAGACGACGGTCTCGGTCGCGACGTTACCGCTTGCGCCGCGAGCGTAAGGGCAGCCGCCAAGACCGCCAGCCGCAGCGTCAACGACCATCACACCCTGTTCAAGCGCGGAGTAGATGTTGGCGAGCGCCTGGCCGTACGTATCGTGGAAGTGGACTGCTGCTTGCTCGACCGGGATCGAGTTGCTCACGGCCTTGATCAGTTCACTGACCTTGCCAGGCGTGCCAGTGCCGATCGTATCGCCGAGCGAAATCTCGTAGCAGCCGAGACTTGAGAGCTGTTCGGAAACGGAAACGACCTTGCCGGTTGCGACCGCGCCTTCGTATGGGCAGCCAAGCACGCAGGAGACATAGCCGCGGATGCGGATGCCGGCGTCGCGGGCGCGATCGGCGACGGGCCGATAGCGGTCGATGGACTGGGCGATGCTACAATTGATGTTTTTCAGCGAGAAACTCTCTGAAGCCGCGGCAAAGATCGCGATCTCCTTCGCGCCGGATTCGAGAGCCGCGTCGAGGCCTTTCTCGTTGGGTACCAACACCGGAAAGTTGCCGCGATGACGTGCGATGACGTTCGCCAACACCTCCGCGGTCCCGGCCATTTGAGGCACCCACTTCGATGAGACGAAGCTGCCCACCTCGACCGTTTCGAGGCCCGCGGCGAGAAGCCTTTCGACGAACGCAACTCGCGTCTCGATGCTCAGAGGCGTCGCCTCGTTCTGCAATCCATCACGCGGGCCGACCTCGACGATCTTCACACGACTGGTCACTTGTCGGCTCCATCTGCCTCGAACTCGGCGAGATCGATGCCCTCCTGCACGAAATCGCCGACCGCGCATTTGAGCGAGATCAGTTTTCCGTCCGCCGGAGCCTTGAGCGTATGTTCCATCTTCATCGCTTCCATGATGAGCACGGAATCGCCCCGCTTGAGCGTATCACCCGGCGCCGCCAGGATCTGCCGGATCGCGCCTGGCATCGGCGCCCGGAAATGGCCAACGGCGGCCGCCTCTGCCTCGTCCCCAAGCATCGGATCCGCCCAATGCAGCCTGCGACGTCCCCTCGGCGTTACAATCTCGAGGTCGCGGCCACTCCACGCTGCGAGAACGGTCTCCTTGGCATCGCCCAGGAAGACATCCAGTTTTGCGTCCCTCTGGGCTTTGAAGCGAAAGGGCAAACAGCCCGAGGCCGTGGCGAGCAAAAGCCCGCCACGTTGGTAGACAAGAGTCGCTTCTGCCGCTTGGCCGCCGGATTCAAACGTCAATTTGTTCTTGCGCTGCCCGGCGATCATCCAGCCGTCGACCGAGTCCCATGGGGATAGCGGTTCTGTTGGGTGCAATGTCTGCTCTGCCTGCAGGACAGCGGCGGTCGCAGCGGCTAGATCGAGGTCTTCTGGCTTACCCGTGGACGACAGCAGTGTGGTCAACTCGCGCTCGATGAAGCCGGTGTCCATCGCGCCTTCCCGGACCTTGTCGTGGCCAATCAGAGCGCGCAGAAACGAAAGGTTGGTTTTCACGCCAGCGACCTGAAAACCAGCGAGCGCTTCGGCGAGACGGTCGAGCGCCTGCATGCGACCCGCGCCGTGAACGATAAGCTTGGCAAGCATCGGGTCGTAGTGCGGAGTGATGGTGTCACCCCTACGGAAGCCGCTGTCGATCCGAATTCCGTCACCGGTTGCGGGCTGGCGCCAAACCCCGACCTTGCCTATGGACGGAAGGAACCCGCTTTCGGGATCTTCGGCATAGACACGCACCTCAAAGGCGTGGCCTTCCTTCTTGATGTCGGCCTGCTTCAGCGGGAGCTCCTCGCCGGAGGCGATTCGCAACTGCCATTCTACAAGATCGAGGCCCGTGATCATCTCGGTTACCGGATGCTCGACCTGGAGCCGCGTGTTCATCTCGATGAAGTAGAAGCCATCCTGGTTGGCTACGAACTCGACAGTTCCAGCACCGGTGTAGGCGACGGCAGCGCCGGCCGCCCGCGCTGCCGCGTAAATCTCCTCGCGCTGAACCGCCGACAATGTGGCGGACGGCGCTTCCTCGACTACTTTTTGGTGCCGTCGTTGCAGCGTGCATTCGCGCTCAAACAACGAGACGATGTTGCCATGTATGTCGCCGAAGATTTGAACTTCGATGTGGCGCGGCCTGACGACATATTTCTCGATCAAGACATGGTCGTCGCCAAAGGCAGCAGCCGCTTCGCGTTTGGCCGCAGAAACCGCGGCGGCCAGTCCATCTGCGCTTTCTGCAATGCGCATGCCCTTGCCACCGCCGCCAGCCGAAGCCTTTACCAGGACCGGATAGCCTATGTTCGCAGCGGCGCGCGACAGCGTCGGCATATCCTGCGCTTCGCCATGGTAGCCCGGCACCAGCGGGACGCCTGAGGTCTCCATCAGGGCCTTGGCCGACGACTTCGAACCCATGGCGCGAATGGCCTCGATCGAGGGGCCCACGAAGACTATGTTGGCAGCAGCGCAGGCGGCTGCGAATTCCTCGTTTTCAGATAGAAAGCCGTAGCCAGGATGAATCGCTTCGGCGCCGGTCCTGCCGGCGGCGGCGACGATTTTATCGATACTCAGATAGCTTTCACGGGCCGAGGCCGATCCGACGAGCACTGCTTCGTCGGCCATAGACACATGTTGCGCGTCGCGATCCGCTTCGGAGAAGACCGCTACCGTACGAATGCCCATACGCCGCGCGGTGCGGATGATACGGCAAGCGATCTCGCCACGATTGGCGATTAGCAGTTTGCCGAACCGTTTTACCTGTTGCCTTTCCTTAGCGGCGCTCATGGGGCTCCCTCTTCTTGCAGCCAGTTTGGCTTGCGGCCTTCGAAGAAGGCTGAGAGCCCTTCCCTTGCTTCGTCGCGCGATCTGATTTCGGCGATCAGCTCCGCTGTCATGTCACACAGCTCATCGTCGACCGGACGATGAGCAACGTCGAAAACGAGACGTTTCGCCGCTTTGCGGGCTTCAGGGGCAGCAGCATATAACGCGGCAACAATCTCCGAGGCCCTGGCTTCCAGCCGATCCGACACAACGACTTCGTGAAGGAGCCCAATTCTCATCGCCTCCGCCGCGTCGAATGCCTCCGCTGTCTGAAAATAGCGCCTAGCCTGTCGCGATCCGATCGCGCGGACGACGTAAGGACTAATCGCCGCCGGAATCAGCCCGAGCTTCACCTCGGAAAGCGCGAACCTCGCCGAGTCCGCTGCGATCGCTATATCGCAACAGGCGATCAGCCCGACGCCGCCGCCATAGGCTGCGCCCTGAACGATGGCCATGGTCGGCTTGGACAGTTCGTCAAGCGAGCGCATCAACCGCACCAGCGCCTGCGTATCGGTGAAATTGCCCGCGCGATCCTGCTCCGCCGCACGCTTCATCCAATACAGATCGCCACCTGCGCTGAAGCTCCTGCCTACGGCGGCGAGCACGACGCAATCAATCAAAGGATCTCTGTCTAAACCGAGGAAAGCCTCTGTCAGACCAGCGATCAGGGCGTCATCAAGTGCATTGTGCCTTTCGGGACGGTCAAGGATGACGCGCGCCGCGCCGCCAGAGGTTTCGATTCGAAAGCCCGCTTCCATGGTCACATCCTGAACACGCCGAACGAAGTCGGTTCGATCGGTGCGTTGGTCCCGGCGGCCAGCGCAAGACCCAACACCCGGCGGGTGTCCATGGGGTCGATGATGCCGTCGTCCCACAGTCGCGCCGTCGCATAGTAGGGGTGCCCCTGAGTTTCGTACTGCTCGCGGATCGGCGCCTTGAATGCCTCCTCATCCTCGGCGGTCCAGACTCCCCCCTTCGCTTCGATGGCCTCGCGGCGCAGCAGAGACAAAACCGTCGCCGCCTGCTCCCCGCCCATCACCGAAATGCGTGCATTCGGCCACATCCAAAGGAAGCGCGGAGAGTAGGCACGCCCGCACATGCCATAGTTGCCAGCGCCATAGCTGCCGCCGATCACAACCGTGTATTTCGGCACATTGGTGGTCGCGACTGCGGTAACGAGCTTCGCGCCATCCTTGGCGATACCCCCGGCTTCATATTTGCGTCCGACCATGAAGCCGGTGATATTCTGGAGGAACAACAACGGGATGTTGCGCTGGCTGCACAGTTCGACGAAATGCGCGCCCTTCTGGGCGCTCTCGCCGAACAGGATTCCGTTGTTGGCGAGGATGCCGATCGGATGGCCCCAGATGTGGGCAAGACCGCAGACCAGTGACTGTCCGTAGAGTTCCTTGAACTCATCGAATTCCGACGCATCGACAACCCGCGCAATGATGTCGCGTACATCAAACGGCTTGCGCGCGTCGGCCGGCACGATGCCGTAAAGATCGCCGGCCGGGTAAAGTGGCGCGCGCGGCGCCACGATTCCCCGCGCTCGCCGTTCAGTTGCGTTTGTCCCCGCAACGATGCGTCGCGCAATTCCGATCGCGTGCGCGTCGCTGGTTGCATAATAGTCTGTGACGCCCGACTGACGGCTGTGCACTTCGGCGCCACCAAGGTCCTCTGCGCTGACCACCTCACCAGTCGCGGCTTTGACCAGTGGAGGGCCCCCCAGGAAGATCGTGCCCTGATTCTTCACGATGATGCTCTGATCGGACATGGCCGGAACATAGGCGCCGCCGGCCGTGCAGGATCCCATGACGATGGCTATCTGCGGAATTCCCGCAGCCGACATACGCGCCTGATTATAGAAGATGCGACCGAAATTGCGCTCATCCGGAAATATCTCGTCCTGTTGCGGCAGAAAGGCGCCACCCGAGTCAACCATGTAGATGCACGACAATCGGTTCTGCAGAGCGACGTCTTGCGCTCTGAGATGCTTCTTCACCGTCATCGGATAATAGGTGCCGCCCTTGATGGTGGCATCATTGGCGACGACTACGCATTCGCGCCCGCTCACCCGACCGATGCCGGTGATGATGCTGGCCGACGATACATCACCGCCGTACAGTTCGTGCGCGGCAAGCGGCGACAGTTCGAGGAACGGAGCGCCAGGATCCATAAGCATGTCGACACGATCGCGCGCCAGCAGCTTTCCCCGAGCGACATGCCTGGCCTTGGACTCGTCACTGCCGCCTTCCGCCGCGCTGGCGAGCTTTTCACGCAAATCTCGAAGCAATGCCTCCATCGCCAGGCTGTTGCTCATGAAGTCTTGCGAGCGTGTATCAATGGAGTTCCTAAGGGCCGCCATCATGCCCCCCGCTTAAGCCGCGAGGTCGCCACAACGAGCGTCGTTCCCAGCGCGATTTTCAACAGAGATCCGCCGAAAAACGGCGCGAAGTCGACCGCGATGGAAGTGACGCTTCGCCGGTACGCATTGCGGACAGGTCCAACCGTCGAAATCGTAAGCTGCCCTTGGTCTAACATCACGGCATCTTCCCAGGTGCATGGGCCATGCATGGTCGCTGAACCAAGCAGTTAAAAAAACGGTCGACCGTTTGTTTAACTTGCATAGACTGCTTTCTCGCGCTATGCAAGTGGCCTGACAGAAAATCAGGAATGCTCAGGATGGTTCGAACCACCGGATCCAATGGAACGCGGACCGAGGAGGCAATACGCGCTGCTGCGGTCGATCTGATCGCCGCACATGGCTTCGCAGCCGTAACCCTCAGAGAGCTGGCAAAGGAAGTCGGAATTCAGGCTGGATCGCTTTATCGATATTATCCGAGCAAGAACGACCTGTTGCTGACCATCATGGTCAAGCACATGGAGGATTTGCTGGAGAGCTGGCGTTCCGAAAAGCCTCAGACCACTGATCCACTTGCCCGGCTCCATGCATTTATTGACTTCCACGTGCGCTATCACGCGCGCAAACAAAAGGAAGTCTTCGTTGGGAACATGGAGATTCGGAACCTTCTCCCGGAGCATCACCGGATCGTCGCGGGTCTGAGGCACGAATACGAGAACGAATTGACGGTCATATTGCAAGATGGCGTCGACTGCGGAAAGCTGAAAGTGCCAGACATTAAAGTGGCGACATTTGCAATCCTGGCGATGCTTACAGGATTGACCGCTTGGTACCGCGAGGGTGGGCGCTTGACCAAGGATCAGCTTGTCGAAAGCTACCGACATCTCATCATGCACGGCGTGCATGAGCCGACCCAGCCACAACGCAAGGAACAGGATGGAAATGCACGCAGCGATTTCGGAAAAGACCGCGCCGGAAATTCAATCACTCGGCGACCGCCGGATGTGGAGCCTTGAAGAGGCCCAGTCTCTCCACGACGCGCCCTTCAACGACCTGCTGTTTCAGGCGCAGACCGTGCACCGCCAGAATTTCGATCCCAACAAGGTCCAGCTCAGCCGGCTTCTCAGCATCAAGACAGGCGGCTGTCCGGAGGATTGCGGCTATTGCAGCCAGTCGGCGCATCACGAAAGCGGGTTGAAGGCGTCGAAGCTGATGGAGGTCCGGCGCGTCATCGCCGAAGCGACGAAGGCGCGCGACGCCGGCGCGACGCGCTATTGCATGGGCGCCGCCTGGCGCAATCCCAAGGCGCGCGACATGGATGCGGTCGTGGCGATGGTCGAGGGCGTCAAAGCGCTCGGCATGGAAACCTGCATGACGCTCGGCATGCTCGATCCCGGCCAGGCGCAGCAACTGAAAGAGGCTGGCCTTGACTACTACAACCACAACATCGACACCTCCGAGCGCTACTACTCAGAGGTCATCTCGACCCGGACGTTTGCCGACCGGCTGGATACGCTGGCCAATGTCCGCGACAGCGGCATCAAGGTCTGCTGTGGCGGCATTGTCGGCATGGGCGAAGAGCCGGTGGACCGGATCGACATGCTGGTGACTCTGGCCAATCTGCCGGAGCGCCCCGAAAGCGTTCCGATCAACATGCTTATCCCGATCGCCGGCACCCCGCTTGCCGACGCCAGGCCGATCGAGCCGATCGAATTCGTGCGAGTGATCGCGCTGGCGCGCATCATGATGCCGAAATCGCATGTCCGACTTTCAGCCGGCCGCACCGCCATAACCGAAGAAATGCAGGCGCTGTGCTTCTTTGCCGGCTCCAACTCGATCTTCGTCGGCGACACGCTGCTGACGGCGAACAATCCCGGCGAAGACAAGGATAGCCTTCTGTTCCGCCGTCTCGGCATCGAGCCGATGGAACTCGAGCCGCAATGAACGGGGCACCGCTTGCCCGCTATGACGCGACCTTGCAGGGACTGGCGCGCAAGGACCGGTTGCGGACACTGTCGCCGCGAGCCGGCCTCGATTTCTCGTCGAACGACTATCTCGGGCTCGCCACCTCGAGGAGGCTTGGCGACGCGGTTGCCGCGGCGATCGTGCAGGGCACGCCGGTCGGCGCGACCGGATCGCGGCTGTTGCGCGGCAATGCGCCGGAACACGAGGCCCTGGAGGCGGACGCGTCGGCGTTTTTCGGAGCTGAACGCGCGCTTTTCTTCGGCAGCGGCTACATCGCCAACTACGCCCTGCTGACCGCCCTGCCGCAGAAGGGCGACCTTTTGGTCCTCGACGAGTTCGCCCACGCCAGCATGCATGAGGGGGCCCGCGCCGGACGCGCCGAGTTCAAGCTCGCCGCGCACAACGACGTCGATGCCTTCGAGGATGCAATCACGCGCTGGCGCGCCGGAGGCGGCACCGGGCGCGTCTGGATCGTGGTCGAAAGCCTCTACAGCATGGATGGCGACCGCGCGCCGATGAAGAGCCTGGTCGCGCTTGCCGATCGGCATGAGGCACTCATCGTTGTCGACGAGGCGCATGCCACCGGCGTCTGGGGACCGGAGGGCCGGGGGCTGGCCGCCGCATTCGAGGGCCGCGACAACATCATTGCGCTCCATACTTGCGGCAAGGCGCTCGGCGCGTCCGGCGCACTCGTCACCGGGCCGGGACTGCTGTGCGACTATCTCGTCAACCGCTGCCGGCCATTCATCTATTCCACCGCGCCATCGCCGCTGATGGCAGTGGCCGTGCGCGAAGCGATTGCCATGCTGTCCGATGAGCCCGAACGCCGTGTCCAGTTGCAGGAGCGTGTTGCCTTCGCGGGCGGCCAATTGGCCGAGCGCTGCGGCGTGGCACCCAGCGGCTCGCAGATCCAGCCCTTTGTCATCGGCGACAACAGGCGCACCATGGCGGTGGCGGCGGCACTGCAGGCACGCGGCTTCGACATTCGCGGCATTCGTCCGCCGACCGTGCCCGAGGGCACATCGCGGCTCCGCATTTCGCTGACGCTCAACGTCGACGAGGCCGACATTTCGGCCATGGTAGAGGCGCTCGTCGAGGTGTTGGCCACGGCATGACCAAGCATATCGTCATCACCGGAACAGATACCGGAATCGGCAAGACGGTATTTTCGGCCGGGCTCGCCGGCCTGCTCGACGGCTTCTACTGGAAGCCGGTGCAATCGGGCCTCGACGGGGAAACCGACAGCGAGGTTGTCGAACGGCTCGCCGGCCTGCCGATGGGGCATGTGCTGCCGGAAGTCTACCGTTTGACGAGCCCGCTTTCGCCACATCGTTCAGCCGAACTCGACGGCATCGCGATCGAAGCGGCCAAGCTCTCTCTGCCTGACTTGCCGGGTCCGATCGTCATTGAAGGCGCCGGCGGGTTGATGGTGCCGCTCAATCGACAGACAAGGTTCATCGACATATTCGCTCAGTGGCGGATGCCGGTCATTCTGTGCGCCCGCACCACGCTCGGCACGATCAACCACACCCTGCTATCGATCGAGGCGCTCAGGGCCCGTTCCATCCCGCTAATCGGCATTGCCTTCATCGGCGATGAGGTGGCCGATACCCAGAGGACGATCGTAGATTTCAGCGGCGTGCGCCAGCTTGGGAGACTGCCGCTGCTCGATAGGCTGACGGGTGAAACGCTGAGAGATGCAATGGTTGCCGGGTTCGACCTTGCCCTGATTGCCGGAGGCGACTGATGGCGCAGTCTCGAGTCTGGCATCCGTTCACCCAGCATGCGCTTGAGCCGACGATCCCCGAGATCGTCCGGACGGAAGGCGCCTATCTCCACAAGGCCGACGGCTCCCGCATCCTCGACGCCATTTCCTCCTGGTGGGTCGTCACCCATGGCCATCGCCATCCCCGCATCATGAAGGCCATCGAGACGACCGCGGCGAGCCTCGATCAGATCATCTTTGCCGGCTTCACCCACGAGCCGGCCGAACGCCTCGCCAGGGCGCTTGTAGGCCTCGCACCCGCCGGCCTCGACCGGGTGTTCTATTCCGACAGCGGCTCGACCTCCGTCGAAGTCGCGCTCAAGATGGCGCTCGGCTATCCGAGCGGTCGCCGTTTACAATGAGATGCTGCGGCGTCATCCGGAACTGTCGACAAGTATTCGCCGCACGCTTGAGCGGCGTATCCGATCATGGCGGGCTGTTCACGGCGAGGCACAGGAGGTGATCTTCCGCCAAACGCATGAACCCGGTCAGTTGGGACTGTCGGATTTTACCGATATGGGCCGCCTCTGCGTGACGATCGCCGGCCAGCCGCTCGACCATCTGCTCTATCACTTCCGGCTGGTCTGGTCGGGCTTCGAGCACGCCCATATCATCCTTGGCGGCGAAAGCTTCATCGCTCTGGCCGAGGGCCTGCAGAACGCGCTGTGGTCGCTCAGTGGCTCGCCGCTCTATCATCGCAGCGACAGCCTGTCGGCCGCCTTCCGCAACCTTGATGCCGACGCCAAGGCCGATCTCACGCTCCGTTACGAGGAACTGTGCGCCCATTACCGCATGACGCCGACACGCAACAACAAGGGCGTCGCGCACGAGAACGGCTCGATCGAAAGTTCCCACGGCCATCTCAAGAACGCGGTCCGCGATGCTCTGCTGATGCGCGGCACCAGGGATTTTGGCGATCTCGGCTCCTACCGCGCCTTCATCGACGAGATCGTCGGCCGTCGCAATGCCGCACATGGCAGGCGCATCGATGCTGAGCGCTCCCATTTGCAGGAACTTCCCGATCGCCGCACCACCGACTTCGAAGAGGTGGTCATCACGGTGTCGCGTACCGGCGGCTTCACCTTGCGCAAGGTCTTTTACACCGTGCCTTCCCGTCTGATCGGACACCGGCTGCGGGTGCGTCTGTTCGATGATCGCCTCGACGTCTTCATCGGTGGCACGCATCTGCTGACGTTGCCACGAGGCCGCGCCCATACGAATGGCAAGCACGACCAGGTCGTCAATTATCACCACGTCATTCATTCCCTGCGCAAAAAACCGATGGCGCTTCGAGGTCTCGTCTATCGCGACAAGCTCTTTCCGAGGGCTGAATATCGTAGAGTTTTCGATGCTCTCATCGAGCAACTACCCGACAGGCAGGCCTGCAAAATTGCCGTCGAACTGCTGGCACTGGCTCATGATCGTGGCTGCGAGCGTGAACTGGCCGAGGAGCTTGCCAGAACACTCGACGCCGGCGAACTGCCGGACCTGGCTGCCCTGCGTGCGCTCTTCGGCCCGGACCCGGCTCAGTTGCCGACCGTTCATGTGCAACTCGCATCGCTCAATGGCTATGAAGCCCTGATCGGGACGGCCTGCGCGGGAGAGGTCGCATGAAGAACATTCACACAATCGACGAAGCACGGTTGGGCATCATGCTCAACGAGCTCCGGCTGCCGACAATCAAGACGCTCTGGCCGCAGTTCGCCGAACAGGCCGATCGGGAAGGATGGCCCGCCGCCCGGTTCCTCTCGGCCATCGCCGAGCATGAACTGGCCGAACGCGCCCATCGCAGGATCGAGAGACATCTCGCGGAGGCCCACCTGCCGCCCGGAAAGACGCTCGACAGCTTCGCCTTCGACGCCGTGCCCATGGTCTCCAAGGCCCAGGTCATGGCGATCGCCGCCGGCGACAGCTGGCTCGCAAAGGGCGCCAACATCCTGTTGTTTGGACCGCCCGGCGGCGGAAAGAGCCATCTCGCGGCAGCGACTGGCCTCGCCCTCATCGAGAACGGCTGGCGCGTGCTGTTCACCCGCACGACCGATCTTGTCCAAAAGCTGCAGGTCGCACGACGCGAACTCCAACTCGAAGCCGCCATCGCAAAGCTCGACAAGTTCGATCTGCTCATCCTCGACGATCTGGCCTACGTCACCAAGGATCAGGCCGAAACCAGCGTGCTCTTCGAACTCATCTCCGCAAGATATGAGCGCCGATCCATCATGATCACCGCCAACCAGCCCTTTGGAGAATGGAACAAGGTCTTTCCCGACCCAGCCATGACGCTTGCCGCGGTGGACCGACTTGTTCATCACGCAACGATCTTCGAGATGAATGTCGAAAGCTACCGGCGGCGTTCCGCCATGGAAGCCAAACGCCAGCGCGGCAGACCAGCTTCCTACGCGACAATCAAAAATACGCACGAACTTGTCGCGGAGCGGCAATCAGAAACCGACGAGGCCCTTGCCAGCGACAATCACAGTGATAATTTGCCCGTGACCGCGACGTAAGAATCTCATCCAGATTGTCGCGCGCGTCTCATCCTGATCGCCGCGCTATACTCTTTAGCGCCAGGAAGATTAGGTTCGCCGTGCCCAGGCTGGCGTCCCCGATACCGCGGGCGCCATTGTCGATCAGCAAGCGCAAACTGCGCAGCAGCGCGTCTACCCGTGTGGGCGCGAGACCGAGCGTCAATGGAACCGCATGCTGCTCGCCGGCGATCGCAATCAGACGCTCACCTATCCGTTGGGCCGTGGCGACCACCTCGGCCCGGCCCACCTGGTCAGCCTGCGCTTCGCTAACCAGCTGCTGTATTTCGTCCCGCGCGTCTTCATCAAGCGAGGTCGCCAGTTGCTCGATCAACGGCCTGAGCGGTGAATTGCGCCAGCTCGCCAGATCCTTCTCGGCATCGCGCAGCGCGACCTGCACGTCGAGCGGCAGCATCCGACGCAACGAAGAGCCGATGGACATCTCCGGATCGTCGCCGCCGAAGGTGATATACTCGTAGTCGGCCAAGCTCTCCGGATCGCGTCCGAGATTAGCTTTCGGTTGGAAGCGGTAGGTCAGACGCGCGATCATCGGCGGACCTGGATCCACCACGCAATCGCCCAGATGGGCCATCAACCGCGGATCGTCGGTGAAGTCGGTCAGTTCGACAGAGATTTCGACGGTCTCTCCGAGCTTATCCTCCCCGGGCCCGTCCCAGAAATGTTCAAACCCAAGCTGGCGGTCACGCTCGGACAGGCCGGGATCGAGTATCAGTTGCAGGGCGCGGACGAAGTTGCTCTTGCCGACCTTGTTCTCGCCGACGATGACAATGCTGTCGCCGGTCTCTACGTCGAGATCCGAGAAGTTGGCGAAGTTTATAATTTTGATCCGCGAAATTCGCACGGTGCCGTCCCCCCAGTTTTTTCTATTCGCGGACGCGATTGGCTCGCTCGGCGATATCGGCACATCGCGCCAGGAGCGCGTCGAAAGGCTCGGCGTCTTCCAGAAGAAGCCCGTCGTCGACCATGCGGGCGTAGTCCTCTTCCAACGCCTTCAGACCCTCCCCTGTGGGCACAAGCCGCAGCCCGCCGTTGACGGCCGCCGCGTAATCGACGGGTGTCCGATCGGCCGTCCTCTCGGCGAAGAACATGGTCTTGTGGCGCGCGACTGCGTTCGCCAGGTCGCGATCAGCGAAGGCGGACGCCGCAAAACCGGCTTCGTCCAGTCGCGCGACATCGTGCCAGTGACGAGCAAAGCGATCGCCGCGCAGCCGCTCCTGCAAGCAGAAGACATGGATCGCCGTCGCCTTCTCCCAGAAGGTCCGCTCCGCGTGCATCACGCGTGGACGAGCCGTGGGAAAGGTCACGCCCTCGATCAGGCCAGACGCATCGCAGGCAATATCGCGCAAGCTTGCGGGCTCGCCCGTCGATCGTGCGCCGAATTCGAGCATCACGCTCGGCGCCACATAGCCCGAGCCGACCGCAGCGGCCTCATAGTCAATGAACAGCTTCTCTTCTTCGA
Source organism: uncultured Mesorhizobium sp. (assembly GCA_964371125.1). Taxonomy (GTDB): domain Bacteria; phylum Pseudomonadota; class Alphaproteobacteria; order Rhizobiales; family Rhizobiaceae; genus DUSC01. The sequence continues at coordinate 19,688 of CAYJMY010000007.1, read as the reverse complement.
CGCGGATCGCGGCTGTCAAACCTTCGGCCGCGAGCGCCGCCGCTACGATCGGCTGAACGCTTCCTTCAACCCACTCGGGCAGGCGCTTGCGCACCTCGCTGGACCAGCGTTTTTCCTCGCTGCGGGTCTTCGGCAGCGCTTCGCCGTTCTCGCCGACCAGATCCGGGGCAATCGCTCGGATGTCGTAGGTCAGATCGACGTCCTCCGAGAAGCGCCGGATGACCTGATAGGCTTTGGACAGCGACGTGCCGCCCTTAAACACGAGATGTTCGCCGAGCGCCGAGCCGTAAAGAGTGGTGAGCGCCCAAACCACCCACACGTCTTTCTCTAGGAGGTGCGCCGGCCGGCCCGACCGATCGGCCGCGACGCCGAGCGCCTCACGCCGATCCTTTACCACGAGTTGGAGAAAGGGATCAGCCATATGCGGCCTTGCCCACGCTCCGCGCCAACCAGGTTGGAAGCTGCGGCGCTACCGCGACCAGCTCGTTGAAGGCACCTGGCGGGAGTTTCCGTTTCAAGGTCTGGAGGGCGACTTCAGCCTTCTCCGGCCCAAGCCAGGCCAGCGCGCGCACCGCTTCACCGGCGGGTCGATGCGCCATGGCGAGCTGCCAGCGCGGCGCATGGCGAAGCTCGACGACCTGCTTGCCGAGGTTCATCTTCCGGGAGCGACCGGAGGTCAGATAGACCGACCGGACCGGCACCTGTGTCGTAAGGCCCAAGGTGTTGGCCGCAGCGGCGCCACTCGGGACGATGGTCTCTCCCCGCTGGCTGGCCAGCGCCTCGACCGCCTGCTCCACGGAAGGAGATCGCGTGCCGAACCGGCTCGTAATCGGGAGAAGATAGACCCCGCGCCCCGCCCTCATCAGTTGGCCCCTCTCGGCCAGACGCGACAAAGTCTGGTCCACCGCGGCGCGGTTGCCGAGGTGGAGCAAGCTTTTAGCCGCGACCGGCGTGCCCTCTGGCAGCCCTTTCGCGTGCGCTAGAATCTCTTCGGTCAAGCGTTGCATAGCCATTCTCCTGTCAGAAACATATACCGTTTTCTGACACTTTTCAAGGAGAGCGGCTTAGGAGGTCAATAAGGAGCTGGCTACTCGGAAACGCAGGAATTCCGGTGATTTTTGCGATGCCAGCCGCGCGCTCGGCTACTTCAGGAACGGAGCCGCGATCTCCAAGAGTCGCGCGCGCTCCAAGCGACGCTCATTCAGCATCGCTTCCGCCAGCGCGACCACAGGGTCCATCGGGAGTCTTCCGGAGAGCTGATGGCCAGCCGTCATGAAGGCCCGATCGTCATCCGCCGGCCAGGTCTTGTCCGACCCCTCGCGATCCTCGCCAAAGAATTTGGTCTTATCGAGCGCGGCGTTGTTGCCTATGGCCAGGTGGATGAAGGTCCTCTCGTCAATCACGACGCCCGCGGCATTCGTCAGACGCCCTGCCATGTATAGATTGTACTCGACGGCATAGGCGGCGCAGGCCACCAAGCGTCGCTGCTGGGGATCGCCCACGGGCATGCAATTGCGCGCGCGTCCCTGCAAACCATCGTCGTCAACGAACTCGATGAATTCGGGAATATGGCCGACCACCAGGGCAGCGCAGGCATGACCCGCCTCATGGAGGCAGATCGCTTCGTCACACGGCGTCTCGAAATCGATCAGGTGCGGTATCCGCCTCAAGACAACCTCTCTCCCACTCTGTTGTTCACGTCGCCCGAAAAGCGATCGCAACCACCCAACCAGTGCCTTGATCAATCAACCGGCTCCGCCAAACCGCCATCGGCAAGAGCCGGCGCCTGAACCCGTCCCAACAAGAGCGGCAGCTTGCTGTTCTTGAAATCCCAATCCGAAAGCGGCGCGAACCATTCGGGGGCCGCCTCGCCATGAAGCTGAATGACCTGGTCGCCATCGATGGTCTGCGCGGCGTAGAACCGGCTGAAAATGCGGCTGGCCCAGCCTATGCCGTCCCAGCCCTGATCGGATGGCTCTTCTGGCGTCGCGACAAATTCGACACCCACGAACTCGCCGCCATCGGTGACCGCCAGCGGGCCTTCTGTAGACCACTCGCCGTAGAACAGAAGCACCTCCGCAAGCTTGCGATCTATGGGATCAGTCAGCTCCACCGCGCCGCTATAGAGTTTCGCGGAGCCGATGATGAAGTTGGCCAGCCCCTCAGCGCTCAACGAATGCGGCATGTCGGTCGCCGCTCCGAGCACGAGGCGCAGCGGCGGCTTGGTCATGATGATCACCTCGCCAAGCCTTCCCGACTCGTTGGCGAGAACCGCATCCTTCATCGTAACGCGCAGGCCACCGTTCGGACGGCGGAAGCGATCCGGCGAAACGACTGTCCAGATGTTCCAGAGCGACCAGAATATCGCCAGCTTCAGCGGCGTGCCAACCATGTCCGCATAGGTTTGCAGCGAGGCCAGATAGGCGGCCGACATCTGCGTTTTCTGCTTGAAGGGCTCCTTGCTTCGCACGTTCTTGACCTCGACCAGCCACTGTTCGCCGTCGTCGAGCACCACCCGGAAATCCGGCGCGCGGCAGGTGTCGGCGGCATGGACGCGACCAACATCCTCGATCTTCAGCAATCGAAAGTGGCCCAAGCTGAGAACCGTCGCCTCGAATAGGCGTTCGGTTCGCGAGCCATGGATCAGTGTCGGGTCTGCCAACGCCTCCTTCAGTTTGGGCGCTGCGTCGGTGATGAAGCGCTCCACCAACAACGGATCGTTCAGCGCGATAGCGTGTTCGCGCGCAAAACCGGCCACCGACGCGAGCAGGTCGAAGGCTTTGATCTTTGGTCGCTCTGGTGGCGGCTTATCGCTCATTATCCCATCACCCCGCCGGCAGTTCGACATCGGGCGGGTTCATATAAGCTCGGAAGCCCGCCAGATCGTCGTCACTCGGATTTTCCGCCTCGGCAATGAACCGAATGGTCTCGGCAATGTCGCGGCGCGTGACGTAGCTAATGATCGCGCCACCATTGCTCAGTTCATACTCCATCGAGCCGCACCAGCGGTTGGGACGGGCAAGGCCCGGCGCGAACGCAATGGGCTTCTTGTTGCCCTTCTTGCTCACCTCGTGCTTCGCGAGCGCCACCCGGATGAATTCGAGCGTGGTGAAGCCCATCTCCGTCCGTCGCAGGTCGCGGCGCATCTGCTCGACAAGTTCGGGGCGCTCCTGGGCATCACGCAATTGCTGCGCGCGCAGCTCGCGATCGTAATGGCGATATCCCAGGTCTCGTTCGAGATGGGCAGCCTTGAGATCGATTCCCGAATTCTCGGCGAGCTTGATGACGTCTTCGCAGCGCTGACGCCATGTCCGCAGCAGCTCGTAGGCCGCGTAGATCCACATGGGCGAGAGGGCGCCCAGCAACGCGATCTTCCCACGCGGAGGCTCGTCATCGAACTGATGACGCATGACCTCCTGCTCCAGTGCGTTCAGCGTATTATCGACGAGGCAAAGCTGGCTCGCCTGCATGGCCAGGTAGGGGTTCTCGTCAAAGCCGGCCAAGCTCGTCAGCGCTTCGTAGAGGTCACCCGTGCCGATCTCAGCGATATCGCGATAGCGGAGCTGATCGTCCCGCTCATCGTCAAATTCGTCGGCGTCCGTCATGTGGATTCCCCGCCCCTTGGCTCGACCCGATATGGCGGATCGATCACCGCCATCGGCAAAGGATCGGTCAAGCCCCAGAAACGTGTTGTTGCCCGGATGTAGCGAACGAGGTCGCCCGCCCGGATTCTGAGGTGTTCGCTAGGGATCGACGGCCCCGCCAAGAGATCGTGATAGTCGTTGGCGGCATCGTCCCATAGCGCCGGAGCGATCGTCTTCAGCTTTTCGCACGACGAACCTTCGCCGTGACGAACGACGTTGGCGACCAAGAACATCTCGGTCAGATCAGCACCCAACTCGCCCTGCCCGACGTCTATCTCAGCGCGCTCGGCGCAGAGCGCCAGGAAATCTTGGAAACCGCGCAACTTGGGCATGTCCGTCGCGCTATCGAGATGGATAGATCGTGCCCAAATACTCAATTGACGCTCGAAGATTGCTGCAAGGGTCAGCGTGAACGCCTTCGCCGCCTCATTGGCGGTGTAGTTGTCGACCTGGGCCGCAGCGCGATCGAGAAATTGATCCATCGTCGCCGCCTCGCCGCCTTCGAGTGACGAATGGACGGGCAGCACCTGCATTGCGGGTTGGACCACCCGCTCAAACAGTCGCGCAAGGTTGGCCTGGAAGATGCGCGGCAACTGATCCTTGATTTGCAATTTTCGCCCCTGTTGCCCTCAGTTCGTTCTGTCGCGTCGATCGGCGACTTTGCCCTACGATCTCAACCCGCAACCGGGACCGGCCGCACGTCCCTGACCTCGCCGCGGCTGCCGACCAAGGCGATCTCGATGCCGGCCAAGGCGCAACGCGGCGCTAGTCGTTCCGCCAAACGCAAGGTGCCTTCCGTGAAAGGCACGACAGCAATCTGACGCCCTTGCGATGGCGTCGCCATCAGCATCCCGACCGTCTCGCACAGACCCTTGTAGAGCCGGGACACCTGACCCGAATGCCTTGTGTTGATGATCCCGCCTTTGCACTCGGCCGAGATGATCTGATTGCCAACCTCCGCGACGACGTCCCCCAGCCCCGACTTCGGATTGACGGAGATCTCCTGACCCGCGGAATTCCGATATGTGCCGCCATAGCTGGTGGTGCCGACGCTGGAGATCTTGATGAAGTCGCGTCGAAGCAGCCAGGCCGCGAAGTCGAATTGCTTGCCGTGCTCTCCATCGGGGTGAACGCGGACGTGTCGGGTATCCTGCGTCCGCAACAGATGCATGGCATAGGCAACCATGACCGCGCCTTCGTAGAGATGGTGCTCGTGCTCGCCATCGGATTTTCCGATCCGGTTTGGCGGCGGCGAAAGCGCTGTTACGAGATCTTCGAAATCCATGACAATCCTCCCCGGCCGTTAGTGTAGCTGATACGCCGAGAGTAATCGTCCTTCATCACAAAATGGCTCAAACTACTCGAGGCAATTTGAGACCCTGTTCGTCCGCCCTCATTCTTCCAGCGGAACATCCGAAACCTTGGGCCGCCAAGAGGCGGAAAGCCTTCCCCCTGCGTCCGAGCCTTACGTCCCGGCCGCCCCCTTCTGCGGGAGACCCCGCAATGCCCCTTTGACCGTGTGTGCAGATCAGATGACAGCAGTGCCGGAGGACGGCGTCACGGGCGGTGGCTGGTCAAACCCTACTTCGAGTCAGCCCAGGGTACTCCAGCACCAAGTGGTAGCAGTCGAATGCGGATGGATAGTGCTTGCCGGGAGGAACGCTCCGGGTGTGCTTCGAGCAGCGGTTTGGCCGCGCGCTGTGCTCGACAACACCGTGAAGCTCGCAGCCGAGCTTGGTTGCAATCGAGGCCAACGCGTCTGTTGCGTCTCCAGAGATCAGGTATGCCAACATGGCGCCGGAGCTCGAAAACGGCGCATAGCGGCACTTCAGAAACTCGTTCTCCACGTCGTGGGCGTAGGCTGCCACAGCGCCGGGAGTTTCCAATACCTTCGCCTCAAGGGGCCACATGATGCGCTCATCGGCTCGTAGGACGAAGGCGAGATCGTATTCCGGCGGCTGCGCAGGTGCTGGACGCCTGGTCTCCCTTTCGAACGGCCCGTGCTGAACGTAGAAAGGTTCAAATCCCGTCATTGCGGCGGAAATTCGCGGCTCAAGAACTTGGGTGATGCTGCGCTCCAGATCGCCGCCGTCGATGAAGGGCATCGACTCATGCATCGCGTCGTAGGCGAGCCAGACGAGAGACAAGAACTGCCGCGCCGGCTCCGGTGCCCATGATGCAGCAAGCGCCAGAAATGCGGGGTCCGAGGTGGCGGGGGCCGGGGAGACGGCCCAAGTCAAAGCACCATCTCCTGGATGGGGCGCGCCCAGGTAAGCAGATCCAGCGCCACCTCATCGCCATCGTGGAGGCCAACGCTTCTGGTCCAGAACCGCTTCCGATCTGGCTTGACGAGAAAGATCGTTGGCGCGCCGCTGCTTGCGTCGTAGATTCGGCCAATCCGCCGATTGAACAATCCGCCACCGGACGGGGCGTCTAGGTCGACCAGCTGTTCCAACTGACGCAGAAGCTCTGGTGAGGCTATCTCTTGGATTGAGATTCCCGTGTCGTCTCCAAGGCGGAAGGCGACAAGGCGTAGGGGCATCTGTTCCTGAGACGCTCGGAAAATCGTTGCTGAGAGCGGCTTATCCTCGCCGAATCCTGCTCGGATGACCCTGATGAAATGTTCGCAATAGGCATGCAGATGGGCCTCGTCGTCAGTGTCACCCAACGTGGTCGGCTCATCGCCCAGAGTTTCATCGGTCTCCAGGAAGCCGTCGACGGTGTAGGCCAGCGCATCCTCGATCAGAACACGCTCCGCCTCGTTGAGGCGAAAGAGATCAAAGACCCGTGCGTCCAGGCCGGCGTAATCCGAAATCCCATCCAGTGAGGCTTCCGCTGGATCCGGTATAGGGAGCGAAAGAATCTCGTCCCGAGATAGCTTGGGGCGATAGGCGGACACCCGCCCGCTCGTCAGAAAATGGAAGTACACCGCCAGGCGCGAGTTGTGTGCAAGGCAGGCGGCATCCAGGATCGCCGCGTCGGCGTGGACGGAAAAATAGCTCTGGTTGGGAAGAACGCCTTCCTTGGTGGACGATTTCGCAATGCGCGCATGGAAACGTCGCGTCGGGCTGTTCAAACTATGCTTGATGATGAGTTGGGGCCAGGCGAAGGCCGCTACCCCGGTCGAAGCCTTCGAGTGAATTTTCAGGTCGTGCGCGACGGGCAATGGTTCGGTTTCGAGTGTCAGGAAGCTGTCCGCAGGAAACATCGTTTCATCGAAGATGCGGCGCCCTTCAAGGCCCGGCATCGCCTTCTTCCGGTCCCCGAAATTCAGGCCCTGCTGGTACGGAAACGCCCTCTGGCCGGCTAAAGCCCCTAGGCTCGGGAAGCCCTGAAGCCGCCGGATCAGTTGGAGATCGCGGGGTGCGCCCCACATGAGCTGCGACCAAATAAGCGGTTCTGATATGGCATCCGAAACCCGCAGCACGCGAGCGTCCTGAGGTTCGATCAGGATGCTGAAGTCATCAACTAGTGGACGGACATGCTTCGGGCAGACGTAGCGGATTAGGTCGTCAGCTGCCGGTGTCGCTGGAGCCATGATGACGACACATGCAGGGGCGGCCGAAGTCTTGGTCGTGTGAGTCTTGCGCCGAAAGACCTTGAAGCGGAGCGCCGAGAGATTGAAAATCGCCTCGACCCGGCGGCGTCCGAAAATTTGCTCCCGAAATCTGGCGGCCTTTGGACTGATATTGAAAAGCAGCGAGTTTGCGGACTGGATCATCGCCACCCGCCCGGACGGCGCTGCCAGATCCGAGCCCTTAGCCAGGAACAGTCCGCCGATGTCCTTGTTGGGGACAGACCATCCACGCCCTGCCTTGGCCCAGACCTTGGCGTCCTCAGTGATCACACCGTCGCCCCACGGCGCGTTCCCGAGCACCAGATCGTATGAGCCACCATCTGTCGCGGTATCGAAACCGGTCTGTCCTTCAGTGAAGAAATCCGAGCAAATCAGGCGGCGGCCGCGCATGGGTGGGAAAGTCACCTGAGTCCAATAGTGACGGGGCTCAATCTCGTCGCACATGGCGAGGTAAAGACTGAAGCACGCGACCCGCACCGCATGCTGGTCCTTGTCGACGCCAAAGATGTTGCGCTCGAGCAGCCGGCGCAGCGTCTCTGCTCGCACCGTATCGCCTGGGTTGGCGAGCTTCCAGCGGTGGACCAACCGTTGGAACGCCTTGACCAGAAAAATCCCGGATCCACACGCAGGATCGATGATCTTCATATCCCATTCGGTTCCGTTCCAGGGCAGAACCTGATCGAGAATGAAGTCTACGAGATAGGGCGGCGTGTAGAAGATGCCGTCCTTGGCGGCACGCTCCGTCACGAACGTCTCGTAGATGCTGCTGATGAATTCGAGCGGGATGACGTCGAAGGCATATTGCGGCCATAGCGACATTTGCCGGGAGCCCAGGTCCACATCGCCCCGGATGAACTCCGCCAGAGATGCCAGGTGTGCCGGGCGGACAACGTCCTTCTCTATCGCCCAACCCACCGCCCGCGCCTGATCTGTGTCACCTTTTCCTGGGAACAAATCACCGTTGAACTTCGTGTTCAGCCAGTCGAATAGCCGGTACGTATCATCGTAGCTCGACAGGATGCTGGCGAAGCTGCCGTGGGTTTCGGCGAGGACGCCCTCCTTCTGCAGTCGCTGCAAGGTTGCAGGCGTGAGAGCGGCCTTGCCGTCCTGGTCCTTCCGATCAAACAGGAACTGAACGAAGATGATCCGCGCCAGAAGGTCGTGGCAGATATCGTCATCGACCAGCCCCTGACCGGCCAACACTGCCCGGATATGCCGAAGATTCCCGAGCAGCATCTGATCGGCTCGACCATCGCGATGAAACCGAGCCGCGTGGGCTAAGAAGAACTGGCCGGAGACAAGGTTGATCCAATGCAAGGCGCGCGCAGCCTGAGCTTCGAGTGGGTCGGAGCCGTGCGGTGACATAGCGTCGGATGCCACGTTCTGAACCAGATACGTCGCAAGTTCTCGGCTCGGATCGGGGGCTTCGCAGCAGGTCCAGACCTTGAGGATCGTGGGTTCGATCGTAATTAGGGTCGGCGCATGCGAAAAGTTCCATGCCAAGCGATGCAGTTCACGCAGCGTGTCTTCGCTCACGGGTCCCGCGAACTCGGCGACGATCGCCAGAGGTGGTTCTGATGTCGCCGCTTCCGCGTCCGCCATAAGAACGCCCAAACGAATGCCGCGCGCATCTGGTATGGCGTCGAGTGATCGGCCGATCTTACCCCGGACGAGGTCCGCGAAAACTGCCGCGCCCGCGCCCTTGGGAGCGAGGATTGCCTCGACATGCGGCCAGCCCAGATGGTCGCCGGCGATATCGAGGGTCAGGGGTAGGCTCTCCGTCACGAGCGCAATTCCAGTGTTCCTTGCTTGTCTCCAGCGAACCGCCCGATGGTCGCAGCACCACGAGGCTTCTTCTTGGTCAGGCCAAGTCGGGCGAAGACGGGCGCAGCCGGGACTCCTAAAAGGCGTAGCTCAGACAGTAGAGCCGCTATGACAGCCAAGTGGTCAGGGACCTCTCCCCGTTTCCGATTGTTCGTGATCGAGTTCGGTCGCATGCCAAGCAGGCTGGCGAACTCCCGAATCGTGAGTCCAGCCCGAGCAAGCTCTGCGACAAACGCATCATAAGTCATAAAGCTGGCCGGACACACATCATTTAATGTATTAAGCACATAAAAAGATGTGAATCTATAGGCAATCAGCTGACGGCGAGTTGCCAGATGGCAGCGCCGTGCTCTCGGCCCGCATGATCGCGGTTCGTGGCTGCGTTTAAGCGATTATGCCAGCGCCTTCTTAGAGGCGATGTTCGTGCCTGCCGCCCGGTTTTCCGACCCGTTTTGAGGGCGGCGACAGCGCCGTAACGAAATCCTCGAAATCCATGACAATCCTCCCCGGCCGTTAGACTAGCGGATGGGCCGAGAGTAATCGTCCTTCATCGCGAAATGGCACAAGTTACTCGTAGCAGATTGAGCCTCCGTTCGTCCGCACTCTTTCTTCACGCCGAACCTCCGAAAACTTGAGACCACCAGGAGGGGAAAGCCTTCCCCTGCGCCCGAGCCTCGCGTCTCGGCCGACCCCTTCTGCGGGAGGCCCCGCAACGCCCCTTTGAGAGGAAGAGGACGGACCGGCTTTGCCGTGACGGGTTGAGGGCTGGAGAAGAGGTCTCCGGCGCCCGTCATGGAGATTGGTCCCATGACCCAGGTTTCAGTTCTAGAGGCCCGCCGCGACACGACCGGCGGCTATAAAGTTGATGTCGGCCGCGGCGAGCGGGTCGGCCTCGTCTCGTCCGAATGGTTCTCGCGTCCGGCCGATGAGCGATACCTGTCGCTGTCCGAGTTGGCGCGATCGGTGCGCGACCGCGCCGATCGCAGCCGGACCCGCGTGGTGGAAAGTGCGCTGATCCATGTTGAGGCGAACCGCAATGACCCGGAGCGGCTGGCGCTGATCCTGCCAGGCACCGACACGGCCATAGCACCGACTCACTGGTCCTTCGGTCAGCTCGCTGGCCTGGTCGGCGCACCCGCCGCCTACCTGCGGCAGCTCCCGGCGGCGCTTGCCGCCATCAACCTGCAATACGGCCTGACCTCCAACCGGGCCGAGCAGATCAAGACGCTGGAAACCGACGATGGCCGCACGGAGCTACGCGCCGTCACCGGACCAGATTATGGGAGGATATTCGATGCAGAACTGGTGGAGGCAGTGCAGCGCAAAGCCGGCAACGGCACGGGCGCCACACGCTGGAAGGTGCCGGGGGTGCTCGACTGGTCGACCGGGATCTACAATCCCCGCGTCGACATCACCAAGGACACGACGACGCTCTATGCCTCCGATCGCGACGTCTTCCTGTTCCTGGTCGATGACCTGAATCCCATCGAGGCCGGCCGTCTGCCGGACGGCTCGCCGGATCTTTATTTCCGGGGCTTCTATTGCTGGAATTCCGAGGTCGGCGCCAAGACCCTCGGCATGGCGAGCTTCTATCTGCGAGCGGTTTGCCAGAATCGAAATTTATGGGGCGTGGAGGATTTCGAGGAAATCACCATCCGCCACTCCAAATATGCCACCAACCGCTTCGCCCATGAGGCGGCCCCGGCGCTTCTGAACTTCGCCAATTCCTCGCCGCTGCCTTTCGTCAACGGCATCAAGGCGGCCCGCGAGCGGATCGTGGCGCGCACCGACGAGGATCGCACCGACTTCCTGCGCCGACGCGGTTTCTCCAAGGCCAAGACCGGCAAGATCATCGACACGGTGCTGTCCGAAGAAGGTCGCCCGCCCGAGAGCATCTTCGATTTCGTGCAGGGCATCACCGCCGTCGCGCGCGACAAGCCCCATCAGGACGCCCGCCTCGACATGGAGGCCAAGGCGAAGAAGCTGCTCGAGCGAGCGGCCTGATTTCCGTGACGCCGTGACGCCGGGGATGCGGTTTTCCGTGTCTCCGGCTTTGCGCTTCCGTGTCTTTACGGTTTGCCGGTCCGTGGCGCTGCCCCCTTAGAGGAAGAGGGCGGCGCTTCGCTTCGTGACGGGTTGGAGGTTGAGAGAGAGTCTCTCGGCCGCCCGTCATGGAGTATCCCGACATGGCAACCGCCGTTCAGAAGATCGCGTCCCTTGGCGAGCGTCGCGACATCCCCTTCAACAAGCTCATCCTGAGCCAGGCCAACGTCCGCAAGACCAAGGCCGGTGTCTCGATCCCGGAACTCGCCGAGGATATCGGCCACCGCGGTCTTCTTCAGAACCTCAACGTCCGCCCCGTGCTCGACGGCGACGGCTTGGAAACCGGCATCTTCGAGGTCCCGGCCGGCGGTCGCCGGTTCCGGGCGCTCGAACTGCTGGTCAAGGCCAAGCGTCTCGCGAAGACCGCACCGGTCCCTTGCAACGTCCGCGACGCGGCCTCCTCGATCCCGGCCGAGGAGGACAGCCTTGCCGAGAACGTCCACCGCGAGGCGCTCCATCCGCTCGATCAGTTCAAGGCCTTCCAGGCACTGATCGGGCGCGGCATGGGCGAGGAGGATATCGCCGCCCGCTTCTACGTCACCCCGGCCGTGGTCCGTCAGCGTTTGCGGCTGGCTTCGGTCGCTCCGGCGCTGCTCGACGTCTATGCCGAGGATGGCATCGCGCTCGACCAGCTCATGGCCTTCACGGTGTCGCATGACCATACGCGGCAGATGGAGGTCTGGGAAACCATCCAGCGCTCCTACAGCCGTCAGCCCTACGAAATCCGCCGCATGCTGACGGAAGGCGCCGTGCGTGCATCCGATCGTCGTGCGCAGTTCGTCGGGGTCGATGCCTATGAGGCAGCCGGCGGCGCAACGCTGCGCGACCTGTTCCAGGCCGACGACGGCGGGTGGCTGCAGGATCCGGCGCTGCTCGACACCCTCGCCACCGCGAAGCTCGGCGCAGCGGCTGAGGAGATCGCGGCCGAAGGCTGGCGCTGGATCGATGCCGCGCTCGACTTCCCCTACGGCCACACCATCGGCCTGCGTCGGATCGTGGGCGAACGCCCCGAACTCTCCGCCGACGAGCAGGCCGCCTACGAGGCGCTGACCGAGGAGTTGGATCGGCTCTATGCCGAGCATGACGACGGCGAGGACCTGCCGGAGGCGGTCGATCTGCGGCTCGAGGAAATCGAGACCGCGATCGCCGCTTTCCAGAACCGGCCGACCCTTTACGATCCGGCCGAGATCGCGCGCGCCGGCGCCTTCGTCAGCATCGACAGCTCGGGCCGACTGACCATCGAGCGCGGCTATGTCCGTCCCGAGGACGAGGCTCCTATCGAGCCCCAGACCGACCGCGACGGCGAGACCGAAGGTGCCGCGACGGACGCCCAGCCGATGCGGGTGGTCATCACCATCGGCGGCAAGCCCGAACCGGAGGATGAGGAGGACGATGTCGTCAAGCCGCTGCCCGAACGCCTGGTTAGCGAACTGACGGCCCACCGCACCCTCGCCCTGCGGGATGCGCTGGCTGGAAACCCGCACGTCGCCATCACGGCGCTGCTGCACAAGCTGGTGCTCGACATCTTCCACCGCACCTCGTCTTCCGGCGGGTGCCTGGAGGTCTCGGTCCGCCACGTCCTCTTCTCCGCCCAGGCCGCCGACCTGAAGGACAGCACGTCCGCCAAGTCGGTGGCGGAACGGCAGGAAGGCTGGGAGGCCGACCTTCCGCAGGATGAGGATGCACTGTGGGACTGGCTGGTCGATCTCGACGACGCCAGTCGGACCGCCCTGCTGGCGCATTGCGTCTCCTACGGCGTCAATGCGCTTTCCGAGAAGGTCGATCGTTATGGCGGCTCCGGCATCTCTCAGCACGGGCTCGAACGTCGCCTGAAGCAAGCCGACCGGATCGCGCACGCCGTCGGTCTCGACATGGCGGACGCGGGATGGCGCCCGACCGTCGACAACTATCTCAGCCGGGTGACCAAGCCCTGCATCCTCGAAGCGGTACGGGAAGCCAAGGGCGAAGCGTCGGCGCAGCTCATCGACCACCTGAAGAAGGGTGACATGGCCAAGGAAGCCGAGCGTCTACTGGCCGACACCGGTTGGCTTCCCGAGCCGCTTCGACTCGCTGATCTCGCAGGCGATCCCGCACCGGACGCCGTCGCCGGGACGGACGACCGCGCCGAGTTGCCGGACTTCCTCAGCGCCGACGACGAAGCGCCACCTGCAGACGGCGAGGACGACGAACGTCACCTCATTGCCGCCGAATGATGGGCTTGCGGGGCGGTTTCGGCCGCCCCGCACCCTCCTTCATGCCCGCGCCAGAGTGACAGAACGGCCGGGACGGGTTCGAGCCGGTTCGGTCGAGAGAGAGCGCCGCCGGTTCATCCCGATCCGCTCTCCGAGGTTCTTCCCATGACGATGATCCCTGCATCCGCGGCAGCTCCGCTGGCCGCGCCGCTTCCCCATGTCCCCGATCCAACTGCCGCGATTTTCCAGGCCGCGCGGCTACTGCTTCCCCATCTCGAACATGGTCAGCGCATCGATGCGCCGATCCTGCGCGCCGCCATGGAAGCGGCGTTTGGCGCCTCCGACACGACGGGCGCCTGGGACTGGAAGTCCGCCTACGACGCCTGCGAAGTCGCGACGGTCCTCTTCCTCCGCAAATACGGAAACGCGCTTTTCCGCAAAGCCGGCTCGCCAGCTGCGGCCCTGCCGATGCTGGCAAAGGTCGCCAACCTTCTTCCCACCCACACACGGCGATCGGAAGAAAGCCAGTCCTTCCAGCAGTTCTCGACGCCGGTTCCGCTCGGCGTGGCGGCGCTGACTGCTGCGGCCATCACCCCTGCCGATCGCGTGTTGGAGCCGTCCGCAGGCACCGGCCTCCTCGCTGTTCTGGCCGAGATCGCCGGCGGCGCGCTCATACTGAACGAATTGGCCGATACCCGGGCCGATCTTCTGTCCCACCTCTTTCCGGCCATTCCCGTCACCCGCTTCGACGCTGCCCAGATCGACGATCATCTCGACGCGGGCATCGTGCCCAGCGTCATCTTGATGAACCCGCCGTTCTCGGCCATGGCGAACGTCACGGGCCGGATGACTGAGGCCGCCTACCGTCATGTCGCCTCGGCGCTCGCGCGACTGGCCGACGGCGGGCGCCTGGTGACGATCACCGGGGCCAGCTTCGCGCCCGATGCGCCGGCATGGCGGGCCGCGTTCACGCGCCTGCAGGAACAGGGCCGCATCGTCTTCACCGCGGCTGTGGACGGCTCGGTCTATGCCAAGCACGGCACGACCATCGACACGCGGCTGACGGTCATCGACAAGCTGCCGGCCGACGATCGTTCGGCGTTTCCCCCTTCGCCCGGCATCGCGCCCGAGGTCGACACGCTGCTCGGCTGGATCGAGACGCAGGTTCCGCCGCGCCTGACTGCGGCCCTCCCGCCAGCAATGACCTCGGCGCCCGCCGCGACGCCCCGGACCGTTCGCGGATACCTGGCGCGTCCCACTGCTGCACGTCCCGCCACGCCGGCGTCCACCGAGCTTGAAGGTGTCGAACTTGCCTATGAGACCGTGGACTGGACGCCCGCCGAAGACGGCCGGATCACCGACGCGATCTATGAAGAGTACGGATTGCAGGCGATCCGTATTCCCGGCGCTCAGGCTCACCCAACCAAACTCGTGCAGTCGGTGGCGATGGCCTCGGTCGCGCCGCCCAAGCCGAGCTATCGGCCGCTGCTTCCTGCCAACATCGTCACCGACGGGCTTCTCTCCGACGCCCAGCTCGAAACCGTCATCTACGCCGGCGAGGCTCATTCTGACTTCCTCGCAGGCTCGTGGACGCTCGACGAGACCTTCGACATCGTCTCGGCCTCGCCAGACGATGCGCCCAATGCCGTACGCTTCCGCCGGGGCTTCATGCTCGGCGATGGCACTGGCGCCGGCAAGGGTTGCCAATCGGCCGGTATCATCCTCGACAATTGGATGCAGGGCCGCCGCAAGGCGGTGTGGGTCTCCAAATCCGACAAGCTGCTGGAGGACGCCCAGCGCGACTGGTCGGCGCTCGGCATGGAGCGCTTGCTGGTCACGCCGCTGTCGCGCTTCTCGCAGGGCAAGGACATCCGCCTGTCGGAAGGCGTCCTATTCACCACCTACGCCACGCTAAGGTCCGATGACCGGGGCGAGAAGCTTTCCCGCGTCAAGCAGATCGTCGAATGGTTGGGCTCCGATTTCGATGGAGTGATCATCTTCGACGAGAGCCACGCCATGCAGAACGCCGCAGGCGGCAAGGGCGAACGTGGCGATGTCGCCGCTTCGCAGCAGGGCCGCGCGGGCCTGCGCCTCCAGCACGCCCTGCCGAATGCACGCATCGTTTATGTCTCGGCGACCGGCGCAACCACGGTCCACAATCTCGCCTATGCCCAGCGCCTCGGTCTCTGGGGCGGCGAGGACTTTCCGTTCTCGACCCGCGCCGAATTCGTCGAGGCGATCGAAGATGGCGGCGTCGCGGCGATGGAAGTGCTGGCCCGCGACCTGCGCTCGCTCGGCCTCTACACCGCGCGATCGCTCTCCTACGACGGCGTCGAGTACGAGCTGATCGAGCACCAGCTCACGCCCGAGCAGACTGGCATCTATGACGCCTATGCCGGCGCCTTCGCCGTCATTCATAACAATCTCGACGCGGCGATGCAGGCCGCCAACATCACCGGCGACAGCGGCACGCTGAACCGGCAGGCCAAGTCCGCCGCCCGCTCGGCCTTCGAATCCGCCAAGCAGCGCTTCTTCGGCCACCTCCTGACGTCGATGAAGACGCCGACCTTGATCCGGTCGATCGAGCAGGACCTGGCCGACGGCCATGCCGCCGTGATCCAGATCGTCTCGACCGGCGAGGCCCTGATGGAACGCC
>CAYJMY010000007.1:0-3682 GCA_964371125.1 uncultured Mesorhizobium sp. | reverse complement strand
GCTTCCGGCCGAGGAATGGAACGACGTCCGCGTGGACATCACGCCCAGGGAATATGTTCTGGATTATCTCGCCCATTCCTTCCCGGTGCAGCTCTACGAGCCCTTCACCGACACCGAGGGCAACCTGTCGTCGAGACCGGTGTTTCGCGACGGTCAACCCGTCGAAAGCCGTGACGCCGTCGCCCGTCGTGATCGTTTGATCGAAAGGCTCGCCTCGCTAACGCCGGTCTCCGGCGCGCTCGACCAGATCGTCCAGCGCTTCGGCACCGATGTCGTGGCGGAGGTGACCGGACGCTCGCGTCGCATCGTCCGCAAGACCAGCCCCGGCGGCATCGATCGCCTCGCGGTCGAGAACCGTGCCGGGTCGGCCAATCTCGCCGAGACGCAGGGCTTCATGGACGACCAGAAGCACATCCTGATCTTCTCCGACGCCGGCGGCACCGGGCGCAGTTATCACGCGGATTTGTCGGCGCGGAACCAGCGACTGCGCGTCCACTATCTGCTGGAGCCGGGTTGGAAGGCCGACGCCGCCATTCAGGGCCTGGGCCGCACCAACCGGACCAACCAGGCGCAGCCGCCGCTGTTCCGGCCGATCTCGACGGACGTGAAGGCGGAAAAGCGCTTCCTATCCACCATCGCCCGCCGGCTCGACACCCTGGGCGCGATCACGCGCGGCCAACGCCAGACCGGCGGCCAAGGGCTGTTCCGGCCCGAGGACAATCTCGAAAGCCATTATGCCCGCGACGCGCTGCGGCAGCTCTATTTGCTGCTTGTGCGGGGCAAGATCGATGGCTGCTCGCTCCAGATGTTCGAGGACGCCACCGGCCTGTCGCTGACCGACTCCACCGGCATCAAGGACGAGCTGCCGCCGATCACCACCTTCCTCAACCGGCTGTTGGCGCTGACCATCGCACTCCAGGGCGTGCTGTTCACGGCGTTCGAGCAGCTGCTGAACGCCAAGATCGAAGGCGCCATCGCCTCGGGCAGCTATGACGTCGGGCTGGAGACCCTGCAGGCCGAGAGCTTCATCGTCACCGATCGACGGACCATCCATGTCCATCCCGGAACCGGCGCCGAAGCCCGGCTGCTGACCATCACCCAGCGCCTACGCAACCGGCCGGTGACGCTGGCCGAGGCGCTCGACCATCTCGACGATCCGGGCGCGAGGCTGCTGATTAACGAGCGATCGGGCCGCGCCGCCGTGCAGATACCGACCACCAGCATCATGCTGGACGATGGCGAGATCGAACGGCGTGTCCGGCTGATCCGGCCGATGGAGGCGCCCAACATCCCCATCAAGATGATGGGCGAGACCCATTGGGTCGACGCGGACCGAACCGGCTTCACCGCGGCATGGAGCGCCGAGCTGACCGAGGTGCAGGAGTTTACCGAGAGCACCATCCATGTCGTCAGCGGGCTGTTGTTGCCGATCTGGAAGCGGCTGCCGAACGAGTCGACGCGGGTCTATCGACTTCAGACCGACGACGGCGAGCGCATCGTCGGTCGTCGTGTCTCTCCCGCATGGGTGGCGGGCGCACTCGCCAACGGCACATCGACCCTGACGCCGGACGACGCCTTCATGGTGTTGATGGACGGCAAGACCATCCTCGACCTCACCGAGGGTCTTCAGCTTCGCCGCGTCCGGGTCATGGGCGCCAACCGCATCGAGCTGTCGGGGTTCAACGACGCCATGCGCGATCGCCTGCGGGCCTATGGCCTGTTCCATGAGATCATCTCATGGAAGCTGCGGATGTTCGTGCCGACCGATCCGACCGGGGCGGCGATCCTCGCCAAGGTGCTGGAGCGCTACCCGGTCGAGCGCGTCAGTGAGCGGGAGGCGGCGTGATGGCACGACAGGACGCCTCCGAACTCGCGATCCGTCTCGGCCGACAGGCCGCGGCGGTGTGCCGCCATTACCTCTCGGCCGGTCATCGCGAGGGCCGCTATTGGCTGGTCGGCGATGTGCGCAACACGCCCGGCCGCTCGATGTTCGTGCGGCTGAAAGGCGGCGAAACCGGCAAGGGCGCGGCAGGCAAATGGACCGACGCCGCCACCGGCGAGCATGGCGACCTGCTCGACGTCATCCGCGAGAGCTGCGGCCTGGTCGACTTCAAGGACGTCGCCGATGAGGCGCACACCTTCCTGTCGATGCCCCATCCTGAACCGGACGGTCCGCATTGTGGCGAGCGCAAGTCACCGGCGCCATCAGGATCGCCGGAAGCAGCACGACGGCTCTTTGCGATGGCGCAGCCGATTTCGGGCACACTCGTAAAGACGTATCTCCGCACACGCGGCATTACGGATTTGCACGGAACCGGCAGCCTGCGCTTCCACCCCCGCTGCTATTACCGGCCCGACGAGCATTCCCCAACCGAGACCTGGCCAGCGATGATCGCATCGGTCACCGATCTCGACGGGCATCAGACCGGCGCGCACCGCACATGGCTCGCCCCTGACGGCTCGGACAAAGCCCCGATCGACACGCCGAGACGGGCAATGGGCGACCTCCTCGGGCATGCCGTTCGCTTTGGCGTAGCTGGCGAGGTGATGGCGGCGGGCGAGGGTATCGAGACGATGCTGTCGCTCAGGATGGCGCTGCCCTCCATGCCGATGGCGGCGGCGCTCTCGGCTGCACATCTCTCGGCCATCCTGTTCCCCGACACGCTACGCCGGCTTTACATCGCCCGCGACAATGATCCGGCCGGCGACGGGGCGATGGCCACCTTGATCGAACGGGCGAACGCGGCCGGGATCGAGGCGGTCGTGGTGTCTCCGCGCCTGGGCGACTTCAACGAGGATCTCCACTTAGCTGGTCTGGACAGCCTCCGGGCAGCGGCCCGGGTGCAGATCGCGCCACAGGACGTCGCACGCTTCATGGCGCTTGCGGCATAGGCCGACAGGAGAATGCAGGCGACGGGAGCGCCGTCGTCGGCATCGCTCGGATGATTCCCATGTCGGAGAGAACCGCGACCCGGCCTTCGAGAGGGCGATCGGCCAGCAAACGGCCCGGACCCGCAATGTCTGCGGCGGACTATTTTCCGGCGGCCCTGCGGGCCTTTCCATCGCGAGGCAAAATAGCCCGCCTTCGTCATCCTCCGCTGTGCTCCGGCCCTCCGCTCCGCTGCGGATGCAGGTCCGGCCCGCCCGCCGGCTTTCGTCGCCATGAAGGCCGCGAGGGTCGCGGTCGGACCGACGGAGCATCCCATGAGCGAGCACGACGACCACGAACCGCACCACGCCTCTTCCCCCACCGACCATGTTCTCAGCGAACTCCAGCTTTACGGCTACCGTCCCTTCACGGATGAACTCGATCCCCGACCGCTTCCGGAAGGCGACCATGTCGCCGGCGCCATCGCCGACATCTTCGACGCCCTGATCGTCACCCTGGATGACACCCGCCTCTAACCCGACCTCGACGATCTCCTCTGGTCGACGGTCAACGTCTTCCACCGAGCCACCGACCGGATCGAGCGCGAGCTGGACGACAACGAGCAGGCGCAGCGCCGCGGCCAGCGCGAACAGGACGGCAGCGAAGTGAAGGCCGTCGAGCTGGAACGCCTGACGTCCGAGGGCCAGACCATGATCGAACGCCGCAACGCCTTCGAGCTGATGCGCGACCAGGCCGCCGAACATTATGAGCGCCACACCGGCTCGAACTGGCGACCGCGCAGCGGATCGATGG
>CAYJMY010000006.1:0-52114 GCA_964371125.1 uncultured Mesorhizobium sp. | reverse complement strand
CCCTACAACAAGGAGCGCGTCGGCCTGTAAGGCCGCCAGTCCGTACGGGAGCGACCGGGGGTCCCCCACATCGCGAGCCCCCGGTCCCTTGCTGCCGCCGCGCCGCCTTCAGCCCGGCAGATGGTTCAGCAAGACCTGCGCCGGGTGCAGCGCCCGGACATTGGACAGGCGCCTGATCTGTGACCGGCAGGAATAGCCGGTGGCAACAAGCCGCGCGTCGGAATACGCCTCGACCAAGGGACGCCAGTTCTGGTCATAAAGTGTCTTCGAGATGCCCTGATGCGTGGCCTCGTGGCCAAACAGCCCCGACATGCCGCAGCAGCCGGCCTTAACGGTGCGCACATCCAGGCCCGCGCGCCGGAAGATCCCCCCCCATTGCGCCGAGGTTTCGGGCTGCAACGACCGTTCGGTACAGTGCTGGACAAGCGTATAGCTCTGAGTGGAGTCAAGGCGCGGAAGATCGACCGTCGCCAACCATTCACCCAGCAACAACACCCTGAACGCGGGGCAGTCCGGCAGGCTTTCAGGATATTCGTGCCGATACATCAGCGTCGTGGCACTGTCGACGCCGACCAGTGTCAAACCGGCCCGGTGCAGGGCCGCAAGGTCGCGGGCGTTGCGCTCGGCGACGCGCCGGAACCTGTCAAGGAATCCCTTGACGTGCAGCGGCTTGCCGCCTTCACGATAGGACAGCAGGACAGGGCGATAGCCCAGTTTGCCAACCAGCGCGACCTGGGCCAGCACGACATCGGCATCATAGAAGCTTGTGAAACAGTCCTGAACGATAACGACCGTCCGGTCACGGTCCGCCACTGGCATTCGCAGCAGCTTCTCAACCGGTAGGGTCTTGCAGCCCAGCTCCCGCAGTCCCAAGAGGAAGTTGCGCCGATTCCGCAGTTCCGGCAGGTCCACCAAACCAAAACCCTGCTTCATCACTCGCCCGGCTAACCGTGTCGCCATCAACAGGTTGAGCATGCCCCCACCCAGTCTGTCCATGGCCGGCGCCAATCTCTCCAGATTGGCGACCAGGTAGTCGGCCAGGGACCGGCGATGGCGGCGGTGATACCAGTCGAGAAACTGGGATTTCATCTGCGGGATGTCTACCCGGGCCGGGCATGCTGCCCCGGCGCAGGCCTTGCAGGCAAGGCAGGTGTCGAGAACCATGTTCAACTCGTCCGCGACCGCCGCCGTCGCCGCCTCGTCGCCACGCGACCTTGCACGCGCCCATTCGCGCAACAGGCCGGTTCGTGTCTTCGGCGAAAAGCGCCGATCGCCCGTGGCCTTGTAGGACGGGCAAAGCGGCGTGCCGCCATCCAGGTTGAAGCAGGAGCCGTTGCCGTCGCAGCGTAGCATGTTGGCGAAGGTCGTGACCAGTTCGCGCGAAACCTGTTGGTCGAATGCCCCGCGCATCGGCACGCCGTCCAGCGCCAGCAGTGGCGTGTCATCCCCAGCCGGGCGCGCGATCTTGCCGGGGTTCATTCGGTTCTCGGGATCGAAAGCGCCCTTGATCTCCTGCATCACCCGATAAAGCTGCGCCCCGATCACCCGTTCGGAATACTCCCCGCGTAGTCCTTTGCCATGTTCGGCCCACAGCAGACCGCCATATTTCTGCGTGAGTTCCAGAACGGCATCCGAGATCAGGCGTATCTGCCGGCGTTCGTCCTCAGCGTTCAGGTTCATCAGCGGCCGAATGTGCACGCAGCCGACATCGGCATGGCCATACATGCCCAAGGGTATTTTCTTCCCGGCGAGAAGTCTTTCGAGGTCGGCGACAAAATTCGCGAGGTTCTCGGGGGGAACGGCGCAATCCTCGATGAAGGCCACTGCGCGCTTGTTCCTGTCGAAACCTGCCAACAGTCCCTGACAGGCCGCGCGCATCTCCCAGACCCTGGCGATCTCGGCGGAGCTGCGCACTACCCGGATGCCGACCGGGCGCAGGGTCTCGTCCGGCAAGCCCTTGAGTTTTTCAAGGAAGTTCTCCAGGCGGCCTTCCAAACGAGCAGCGTCGTCATCCGACATCTCGAAGAAATGGGTGGCTTGCATGGCGCAGTCGCTGTCGATCCCGAGCACCGACCGCACATCATCGGCAAAGGGGGAACGCAGGGCGGCCGCAACGATCTTGTCGTCGATAAATTCGATGGCGTGGGGGCGATCCTCCAGCAGGCCCGGCACGGCGCGCAACCCGGCCTCGTTGCTCGGATAAATTAGCACGATCAAAAGGTTATGTGCTGGAATGGGCAGGCTGCGCAGCGTCACCGACTTGATCAGTCCTAGGGTGCCCTCGGACCCCGCAATCAACTTCGCAAGGTTCAGCCCGCCCTCCGGGGGGCGCGTTTCCTTCATGTTGTAGCCGGTGAAGCCACGTTTCATTTCGGGGAAACGCGCGCGGATTTCAGCCGCGTGCGGCGCGAGGATGGTGCCGATCTTGCGGGCCAGATCGCCCTTTCGGCCGGTCTGCCGGGAAAGTTCGTCCGCTGCCACCCGCCCGAGTTCGATAACCTCGCCGTCCGGCAGGACGAATTCGATGGACTGGATGTGATCAGATGTCTTGCCGTAGACAACCGAACCCTTCCCCGAACTGTCGTTCGAGACCATGCCTCCGATGGTCGCCCGGCTTGTGGTCGAAACATGAGGCGCGAAGAACCGCCCGTACGGCCTGAGAAATTCGTTCAGTCTGTCGCGCACCAGCCCGGGTTCAACCCGCACCAGACCGGTTTCAGCTTCGAAGCCCAGCACACTGCGCATAAAGCGTGAAGTGTCGACGACTATCCCGGACCCAAGCGTCTGCCCGTTGGTCGACGTGCCGCCGCCGCGCGGGTAAAGCTTCAGTTGACGGAACTCCGGGTTCTGCACCACGCGCATCAGAAGCGACAGATCGCCGCCCTGGCGCGGATACACGACCGCTTGCGGAAAAACCTGATAGATTGAATTGTCAGTCGAACACGCAATTCGATCGGCCAAACCAGCCGATACCTCCCCCGAAAAACCCGCCTGTTTCAGGGCATTCAGGAAGCTCAGCGCGTCCGGCAGAACCTCCGGAATAGTCGGGGGAAGCTGCACTGTCATATCAACCTTCGTATTCCAGAATGTAGAGGCCGCCATTATAGTCAGTGCCGTAGATTACTCCGTTCTTGTCGACGAATACATCGCAGGACTGGATCACCAACGGCCGGCTCGGCCGGTGATCGATGAGCCGGTTCGGCTTCGGCGGAACAAAGGCGGCAACCTCGGTTGGGCGGTAGGCGTCGGAAATGTCGGTGATGCGAATTCCGGCATTCTGGTAGGTCGAGAAGATCAGCTGATCGCTTACTAGCCCGTCGGGACGGTTCTCGTAGATGTTATGCGGGCCGAAATGGCCGCCCTTTCCGCAGTAGTCTGCCTCGCTCGGCACCGGGAATGTTGAGATGCTGATCGGATTCGACGGAACCCGGATGTCGAACATCCAGATATGCTTGATACCGTCGGCGCAATTGTCCAGCACCGCCTCATCGACGACCACCAGCAGGTTACGGTCGGGCAGGGGTAGGCAGTTGTGGGTGCCGCCCCCAAAGGGGGGCGACCAGTTGCGGTGGGTGATAAGGGTCGGCTTGCTGCGGTCGCTCACATCCATCATCACCAGCCCAGCGTCCCGCCACGCGCCATAGGCGGTGTCGCCATGGATGACGGCGTGATGCAGCCCCGCGCGCGGCTCGCCTGGCTTGGGAACCTCGCCTGCCGCCGCATTCATGCCCGGCAGCCAGAAGCGACCGACTTCCCTCGGGTTGGCCGGGTCGGTCATGTCGATGGTTATGAAGATATAGTCGGTGAAGCCGTCAAGCAGGACCGAAGCATAGGCCCAGCGGCCCCCTGTATACCAGAGCCGGTGGATGCCACCGCCATCAACCGGCATGAACGAAATTAGCCGCGGCTCGGCCGGGTTCGAGATGTCATAGACCGCCATACCGGCCGTCCAATCACGTTCGCGCTTGCCCTCTGCCGTGCCGACCTTCTTGCCCAGCGCCCCCTTGTAGTATTCTGTCTCGTCCTGAAACTCGGTGGCCGCAAACATGTCCTTGGCATTGATAACCAAGAGCAAATCATCGAAGGTCTGGAGGTGGATGTTCCAGGTGTTTGCCGGAGCCGGGACGAACCTCACTGGCTTGGGGTTGCGCGGATCGCGCGCGTCAACAACGCTGAACCCCTTGGAAAACATGTGACCGATGAAGGCGAAGCCCTTGTTCACCATTAGTTGGACACCATCGGGACGGCCGCCCTGATCCGAGTGCCCGATCAGTTTCATGCCCCTTATATAGTCCGGTTTCGGCAAGTCGTAGGTGGTCATCTCAAGGCTCCTTCTTAAGAAACGTCCATCTATAACAATGGTATAGGATCGATCTAGGTTACTTGGGGCGGGCATTGGCCTGCATTCGCGCTTAGGCCATTTTTTTATTATTTTCGGCCAGATTGAGTCGTCGCGTATTTCGGACGCCCTTCGTCTGGACTTGCCCGGAAAAAGTGGAGGGACTTTCTGATATCGCTGGACGCGACAGGAGGACCCGATGGGCAAACGCGAGAGACGAATATTTACCGAAGAATTCAAACGGGAGGCGGTTCGCCTCACGAAAACGAGCGGGTGCTCGATCAGCGCCAGAATCAGAGAGGCAAGAAACTGTATGGCCTCCACGCCCCGGAGGTCGAATGCATCGGCAAGGGCAAGCCGCACAGGCCCTATGAGTTCGGCGTCAAGGTCTGGGTGGCCACCACCTTGCATCGTTCGAAGGGCGGCCAGTTAGCCCGCCATACCAAGGCCCTGCCGGGCAATCCCTATGATGGACACACGCTGGCCACCGTGATCCCCGAGATGGAGGCCATGATCGGCAACGGGCTTGATCGCATTCTCGCCGACGCCGGATACAGGGGCCACAACGCGCCCTTGAGCCACAAGTTCAAGGTCTACACCTCGTGCCAGAAGCGGAGAATGATGCCCGCCATCAAGTGCGAGATGGGACGCCGCGCCGCCATCGAACCGGTCATCGGTCACATCAAGACCGAGCACCGCATGGGCCGCAACTACCTCGCCCACACCCAGGGCGACGCCATCAACATCGTCCTCGCCGCAGCCGGCTACAACTTCCGCCTCCTCCTTAACTGGCTGAGGCTTCTTTTGTGCCTGTTGCTGGCAATGCTCTCCGGCTCACTCAGGCAACTTCATGCGTGAAAACCGGATTGTTCACAGGCGACTATATCGTAAAGCGAAGGCGGAGCCTGCCTTTCGCTTCTACGTGCTCTACGACAAGATCTGTCGCGACGACATTCTGCGCCATGCCAGTTGAGACGAATGTCAGCCTGCCCTCGTCGAGGGCCTTTCTCTGTGCTTAAGGCAGCCGCAACGAGCCGAAGCCGCGTGCGAGAGCCATGACCATGGGCTACGTGTCAGGATTGAGGATGTGGTGACGCCGAGATCTTGCCGATTGATCGTCACCGCCTCGGCAGGCGAGATTGGCGAAATCTAGGGAGAGGCAAGCGTGACCCTTTCGGAGGGCGATGACGGCCTGACTATTCTCGATTATTTGGCCGTGCCGCTGATCAAAGGACGTCTTGCCGCCATCGGTCAGCGCTTCATCAAGGCCAGCGCCGATCAGTTGAGCAAGCAGTTTTTTTGCCCGATTCACCCGTCAGCTCGGCGCAGTCGAAGGCGCGGTCAGGCCGCGGCGCTCGTGGACCCGGCAGATCGCTATCGTCGCAGGTCCGCTGATAGGAGCGGCAGGATTGGTTCTGTTCGTGTTGAGCCGCTTGGATTGATACGGGATGGCGCTGCCGTCGAGACCCCGATCAGGCCGGCAGCGTTTCCAAGGATATCGCGGCGGGGAATGCCGCGATACCGGTCGATCAGGCGGCGTCTTTGAGCGCCTCAAGTAGCAGCTTGCCGACGGCATCGCTCGACATGGGATTTTGCCCCGTCACTAGGCGGCCGTCGCGCACGGCTTGTGAGGTGAAATTGGCTGCGCCTTCGAATCTCCCACCGAGTTCGCGCAACCGGCCTTCTAGGAGAAGCGGCACGGTCGACGTCAGGCCAACGGCTTCCTCCTCTGCATCGGTAAAGGAATTGACTTTCAAGCCGGCGACAAGCGGCGCTCCGTCGGCGCGCTTGGCATTGATCAGCCCGACCGGGCCGTGACAAACCGCACCGACGACACCGCCGGCTCCGTAGATGGCGCCCACTGCTTTGGCCAAGGCCTCGCTCTTCGGGAAATCCCACATCACGCCATGGCCGCCCGGCAGGAAGATGGCGTCGAATTCGGCCGGATCGATCTCACCGATTGCAGGCGTGTTGGCAAGCTTGGCCATGGCGGCCTCGTCGGTAACAAAACGCTGGACGCTCTGCGGTCGCAGGGTCTCGTCATCCTTCAGGCTGCCCGGATCGTGTTCAGGTTTGCCGCCTGCGATGGAAGCGATGGTGACGTCATAACCCGCGTCTGTCAGCGCCCAATAGGGCGTCGCCAATTCCTCAAAGTAAAAGCCCGTCGGTTTTCCGGTATCGCCGAGGCGGGTATGCGAGGTAAGAACAATAAGAACATGCTTCATGGTGAACTCCTTGTGGAGTTCCACACATGGTTCAGCCTCGCTCAATCCGGAAGAACGGATTTCCGATGCGGATAACCGGAATTTCGATGCCCTACGTTTGGAAAGCGCCGGCGATCCGTTCCCTTAGCCAGCGTTCTCCTGGATCACGGTCAACGACCGCGCGCCATGCCATCGAATTGGTAACCAGCGGAATCTCGACCGGGCATGGATCGACAGCAATATCCCCGAATGTCTGCAATCGGTTGGCAACGAAATCGGGAACGGTCGCAATCAGATCGCTCCCCGGTATCGCGGTCAACAGCAACGCAAAAGATGTTAGAACAAGTGCTATGGAACGGCTTTTTCCTTCGCCTTCCAATGCGTCGTCGACAAAACCGCTCAGATCTCCGCGTGGTGAGACCAACGTGTGCGGCCGGGCGCAAAAATCGTCGAGGCCACTTATTTGCGGTTGGTCCGTGGCGCGCACGGCCACCCATGGCGAATGCCGCAATACACGTATCTTTGCCGAAGCGGGGGGCGACTCCCGCAAATAGCCGACCGCCGTCGAAATCTCTCCCGAGGCGAGCATGGCGGGCAGGTTTCGATAGTCGCCGGATCGCACGACCAGGCTGCAGAACGGTGCTTCGCGGCGAAGCATCTGTGTAAGATCGGGTAAGATTTTCATAGCCACCGCATCCGTGCAGCCAAGCCTGAATATGCGGGCATCCCTATCGGGGCGGAACGGTGTCAACTCTCCGATCGATTGTGCCAAGCCTGCCAGATGTGGTCCGGCGGCTTCGACAAGCTCCAAAGCACGCATGGTTGGTTCCAGATGCCGCCCGTTTCTGACCAGAAGCGGATCGTCGAAGTGATGCCGGAGTTTGGCAAGGATGCCCGAGACGGTCGATTGAGCAAGACGCATCCGTCTTGCCGCGGCGACCGTGCTCCTCTCTTCGACTAGCACGACCAACGCTGCAATGAGATTTAGATCTACTGAATCAATCGCCGATTTGCCCAATAGCCACCCTCAAATAACGTCAATTTGTAAGCTTAGTCCGCTTGGTGGAGCCGCGCCAATCATTACCGCGATTGGCCGTATTGGAGATTCCGATTTCCCAATTTGCGTTTTCTTGCCCATGGCTCTCGGGGGGGGCATCGGGGAGTGCGTGTGTGGCATCGCCCTCCCCTCGATGCGTTCAACGCACAAAAGGAGGAATTCATGCGCAGAACCATATTGGGTGCACTTGCTGGTGTCATCTTGAGCTCGACATCGTGGCCGGTCCTGGCCGGAGAGGGGCCCGTTCCCCTCTATTCTTGGACCAAGATGGAATGGCAATTCCGCAGCGCGGACGAAAAGGCAGCGTTCGACAAGGCGCAAGTCTATGCCCGTGCACCGCTTGCCGGCGTAGAGGCAGATCCGGAGGGAAACATCTATGTGTCGACGCCCCGATGGCTCGATCCGGCCGTTCCATCGACGCTTTCGCGGGTCGATATGGTGGATGGCAAGCCGATGCTCGTGCCGTTCCCGTCCTGGGAAGCACATGATCTTTCCGACCCGAACGCGATCAGGAACGCCCTCGGTGTCTTCGTCGACAGCCAGAGCCGAATGTGGATAGTCGATATGGGGTTTGTGGCCGGTGAGAAATCGGTTCCCGACGGTGCCCAGAAGTTGATCGGCATCGATCTCAAGACGGGGAAGGAGTTTGTCCGCTACGCGATTCCCGATGATGTCGCGGATCGGAACACGTCGTTCTTGAACGACCTGGTGGTCGATGAGAAGAACAACGTTATCTACATCACGGACTCAGGAAATCGCGGCGGCGGACCGGTTCCGGCGGGATTGATCGTCTACGATATCGCGAGCAACACCGCGCGGCGGGTGCTCGATCGCGATCCCTCGGTTCAGGACGATCCCAACCTTTGGCTCAAGATCGATGGCGAGCGAGTCTTCACCGACTCACGGCTGGCCGTGGGTATCAACGGTGTGACGATCTCAGCCGATGGCGAAACGGTCTATTGGACCGTGACCACTGCCGATGCCATCTACTCGGTTCCAACGAAACTTCTTCGGGATCCGGCGGCAACCCCTGAACAGATCTCCGCCGCAGTTGAAGGACCGCTCCAGATTGGCGGCGGTTCCGATGGCATGGCAACCGATCCGTCGGGCCGCCTCTGGATCACGAATATTGCTTTGAACCGGGTTGAGGTTCTCGCGCCGGAGCAAAAGCAGACGGATATCCTGTTCGAGGGCCCCGATTTCATCTGGCCGGACTCTCTGGCCAGCGATTTCAAGGGCAACATGCTGTTGACTACCAACCACCTCAATCATGCCTTCGAAGGCAAGATGAACTACGACGGCGACAACGCCAATTTCCGCGTGTGGCGCATCCCCGCGGACATGAAGCCTGTGCGGTAGTGCCCGATTCTCATCAGAGCGACCGAAATCCAAAGCAGAGAATCTAGGGAGGATTCCATGAAACGTACTATGTATTTCCTTGCCGGCTTGCTGGCCGCCGCCTTTCTAACCCAGGCGGCAGTCGCCCAGGATGCAAGATCTGTCACCATTACGCATCCCTCGCCGGAAACCAGCCATTTCGGCGTGGCTGCGGCAGCTTTTAAGACCTATGTCGAAGAAAACTCCGGTGGCCGCTACAAGGTTCAGGTCCTGCGCGTGGACAACGAGCGGGAGTCGATTGAAGCTGTGCAATTCGGTGCGCAGCAATTTTTTGTCGGCACCACCGGCGCCGCCGGCAATTTCCTGCCCCAGGTCCGGGTCTTCGACATTCCATTCCTATTCCGAGACTATGCGCATGCGCGCGCGGTCCTCGATGGCACGGTCGGCGCCGAAGTCCTGAGCCACTTCACCGATGCTGGTCTGGTTGGCATGGCTTTTGGCGAGAACGGATTCCGTCATCTGACAACCACCAGCGCGATGGTTCATGGACCTGCTGACATCGCCGGTCTGAAGATCCGGACGATGGAAAACAAGATCCACATCACGGCCTGGCGATCGCTTGGCGTGCTCCCGACGCCCCTGGCGTTTTCCGAGTTGCCGACAGCGTTGCAGCAGGGTGTGGTGGACGGTCAGGAGAACCCGATCTCGGTGATCCTATCCAACAATTTCGACCAGCTTCAGGGACACTTATATCTGACCAAGCACGTCTATTCGCCGGGCATTGTTCTAGGGTCACCGGACTTCCTGGACGGCCTTTCCGCCGAGGATCGGGCGCTTTTTGATGCTGCGGCAAAGGAAGCCGTGCGAGCCAACCGCGCCAAAGTCGAGGCGGATGAGGCCCAAGGCATTGCAGCGCTCAAGGAACGCGGCATGGACGTCGAGGAGATCGACGGTACCCAGTTCCGCGACGCCATGGGCCAAGCGCTCAAAGGCTTTGAGGTTGAGTTTGGAAGCGAGCTCCTTGCCGCAATCCAGAATACGGCGGCAGAATGACCAAACTTAGTTCCACGTTTAGAGCCATTGATAAGTGGACCATGCTGGCGGCGGAGATTGCCGCTAGCCTTTTCATGGGAGTCGCTGTTTCTGCCGGTTTCTGGCAGGTGCTTTCGAGGTTCGTGTTCGCCAATCCGTCTGTCTGGTCGGAGGCGCTCGTGCGCCTGTCACTGACTTGGATGGTCATGCTGGGCCTTGCGCTTGCTCTGCGGCACAACATGCTAGTCTCCATCGACGCCGTGTACGCGGTGCTTAAGTCAGCATTCGGGCGCTGGGTCGATGCGCTTATTCTTGCCGCCAACCTCGCGTTGGTTGTGATGCTGGGCTGGCTGGGTTTCTTCGTCACCCAGAGGGTCGTCTCGCAGAATCTGGCTGGTCTCGAGATATCGATCGCGTTCGGCTACGCGGCGATCCCGGTTGGTTGCGCCTGCGCGATAATCGGCAGCATCGGCGCCTTCCTTCATAACGAGCCTTTCTCCGAGGACGCGTATGATGAGTAGCGTTGTCCCCGTCGCATTATTGGTTCTGCTCGTCCTCGGCGTGCCGGTGGCCGTGGCGATTGGCTTGGCTTCGGCCATTGGCCTTTTCGGCTTCACCCCACTGCCGGGCATTGTCATTCCGCAGCAAATTTACGTCGCGCTTGACCGCTTTCCGCTCGCTGCGATTCCCTTTTTCATTCTGTCCGGCAAGATCATGGAGGTCAGCGGGCTTTCCCGCCAACTCGTCGAATTCGCGCGCGCGCTAGTTGGCGGGGTGCAGGGCGGGCTGGCTGCGGCCTGCGTTCTGACCTCAATGATGTTTGCCGCGATTTCGGGCAGCAGCGTGGCGACCACTTTCGCCGTCGGCTCGGTCGTCATTCCGGCGCTTGTCCGATATGGCTACCCTGTCGGATTTGCCGCCGCGCTGATGGCGACCGCCGCCGAACTTGGGGTGATCATTCCGCCTTCGATCCCGATGATCCTCTTCGGTGTGGCGACCGAGACCTCAATCCCCAAGCTTTTTTTGGCCGGATTCGGACCAGGTTTTCTTATTGCCGCAGCCCTGGTTGTTACCGTCCTGGTCTGGAGCCGGTTGCGCGGTTGGGGACGGAATGACGGCGATGACTGCTTGAAGATCGGCGTGGCATTCAGGCATTCGTTTTTTGCCTTATTGATGCCGGTGATCGTACTTGGCGGCATCTATGGCGGTGTCACCACGCCGACCGAGGCGAGCGTGATCGCGGTTGTCTACTCGTTCGGCTTTGGCCTCGTGTCCGGCCAGATTGGCAAGCGCGCGGTCCATGAGGTCTTCAAGCACTCGGTTTTGTCGTCTTCGGCGATCATGATGATTATCGCGACCGCCAGCTTGCTTAGCTACCTCTTGGACCGACAGGGCATGCCGGCTGCGGCGGCAGGTTGGATCGCCGCCACATTCGACACGAGCGCCGCCTTTCTCCTCGCATCGAACCTATTCCTTTTTGTGACGGGGATGTTCGTCGAGACCAGCGCCAGCGTTCTGGTGCTCGGGCCGATCCTGACCGATGCCGCGCGCAACGTGGGTGTGGATCCGGTTCACTTCGGAACGGTCATGGTGGTCAATGTGGCGCTGGGCATGATCACACCGCCATTTGGGGTGAACCTCTTTTCCGCAGCGGCTGTGGCCGGATGCTCGGTGCACAAGATGATGCGGCCCCTCGGCGTGTTCATCCTGGTCATACTCGCCTGTCTAGCGCTGATCACCTACGTGCCGGCGATAAGCCTGACTCTTGTTCAAGTCTTTTCATGAATACCAACCGACCGGATGGAGAACCAATTGCTCATCGAACTTCGTACCTATGATTTCGCTCCCGGAGCCGCAACACGATACCTCCAGCTCTTCGGTACAGAAGGCCTGAAACTGATCACTCGCCATCTGCCGCTCGGCGGATACTGGATCACGGAAACGGGCACGCTTAATCGCCTGCGTCATATATGGATTTACGCCGATATGGCGGAGCGTGCGGCGCGGCGTAGCCGCCTGATGGCTGATTCGAAATGGGCGGAAGATTTCCTTCCGCGCGGGCTTGCGATGATCGGTGTTCAGCGGACCCAGTTTCTCGCTCTGCGAACGTCCAGCAGTGCTTTTGATGCGGTCCTGTCCAAACGGGACGCGCATCACGCGGGTCTGGCGCCGGGCGCGCAGCCGCTTGGCGAGGCG
Organism: uncultured Mesorhizobium sp.; assembly: GCA_964371125.1. Lineage (GTDB taxonomy): Bacteria > Pseudomonadota > Alphaproteobacteria > Rhizobiales > Rhizobiaceae > DUSC01. The sequence continues at coordinate 39,948 of CAYJMY010000006.1, read as the reverse complement.
TTCTGGGTCTTTGACGAAGGCCTCGCGCGTCCGCAAAGCGAAGATCCGGTGTTTGCAGCACAAGTCCTCGCCGGTGACGGCACCGGGAGCTGGATCACGATTTCGCGGCTCGCAAATGACGAACTCCCCGAACCTGTAGCCGGGGACAGGGAAGTCCTCAGGGACGTTGCGTTTTCACCGTTGGTGTAGCTCGCCAATCGCCGTGTAATTTCTAGGAGATAGGGTGTGACGCAATGATTGAGTTGCATAGGAACCTGATCGGCGGCGAATGGATTGGAACCGAAGGCGCCGAGAATATCAATCCCTCAAACACCGACGAGGTGGTGGGTGTTTACGTACAGGCAGGTTCGGACGAAGCCAAGGCGGCCATTGCGGCGGCAAAGGCTGCATTTCCCGCGTGGTCGCGTACGGGCATTTATGAACGGCATCTGATTCTGCGTCGGGCGGCGGACGAGATATTTGCCCGAAAGAAGGAACTCGGGTCGCTGCTCAGTCGAGAGGAAGGCAAGACCTTAGCCGAGGGGATCGGCGAAACCGTGCGTGCTGGCCAGATCTTCGATTTCTTCGCTGGCGAGGCGTTGCGGCTGACCGGGGAGACCGTGCCGAGCGTTCGGCCCGGCATCAATGTGGAAATCACCCGTGAGCCGGTAGGTGTCATCGGCATCATCACGCCGTGGAACTTCCCGATCGCCATTCCCGCCTGGAAAATTGCGCCGGCGCTTTGCTACGGAAATACCGTTGTCGTCAAGCCGGCTGAACTGGTGCCGGGTTGTGCGTGGGCGCTGGCCGATATTCTTCACCGGGCGGGTCTACCGGATGGTGTGCTTAACCTGGTCATGGGTCAAGGATCGATTGTCGGCCAAGCTATGCTCGACAGTCCGGATATCAAGGCAATTAGCTTCACAGGGTCACAGGCGACCGGTGACAAAGTGGCTTTGGCGTCGTTGAAGCATCGCCGCAAGTTCCAGTTGGAAATGGGCGGCAAGAATCCGCTGGTGGTGCTCGACGATGCCGATCTGGACGTTGCGGTCGACTGCGCGGTCAATGGGTCCTTCTTCTCGACCGGCCAGCGCTGTACCGCTACCTCGCGCCTGATCGTCACCGAGGGCATTCACGATGCCTTTGTCGCAGCGCTCAAGGAGCGGACCGAGGCGCTCGTCATCGACAATGCGATGAAGGAGGGCACGCATATCGGGCCGGTTGTCGACGGGAGTCAATTGAAGCAGGACATCGAGTATGTCGGGATCGGCGAAAAGGAAGGGGCTAAACTCCTCTTCGGCGGTGAACCCGTGCAGCGCGGCGCGCCCGGATTCTACCTCAGCCCGGCGATCTTCACCGAGGCGACCAACCAGATGCGCATTAGCCGCGAGGAGATATTCGGACCGGTCGTGTCGGTCATACGGGTCAAAGATTATGAGGAAGCGCTGGCAACAGCCAACGACACCGAATTTGGTTTGTCGTCAGGCATTTGCACAACATCTCTGAAATACGCCTCTCATTACAAACGCAACGCGGAGGCCGGCATGGTGATGGTCAACCTGCCAACCGCCGGGGTCGATTTCCATGTTCCCTTCGGCGGGTCAAAAGGGTCGAGCTACGGCCCGCGCGAGCAGGGAAGTTATGCGGCAGAGTTCTTCACCACAGTGAAGACCGCATATGTTTTCTGACGGGCGGCTTCACCTCAGCGCGTGGCGAATCGCCGCCTCGATCCTTGGTTTCTCCCATGGCGGACCTGGGCCCGGCGGGGCGGCTACGCCCCGCCGGGATCAATTGAGCCAGCGAAGCCTGCGTCAGCGCACATGCGGTCAATATCGAAGTGCAAGAATCGTATCTGGTTGACTTCGATGGAGGAGTGAGGCGTTCCGCAACTGTTGTGGGCAGGAGCAACAGCTGCCCGATTTGATGGGAGTGATGATCACTCCGAGTTGCGGGAGATTCTTCAGAAGTATGGAGTTGCGTCACCTTCGATACGTCATTGCGGCTGCTGATCACGGCAGTTTTCGGCGAGCAGCCTCGGAAATTGGTGTCAACGAGTCGGCGCTTAGTCGACGCATCCGGGACCTCGAAGACGAGATCGGGGTGGCACTGTTCAACCGGCTTCCTGGCGGAGTGCAACTCACGCAGGCAGGGGAACGGTTTCTGAAGCGGGCGCGCCATGCTGTCGATCAACTCGAACATGCGACCGTAGAGGCCGCCGCATTCGGTCGGGGAGAAAACGGGGCCGTGAAAATCGGCATTCTGAGTTCACTTGCGTCTGGCTTTCTTTGCAGACTCTTGCACAGTTTCTCTGATACGAACGCCGATGTACGTCTCGATGTTGCGGAGGGCACGACATCCGAACATCTCGCATCGGTCCGGCATCTTAGGCTGGACATTGCTTTCATCACGGAAAAGCTGGAGGCGGACGATCTCGACACACAGCGCCTTTGGTGTGAGCAGATCTGTGTCGCCATGCCGGAACGCGATCCTCTCACCCGCAAAATGGCGGTCTCTTGGGCGGACTTGCGCGATCGACATCTGATCGTCAGCGAGGCGGATGGCAGCCTCAGGATCCACGACTATCTTGTATCGCATATGGGCGAACTGGGGGATCGCCCCCGCATCGAACGCCATTTCGTCGGACGAGACAATCTCATGAGCCTTGTCGCCATGGGACAGGGCCTCGCCCTGACGACGGAGGTGCAGGCTGCCGCGGGTTCGCCTGACCTCACGTTCAGGCCGCTTGACGGCACATGTCTACGTTTCTTTGCCGTTTGGTCGCCACGAAACGACAATCCGGCTCTACGTCGGCTGCTCAGCCTCGCCAAGCGGATGTCGCGCGAACAAGACATTTCGAGTTCATAATATGAGATTTTTTAAAAGGCCGAGCATTCAAATTAGGACGAGACGGAGTGTCAGGGCGCTTGCCGGCGCGCCTTCCGCAGACGAGCGAATGCGCGATCGGTCGCCATGAAGCGTTCCACCATCGGGGCGATCAGCTTGGCCGGCTCGCCGACAGCCTGACCCGTCTCCCGGCCCAAGACCTCGGCATAGGCGACGAGGTCGCGATGCACCGCGGCGGGAAGCTCGATGGTGAGTTTGACGGGTCGGTCGTCGGCGATGGGTCCGAGTTTCAGTTTCGCCATGGATCATCCGCCATAGCGCTCGAGGACAAGGTCGCGCGTAACGATCACGCGGACGGGAAAACCGGGCCGGATGGTCAGCGTCGGCGCTATATTGAGTTGGCGCCGAACGATCTGCTGGCCGGCATCGTTGATCGTGTCCTGACCGCCGTTGCGGATGGCGCTCAAAAGCCGGTCGTCGTCATCGACGGCCAGCTCCGCGCCAACGGCCAATAGGGTCGAAAGTCCGGCGGCCTTGGCCAAATCCCACCAATGGTAATCGACCCCATCCTCCAGACCGGCATAGCCCTGTGTATCGGCGCCCCGCTGCCGCTCGAGCACGATGGAGCGGCCGTTCGGCAGGATGAGGCGGTTCCAGACGAGCAGCACGCGTCGCTGGCCGAAGCCGACGCCGTTGTCATATTGGCCGATCAGCCGGGTTCCCTGGGGCACGAGCAGCAGCCGGCCGGTCGGGCTGTCGTAGACGTTCTCGGTCACCTGCGCGGTGATCTGACCGGGCAGATCGGAGCGGATGCCCGTGATGAGCGCGGCGGAAATCACCGCGCCGGCCTGAAGCACATAGGGGGATGCCGGAGCCATGACGCGACCGGCCGCAACGGTGCGCCGGTCCACGGCGGCATTGAGGAACGCGGTCTGCCGATCCTGCGCCGTGGGCGTGCCCTGCTGACCAGGCAGGCCAAGGCCCGCGAGGTTTGGACTGGCAATGCCGCCGGGCGCTCCGGTCGCGGCCACCGTGCCGGGTGCTGTCTGGAAGAAGACACGGCTCAGGCGCGCGGCTTCTTCTTCGGCGAGCCGGCGCTGTTCCTCCGGGTCGACGGCCGGCGTCGCCATGGCGGGCGGCACGACGGGTTGTCCCCGGTTCTGGGCGTCGAGGATCGGACGGCCGAGGTCGCCGGGCAGAGCCGACCCCAGGACCGGGCCGGTATAGTCGCGCGGCAGCCCGGCCAGACCATCGGCCGTTGCGCGGTTGTCGGTGGAGTAAAGCTCCTCGCCGCCGGTGTCGGCATCGCGCGTCTGGAGCGCATAGATCAAAGCCCCGCCGACGCCGAGGGACGCCACTACGCCAATGCTGGCGAGCACCTTTCGGGACAGGCGCGTCACACGCGGCGCGTCGGCGCGCAGCCGCATGGGTGCGGCGGAATCGGTGGCGGAGCCGGTCAGCGGCACGTCATCCTCTCTCCTGCTTTCGCTCTCGTTCATGATGCGGGCCTCCCGTCGGTGCGGACGATCCTGACCGTCTGCTGGCGGTCGCCGCCGCCAAGGCGCAGCTCGGCCGCGCCGAACAGGCGGTCGACGATCAGGATGTTCTGATGGATGCGGCTGTTGACGATCTGTGGCTCGCCGTCCGAGCCGATGACGAAGATGGGGGGCATCTCGCCCTGCACGATGCCGCGCGGGAATTCGACATAGACGCGGCGGCCATCGTCATAGACCGAGACCGGCCGCCAGGGCGGCGTGTCGCCGGTCAAGCCGTAGCGATAGTTCCGCGCCGCGACGGCTGGGATGATCGGGGTCGCGGGAACGCTCTGGCGTTGCCCTGCGGGTGGCGCAGGATAGGCCCAGGCGACGGCGGGCATATAGAGGGCGTCCCGCGCACGCAGCTCGATCATGTAGGTGCGGCGGTCGGTGGTGATGACGAGGTTGGTCGAGATGTCGGCGCGTGTGGGCTTGACCAGCACATGCACGCGCCGGGTCAAGCCCGACCCACTTTCGGTGTCGCCGATGATCCAGCGGGCGGTGTCGCCGGCGGCGATCGGTCCCGCGCCGGTCAGGCTTTCGCTGGGCTCCAGCGCGATATTGGTGATCTGCCCGACTGCGGCATAGACCTGATAGAGCGCGCCTTCGCTCCACGGATAAATCTGGATAGCGTTGTAATAGCCCTCGCGGCGTGGTTCGACGCGGGCTGCGGCATTGGCGTTCTCGACGCGGGCGGCCGGCGTGCCGGCGGCGGTGCCGCCCCGGCTCGGCGTCCAGGCCGGTGGGACATGTAGCGGCCGGGGCGTCTGGTCCGTGATGACGGCGGGCACGGCAGGCAGCGGCGGCACGTCGGCATCGTAGCTGATCTGCGGCGGTCTGTTGGTGGCGCAGCCGGCGAGCGTAAAAGCGGAAAGCAGCACAAGCGCGGAAGCTGATTTACGGAAAGCCGGGTTTCCGATTGTGCGGATCGTCTGGCGGATCATTGGCCCATCTCCCGCGACCAGTTGATGGCGTTGACGTAGATGCCGAGGGGATTGGCCCTGAGCCGTTCGGCGTCGCGTGGCGGTTGCACGACGATGGTGAGGATGGCCGTCCATCGGTCTGTGGCTGCGAGTTGGCCGTTCTCGTAGCGGCGCTCCGTCCAGGCGATGCGGAAGCTGTCGGGCGACGCGCGAATGACGCTGGAGACCTCGACGGCGATCTGCTGACGGCCGACGCGCGTGAACGGGTCGTTCGACCGTGCGTAATCATTGAGCGCCGCCGCGCCGCGATCGGTCGTGAACTCATAGGCGCGAAGCCAGTTCTGCCGGACGATGATGGCGTCGGCGGGGATCGAGCGAACCTGTTCGATGAAGCGGCCCAGATGCCATGCCACCTGCGGATCGGTGGGGCGATAATCGGCGACAGCGGGGGCGACCGCCTGCGACTGGCCGAGATTATCGACCTGCACCACCCAGGGCACGACGGTTCCGCGCGCCGATTGCCAGACGAGCGCGGCCGCGAAGCCGGCGGACAGGATCAGCGAGCCGAAAGCCATATAGCGCCAGTTCTTCGCCTGAACGCGGGCGGAGCCGATGCGGTCATCCCAGACCTGAGCGGCCTTCTGGTATGGTGTCTCGGGTTCGGGGGTCTTGCCGTAATGGGTGGCGGGACGTTTGAAGAAGCTCATGTGCGGTCGCTTTCGGAAAGATTGATGGAGGAGCCGCCGCCATGGCTGTCGCCGGAGCGGACGGCGTGCGCTGCGGCGGTGACGCCGTGGGAGAGTTGCTGCGAGCGTTTCATGCGCTGCGCCCAGGCGGGCGGGCCGCCGGTGGAAGATGCTGCCGGGGCAGCGGCGGCCCCGGATTCTCCGCCGACCGTGCCCATGGTCGAGGAGCCGCCGGTCGCGCCGAAGCCGGCCTTTGCACCGGCGGAGAAGCTGGATTTGACGCTCGCGGCTGCACGGCGAAGCGGCGACATGGCCGCGCTGCCGGCTCCGCGCGCCATGCCGCCGAGACCGGAAGCGACGCCGGCCGCGCCGGACTGGCCCAGAGAACCGAGGCTGTAGGCAGCGGAAGCGGCGCCGGCAGCGGTCGGGCCACTGCGCACGGCTGCGGCTCCCCCGAAGAGCGCCGCGGCCCCGCCCTTCGCGGCTAGGCCTGCGGCGCCAGCGCCAGCGACGATCATCCCGCCTGCGGCAAGGCCCGTGCCGACAGCCGCGCCCGCACCAAGCTGCGGGCCGCCCGATACGAGGCCATTGGCGATGCCGGGGCCGAAGATGCCGAGACCGAGGAGCGAGAGGGCTGCGAGGACGACGGCCATCGCATCGTCGATGCTGGGTGTCGTGCCACCGAAGCCGGCCGTGAACTGCGAAAACAGCGTCGAGCCGATGCCGATGATGACTGCGAGTACCAGAACCTTGATGCCCGACGAGATGACGTTGCCAAGCACCCGTTCGGCCATGAATGCCGTCTTGCCGAACAGGCCGAATGGGATCAGCACGAAGCCCGCCAAAGTGGTGAGCTTGAATTCGATGAGCGTGATGAAGAGCTGGATGGCGAGGATGAAAAACGCCAGAAGCACCAGCGCCCAGGCGAACAGCAGGCAAGCGATCTGGATGAAGTTCTCGAAGAAGGCGATCCAGCCCATCAGGTCGGAGATGGATTCGAGTAGCGGCCGGGCAGCGTCGAGGCCGGTCTGCGCGACCTTGCCGGGGCGCAGGAGATCCGCTGTGGTGAAGCTGGTGCCCGATCCCTTGAGGCCGAGGCCGGCGAAACTGTCGAAGACGATCTTCGCCAGGTTGTTCCAGTTGCCGATGATGTAGGCGAAGACGCCGACGAACAGGGTCTTCTTGACCAATCGGGCGATTATGTCGTCATCGGCGCCCCAGCTCCAGAACAGGGCCGCGAGCGTCACGTCGATGACGATCAGCGTTGTGGCGATAAAGGCGACCTCGCCACCGAGCAGGCCGAAGCCGGAGTCGATGTAGGAGGTGAATACGCCGAGGAAATTGTCGATGACACCGCTGCCGCCCATGGATCAGCGTCCTTCCGTGGGCGCTACCGGCGCAGGGGAGCGGCCAAGGAATCGGTCGCGGGTCTCGGCCCAGACGCGCAGGCATTCGGCATCGTTCGCCGCCGCCTCTCCAAGTTGCTGGCAACGGCGCTGGCCTTCGCGCAGCGGGTCGCGCGCAGGCTCCAGAACGCGCACCGGCGGGGATGCTGGCGCTTCCTCTTTCCGGGTCATCTCGATCGCCGTCGCCGTGATGGCGACGGCGACGAATATGATGGCGCCCAGCCGGGCCAGCATCTTGCCGTCCATCCTCAAGCCCTCAGTTGCCGCCGGGGAACATCTGCGCGTTGCCGGGCTGGTAGCCGGTCCCCGGCGTCAGGAAACGACGACGCTGTTCGCGGCCTTGTTCGGCGGCAGCGGCGCGCTCGGCCTCGGTCAGCGCCTGCGCCCGGCCGTTCGCAGCGGTGACGGCGGTAAGATCGGCGAGTTGCTGAGCCTGAAGCGCGAGAAGCTGATTGCCGGCCTGCGTCGCCTGAAGCGCGCCGGTCGCGCCTTGGCTCTGGCCAACCAGCGCCGACATCTGGCTGCGATTGGTGTCGATATTGCCGACGACACCGGCCTGCACCCGCATGGCGTCCTGCAAGCCGCCGACCGTGTTCTGCCAGCGCGACCGGGCGTCTGAGACAAGCTGGCTGTCGGAGGTCGACAGCGAGACGTTGCCGTACTTCTGCTGGAACATCTGGTCGATCTGCTGGACATCATAGGCAACGTTCTGCGCCTGTTGGAGAAGCTGCTGGGTGCGCTGGACCGACTGCTGAAGCTGTTGCAGCGAGGAATATGGCAGGCTGGCGAGGTTGCGGGCCTGGTTGATGAGCATCGTCGCTTCGTTCTGAAGCTGCGTGACCTGCTGGGTGATCGACTGAAGGGTGCGCGCTGCCGTCAGGATATTCTGGCTGTAGTTCCAGGGGTCGAACACGGTGATGGCATATGCGGGAGCCACGATCATGGGCGACAATGCCAGCGGCATGGACAGGATCGAGGCGGCGAGAAGCATCGCGCGGGAACGAGGGGCAATCATGGCTTGGTCTCCAGGTTGGTGAGGTCGGGAATGAGGTCGGCGGCCCATTCGACGCCGCGAAGGCGCAGCCAGGCGTCGAGGAAGCCGTCGCTTCCATGTTCGGCGTGGATGCGCGCGATAGCGGCCTGGTCGGTCTTGGATGACGCGGCGCAGAGCGCGAGCGCGACCTCGCTCAGGCCCAGCTCGAACAGCCGGTTGCCGCGCCGCGACTGGCAGTAGTAGTCACGCTTCGGCGTGGCCCTCGCCAGAATCTCGATCTGGCGGTCGTTGAGCCCGAAGCGGCGATAGATCGCCGTGATCTGCGGTTCGATCGCCCGCTCGTTCGGCAGCAGCAGCCGGGTCTGGCAGCTCTCGATGATCGCCGGCGCAATCGCCGAGCCGTCGATGTCGGAGAGCGATTGCGTGGCGAAGACGACGGAAGCGTTCTTCTTCCTCAGCGTCTTCAGCCACTCGCGGAGCTGGCCGGCAAAGCCCTCGTCATCGAGGGCGAGCCAGCCTTCGTCGACGATGAGCAACGTCGGGCTGCCGTCGAGTCGGTCGCCGATGCGATGGAACAGGTAAGACAGCACGGCCGGCGCGGCGCCGGTGCCGATCAGGCCCTCGGTCTCGAACGCCTGCACGGAGGCATGTCCAAGATGCTCGGATTCCGCGTCGAGCAGCCGGCCGTAGGCGCCGCCGACGCAATAGGGCCGAAGCGCCTGCTTCAAATCGTTCGATTGTAGCAGGACGGCGAGCCCCGTGATCGTCCGCTCACCGACGGGCGCGCTGGCAAGCGAGGTCAGCGCCGACCAGAGATGCTCCTTGACTTGCGGATCGATGGCGATGCCCTCGCGCATCAGGATGGCGACGATCCAGTCGGCCGCCCAGGCGCGCTCCGGCACGTCATGGATGCGCGCCAGCGGCTGGAGCGAGACGGTCGTCTCCGCACCTTCGGTCAGCCCGCCGCCGAGGTCGTGCCAGTCACCGCCCATGCCAAGCGCCGCAGCACGGATCGAACCGCCGAAATCGAACGCGAAGACCTGGGCTTGCGCGTAGCGCCGGAACTGGAGCGCCATCAGCGCCAGCAGCACCGACTTGCCGGCGCCGGTCGGGCCGACGACGAGGGTGTGGCCGACATCGCCGACGTGAAGGGAAAACCGGAACGGGGTCGAGCCCTCGGTCTTGCCGAAGAGCAAGGGGGGAGCAGCGAAGTGCTCATCCCGTTCCGGCCCCGCCCATACCGCCGACAGCGGGATCATGTGGGCGAGGTTGAGCGTCGAGACCGGCGGCTGCCGGACATTGGCGTAGACCTGTCCGGGCAGCGAGCCGAGCCAGGCATCGACGGCGTTGATCGTCTCCGGCATCGCCGTGAAGTCGCGGCCCTGGATGACCTTCTCGACGAGCCGCAGCTTCTCCGCCGCGATCCGGGGATCGTCGTCCCAGACGGTGACGGTCGCGGTGACGTAGGCCTGACCGGCATAGTCGGCGCCGAGTTCCTGTAGGGCGAGGTCGGCGTCGGCGGCCTTGTTCGCCGCGTCGGTGTCGACCAGGGCCGAGGCCTCGTTGGTCATGACCTCCTTGAGGATGGCGGCGATCGACTTGCGCTTGGCGAACCATTGCCGCCGGATTCTGGTGAGCAGCCGAGTGGCGTCGGTCTTGTCGAGAAGGACGGCGCGGGTCGACCAGCGATAGGAAAAGGCGAGCCGGTTGAGTTCGTCCAGGATGCCGGGCGTGGTTGCCGTCGGGAAGCCGACGATGGTCAGCACCTGCAGATGCGCGTTGCCGAGCCGTGGTTCGAGGCCGCCGGTGAGCGGCTGATCCGCAAGCAGCGCGTCGAGATAGATCGGAATTTCGGGGACGCGCACGCGGTGGCGCTTGGTCGAGACGCACGTATGCAGGTAGGTTAGCGTTTCGGCGTCATCGAGCCAGGCGCATTCGGGCATGAAGCCCTCGATAAGCTGGAGGATGCGGTCGGTGCGGTCGACGAAGCCGCGCAGGACTTCGTGAGGGTCGACGCCGGTCTGTTCGCGGCCCTCGTAGAGCCAGGTCTCGGCGCGAGCAGCGTCCTCGGCCGGCGGCAGGTAGACGAAGGTCAGGAAGTAGCTCGACTCGAAATGCGCGCCGTACTGCTCGAAATCCGCCTTGCGCTCAGCGTCGACCAATGCCGATGCCGGATCGGGAAAGCGGCTTGCCGGGTAAGCGCCAACGGGATGGCGCTCAGCCTCAACGAAGATCGCCCAGCCCGAGCCCAGGCGGCGAAAGGCGTTGTTGAGCCGCCCGGCGACGGCGACCAGCTCGGCGGGGACGGCGCTGTCGAGATCGGGGCCGCGAAAACGTGCCGTGCGCTGGAAGGAGCCGTCCTTGTTGAGGATCACACCTTCACCCACGAGCGCGGCCCAGGGCAGAAAGTCCGCGAGACGGGCAGCGGTGCGGCGATATTCGGCGAGGTTCATCATGGGCCGGTCTCACACGCTCAGATGGCTGGGGATGCGCAGATGCCGGCGCACTACGTCGACGAACATCGGATCGCGTTTGGCCGCCCACACTGCGGCGAAATGGCCGATGGCCCAGAGGCAGATCCCGACCAGCCACAGACGCAGGCCGAGGCCGAGGGCCGCTGCCAGCGTGCCGTTGAGAATGGCGATCGAGCGCGGAGCGCCGCCAAGCAGGATGTGTTCGGTCAACGCCCGGTGGACCGGAACGGATAATCCAGGAACCTCTTCCATCAAACGAGCGCCCCGCCGCCGAAGGAGAAAAAGGACAGGAAGAAGGAACTGGCCGCAAAAGCGATCGACAGACCGAAAACGATCTGGATCAGCCGGCGGAACCCGCCCGAGGTGTCGCCGAAGGCGAGAGTCAGGCCGGTGACGATGATGATGATAACCGCGAGGATCTTGGCGACCGGCCCCTCGATCGACTGAAGGATCGACTGGAGCGGCGCCTCCCATGGCATCGACGAGCCGGAGGCGTGGGCAGCCGGCGCCAGCATCATGCTGAGCAAGGCGGCTGAGGTCGCCATCGCGACGTGACAGCGGATACGCGAAACGCGGTGGATCATGCGGGATCTCCTGTGGCTGGGACTGCGGGGGTGACGCGGTAATCGCCAGCCAAGTCGAGCCCGTCGACGCGGGCGAGTTCGGCAAGACGACGGGACGAGCCGCGGCCGGCGAGAACGGCCACGAGATCGATGGTCTCGGCGATCAGCGCACGCGGGACGGTGACGACGGCTTCCTGGATGAGCTGATCGAGCCGGCGCAGCGCACCGATGGCGCTGCCGGCATGAATGGTGCCGATCCCGCCCGGATGGCCGGTGCCCCAGGCTTTGAGGAGATCGAGCGCTTCGCTCCCGCGCACCTCGCCGATCGGGATGCGGTCGGGTCGCAGGCGCAGCGACGAACGCACGAGATCGGAGAGTGTCGCGACGCCTTCCTTGGTCCGCATAGCGACAAGATTGGGCGCCGCGCATTGCAGTTCGCGCGTGTCCTCGATGAGGACGACGCGATCGGCGGTCTTCGCCACCTCGGCCAGCAGCGCGTTGGTGAGCGTCGTCTTGCCGGTCGAAGTTCCGCCCGCGACGAGGATGTTGGCCCGGGATGCGACGGCTTGGCGGAGCGTCGTGGCCTGGTCGGCGGTCATGATGCCGGCGGCCACGTAGTCGTCGAGGGTAAACACGGCGACGGCAGGTTTGCGGATGGCGAAGGCCGGTGCGGCGACCACGGGCGGGAGCAGGCCCTCGAACCGTTCCCCTGTCTCGGGCAGCTCGGCCGAAACACGCGGGGCGCCTTGATGGACCTCGGCGCCGACATGGTGCGCGACGAGCCGGATGATACGTTCGCCATCGACGGGCGACAGGCGCTCGCCGGTATCGGACAGCCCATCGGAAAGACGGTCGATCCAGAGCCGCCCGTCGGGGTTGAGCATCACCTCGACGATCGACGGGTCTTCCAGGAATCCGGCGACGGCGGGGCCGAGTGCGGTGCGCAGCATGCGCGCACCCCGCAACATCGCCTCGGATTGGTGTTGAGAAGCCGCCACGTCGTCCCCGTCCTTTCTCGGGCGCACACAACGCGCGGCCCTGGATCGGGGATGAGTAGAAGAGGCAGAAGTTGGACCGCCGCAACAAGGCTGTGGGCGTAGTAGCAGTGTGGCGTAGAAAGACAGGGAAACGGCGGAACGCCCAAAGACTTGAGATCGGGGGAATGACGACTATCCGCCGTCTTCCGTGCCCGGCACGTCCTCCGAAATCTCTTGCCGGAGCTTCGGCCCCTTGGCGAGTCGACGGCCGAGTGCGACGATGAAGGCGTCGTAGCGTTCCCCAGCCTTGGCACGGGCTGCCGCCTGCGCGGGCTCCGGCAGTGGCGGGTTGGTGGTCAGCCAGAAGCGGACGAAGACGGCGAGCGTCTCGACCGAGATACCGAGGTCGCGTTCCATCCGGGTCATGCGCCGGTCGAGCTGGTCGAGGCGTTTGGTGGTCGCGGCCTCTTGCCGCTCGGCGGCGTCCGGCGACAGAAAGGAGGCGATGGCGGCCTCGGCGATCAGCGAACGGGAATGGTCGCGACGCGCGGCATAGTCGGCGAGGTTCTTCATGACGTCTGGATCGAGATAAACGGACAGGCGCTGTTTCTTCGGGGGCTTCCTCATGGCGGTCTCACATCTCGATCCCGTCGCCGGGATCGAGCGAGGCCTGACGGGCTACCTGGCGCATGCGCTGGTTCATTCGGCTGACACGCGCGGTATCGTCCTCCATGTCATCGTCCGGATCGGGCGCGAACTCGTTATCGATCGGCTCTTTCTTCTCGATCGTCTTCGACTTGCTCAATTCGGGCTGATGCCGCCGTTCCGATTCAGTCGGATCGTCATCGTCCTGGCTGTCGCGCGGCTGTGGCTCCTCGATTTCAGGAGGCGGCGGCAGCGGCAGCGCGCTCCAGTCGTCGGCCCTGGCCACCTTGGCCTTCTCCATTGTCGGCGGCGGCAGGATTCGTTCCTGGAATCGGGCATCCTCGTAGTAGCGAGCTTTCTTCGCCCGGATCGGCGGCGTACCCGCGACCATGACGATTTCGTCGGCGGGTGGAAGTTGCATCACCTCGCCGGGCGTCAGCAGCGGCCGCGCGGTCTCCGAGCGCGAGACCATGAGGTGGCCGAGCCAAGGGCTTAGCCGGTGACCGGCATAGTTCTTCATCGCGCGCATTTCCGTCGCGGTGCCGAGGGCGTCGGAGACGCGCTTGGCCGTGCGCTCGTCATTGGTGGCGAAGCTGACGCGCACATGGCAGTTGTCGAGGATCGAGTTGTTCGGGCCGTAGGCCTTCTCGATCTGGTTCAGCGACTGCGCGATCAGGAAGCTTTTGAGGCCGTAGCCCGCCATGAAGGCGAGCGCGCTCTCGAAGAAGTCGAGACGCCCGAGCGCCGGGAACTCGTCGAGCATCAGCAGCAATCGATGCCGTCCGGCCTTCGCCTGCAAATCCTCGGTCAGTCGTCGGCCGACCTGGTTGAGGATCAGCCGGATCAGCGGCTTGGTGCGATTGATGTCGGAAGGCGGCACGACAAGATAGAGCGTGGTTGGCCGCGCGCCGCCGACGATGTCGGTAATGCGCCAATCGCATCGGCGCGTCACCGCTGCCACCACCGGATCGCGATAGAGACCAAGAAACGACATGGCGGTCGAGAGCACGCCCGAACGCTCGTTGTCCGATTTGTTGAGCAGCTCGCGCGCGGCGCTGGCAATCACCGGATGCGGACCGGTTTTGCCGAGGTGCGGGGTCTTCATCATGGCGGCGAGCGTCGACTCGATCGGCCGCTTCGGGTCGGAGAGAAAGGCGGCGACTCCCGCCAACGTCTTGTCAGCCTCGGCATAGAGGACGTGTAGGATGGCGCCGACGAGAAGCGCGTGACTGGTTTTCTCCCAATGGTTCCGCTTCTCCAGCGAGCCTTCCGGGTCGACCAGGATGTCGGCGATATTCTGAACGTCGCGGACCTCCCACTCGCCGCGCCGAACCTCCAGCAGCGGGTTGTAGGCGTCCGACCTCGCATTGGTCGGGTCGAAGAGCAGCACCCGGCCGTGTTGACTGCGAAAGCCAGCCGTCAATGTCCAGTTCTCGCCCTTGATGTCGTGGACGATGGCGGAGCCCGGCCAGGCCAATAGCGACGGCACGACGAGACCGACGCCCTTGCCGGAGCGGGTTGGCGCGAAGCAAAGCACATGCTCGGGTCCGTCATGGCGGAGATAGGTGCGATCGAGCTTGCCGAGCACCACGCCGTCCGGGCCGAGCAGTCCGGCAGATTTCACCTCATCGGGCCGAGCCCATCTTGCTGAGCCGTAGGTCTCGACATTCTTGGCCTCGCGGGCTCGCCACACCGACATGCCGATGGCGGCCGCGATCGAGAGGAAACCGCCGGACGCGGCGATGAAGGCTCCCTCGACGAAAATCTCCGGCGCATAGGCGTCGTAGAAATACCACCACCAAAAGAAGGCAGGCGGATAGTAGATGGGCCAGCCCAACAGCTCGAACCAGGGCGGACCGAGCTGCGGCTGAAAGCCGAGCTGCCAGGCCGTCCATTGCGTCGCCGCCCAGGTCGTCGCGAGCACGATCATGAAGACGGTGAGGATCTGGCCCCAGAGGATTTTCGTCGCTGACACAGGTTCTTCTCCTTTGGGAGAAGAGGTCGGCCGCGATGGCAGCCGGTTTCAAGGCCTTTGCGAGAAGTTCGCACTCCGGCGCGCAACAACAGGGGATAGCGTAGAGCGGTAGCGTGGAGTCCTCCTCGACCGTGTCCGTCCCCGCCGGCCGCGTCCGCGGGGTGCGATGGGTATCAGTCCGGCAGCAAACTCGCCGCTCTTTCACCGTGAGGGATCAGCGGCGGAACCGCGGGGTCCAGCTTTCGATGAGATCGTCTTCGGCATCGTCGTCGTCCGGGCCTTCCTCCTGGCCGATCGCGGTGGAGACGAGAACAGTCAGGACCTTGCCGTACCGGCCAAGGCCTATTGCTTCCTCGGATACGGCGGCCCTCGTGGTGCCGCCGAGCCAGTCGCGCACATCGACTTCATCGGTCGCGCGTTCCCGGGCCAGCACGGCGTCGCGCCGGGCAGCGAGACGGGCTGTAGCCGTCCCCTTCGGCAGGGGTGATCCCTTGCGAATCCAGTCGAGCTTCGGGAGCGACTTCAACGGTTCGGACATGAAGCAGTAGTCGATCATGTCGCCGGTGCTGACGATGACGGCTACAGCGGCGTCCGTCAGTTCCGCGAAGCGGATTGCGGTGGCCGTGCGAGAGGTCAGGCAGAGTTCCGCGACCGCGTCGATCGCATCTAACCCCGGGTTGTGGCCGTCCATCGCCTTGCGGAAAGGTGTTTCGGGCATCAGAAGCCCTGCGGCAAAGTGATCGGCCTCCAGCTCATACGGATCGTTGGTCACGAACCCGGCGCGCGAGACGTGCGGACCATTCTTCAACACCTGCTCGACATGGCCGGGCAAGAAATAGTGCCCTAGCTCGTGGCTGATGCTGAATCGCTGGAAGCCGACGCTGGGGATATGGGTAGCGTACATGATGCCGAAGTTATTGCCGTGCCGCAGCAATATGCCCGACACACCGTCATGATCCTCTGGCTTGCCCTGGACCATGATGTCCCGGCTCTCCGCGATGGCGAAGGGGTCGACCGGCAGTTCGGTGATGCCTTCCTCCTTCAGGAAGGTCTCTGCGGTCTGCCGGGCAAGCTTGAGGCTGAAGACCCGGCTCACTCGTCCTTCTCTTTCCGGGCCTTCCGCTTGGCCAGCATTTCAAGAAAGTCCTTGGCAATCTCGCGGTCGTGGCCAGTCAGCTTGGCGACGTCCCTGAACAGCGGATCGCCGTCCTGGGCCAGTTCCGGGCTGTCTACGCGACCGAGCAGATAGTCCGTAGTGATCTCCAGCGCGATTGCGAGTCGCTTGAGCGAATCGAAGGACGGTTTGCGGCCGGTCTCGAAATGCGCGATCGAACTAGGAGGCATGCGCGCGCGCTTCGCCAGATCTTCCTGGCTGTAACCCCTTAATTCTCTGGCACTTTTCAGCCTCTCGCGAAAGATGTCAGTTGCGGTTTCATCTTCGGCCATGTCTTCTCCGACAGGTAAAACTTGACGCTGTTTGCGGAGCGCCTTACATTATAGACATGTATCTCATGTCTGAAGCGACATGCGCAAGCAAATGATTACGGCATCGGCCGCCTCCACGGGTCGTGCCGCCAGACACAAGGAACTGTCCATGTCCTACCAGGATCCCTTCCGCCAAACGGCCGCCCTCGACGAGGTTCTTCTCGACGTCGCAGTGCTCATCGAACTCAGCCCCCGCGACCGGCGGATCGCGGAGAACCGGTACCGGCTCCTCAAGACGCATCTCGAACGCGACAAGAGCCCGCTCGCGCCCTACCTCGTCGACGGCGTGAGCCTGATCTACTCGCAGGGTTCCATCGCCACGAGCACCACGATTGTCAGCGGCACCGAGGATGACCGGTTCGATGTCGACGCGATCATCGAAATCGATGTTCCGGCCGACTGGGATGACAGCCGGGCGCTCGACCTGTTGGAAGATGCGCTGCAGGGCTTCCCCGGCATCATCGCCATCGTGCGCTGCACGCGCTGTGTCCAGTTGCAGTTTGCGTTCATGCACATGGACGTGACGGTCATGGACCGGCGCGCCCGGATCGCTATCCCTCGCGCCGGTGAGATCTTCCATTCGCCGGACGAGGGCGACGCGTACCGCGTCGACTCGAACCCCTGGGGCTTCACCGCGTGGTTCCGGTCCACGGTCGGTATCGGCCAGACGGCTTTTGCCGAGAGCCTGGGCTGCCACCGCGCCGCTGCGACCCGCAGCCGCCTGCAGTTCATCGACGAGCAGGAACGCCTTGTCGTGATGAAGGCCGACCAGCTCGACCTGCCGCCGATGATCCCGAGCGCCATCGACGCGCAGGAGGCGATGGCGCTGAAGCTGCTCAAGCGGTTTCTCAACCTGCGCTACGAGAACCTGACCATCAATCGCCCGCCGTCGATCTACCTCACCAAGAGGGCGGGCGACGTCGGCTTCATCCCGCTGGGCGTGTCGGCGCAGCTCTTCGCACTGGCCGACTCGACTGCGAAGATCATGCGGGCGCATATCGAGAGCGGTACCCGCCCGCAGGAGGGGAACCCGTCCTATCCGGCCGACCGGATTAATGACCGCTGGCCCCGCGCGGGGCGCGACGGCATCGCCGACATGCGTACGCTCGCCGAGCAGCTCGAATATCTCGCGGAACGGCTGGAGGCGATGGCCGTCGCCCCGCTCGCGGATATCGCCAAGGCGATCGACGACCTGTTCGGCGAGCGCATCGGGCAGGAACAGCGCGCGGTGCTGGCTGCTCGCCACGACCGGCGAACCAGCGCGACCCCCATCCTGTCGGCGGCGCGCTCCGGCGCAATCCAGGCCCCAGCGGTCGTAGTATCGCCCGAACGGTACCGCGAGGTCCCGCGCCATAATTTCCACCCGTTCGTTCTGGATGGCGAGGATGACGAGTGATGGCCGCAAGCGCCGTTCGCCCGATGCGCAACTCGCGGCCATGCGCCGCCTGTGGCCCGATTTTACGGGCCGCAGGCTGGCGGACGGAACGCTCTGGTGGAACGGGCCGCTGCGGCCGAAGGCGCAGTTCTACGCCGTGTCGCTATTCTGGAAGCCCGGGGCGATGTCGCTGCCCTACGTGATGGTCGGCGATCCGCCACTTGCGCCGCGGCCGGGCGGCACGTTCGCCGAAATACCTCACCTAATCTTTCACGCGGAAGAGCCTACGCGCTCGGGCCTGTGCCTGTTCGATCCGGAAGGGCGCGAGTGGTCGCCGGCGGACCTGATCGCGGAGACGACGATCTACTGGGCCGCCGAATGGCTGGCTTACTATGAGCTGTGGCACATGACCGGCGAATGGCTGGCGCCCGGCGTCGGTTACGAGAGTGCGGCGCGGATGCATGCCGCGGAAGCACAGACGGTGAAGGAGGTCCTGGCCGATGTTCACTGACCGGCGTGCGAACAGCCTGCGGACCACGCGGCGGTGCCAGCCGTGGCCCAAGGACCGGACGTTCAAGATCCTCTCGCTCGACGGCGGCGGCATCAAGGGAATCTACACCGCGGAGCTTCTGCACCGGTGCGAGGAAACGTTGGGGCGCGGTGAGCCCGTCGCCCGGTACTTCGACATGATCGCGGGCACGTCGACCGGGGGCATCATCGCTCTCGGGCTGGGGCTCGGCATTTCCACTGCGGATATCACTGCCTTCTACCGAGACGACGGACGGAAGATTTTTCCGCCGCTGCCGGGGCGTTGGCTGGCCAAGGCGCGCCAGTGGGTGATGTGGCGGTTTCTTGGTCCTAAACTGGCGCATGAGGAGTTGGAGAAGGCGCTGCAGCATCGATTCGAAGATCATCTTCTCGGCGAGTCCGCGGCACGACTCGTAATCCCGGCTTTCATGATGCCGAAGACGGAAATCGCGGTCTTTAAGACGGATCACCACAAGGATTTCCGGAATGATCACCGGACGCCGATGTGGAAGGTGGCCCGGTCGACGTCGGCAGCGCCAACCTATCTCAAGGGTCACGAGCACGAGGAGAGCGGGCGCATTTTCATCGACGGCGGCGTGTGGGCGAACAATCCGGTGATGGTTGCCCTGGTCGATGCGCTGACGGCTTACGACCTGACGCCCGAGCAGATCGAGGTTCTTAGCATCGGAACAGGAAACGCGCCGTTTGAACTGAGCAGACCCGACGTGTTCGGCGGCATGTGGGCGTGGAAGGAAGTCATCAAGGCGGCCATGTTCCTCACGACCGACAATGCGACGGCGCAGGCCAAGCTCCTGCTTGGACCCGACCGCTGCCTGCGCCTCGAGCCGGCGGGCAAGGATGCGCTTGTCGAGATGGACGACTACGACGCGGCGGTAGGCCGCCTTCCGGCACTGGCGGAGCGGGATTTCGCCGCGAACAGTGTCAGCATCGCTCGGTTCTTCGCCGAAACGGCGGCACCCCGCGAGCGGCACTACACACAAGGTTGATGCCAGGCCTGCCAGCCACTTGGTGCCGTCAGAGCAGGTTATTCGACCAATAGGTCTTTTGCCACACCGTTTTCTCCGGCTATCCACCCCTCCCTACAGCCCCAGCCCCCGCTTCCGGCAGAAGCCCCAGTCGATGCCGCCGTCGCTGCGCGCGACGCCGGAAATGTGTTTGCCAAGCTGTTTTTCGAGCGACGGGGACCAGGGCACCAACTGGAACCCGAGGCCGTCGTCGATCATGGCGAACCGGCCGGAGGCGAGCGCGAAGCGTTGCCGGTAGGTTCCGGCGACATATTCGCCGGTGGCGGATCGGCTGAACGGCCGGCCGGTCTCGGCGGCGAGCTTCTCGCCAAGCGCGTCCACCTCACGGCGGCGCAGAGTATCGATCAGGTTGCGGGCGAAGATCACGCCGCGGCCCTGGCGCTCGGCGAGCCCCTGTTCGATCAGATGCTCTGCGCGGGCGTTCATCGCCTCGTGCATCTCAGCGCCAAACCCGCCGTCGCCGAGCACGACCGGCTCGCGGGCGATGGCCTGACGGTCGAGCCAGGTCGAGCCGGTCGCCGTCACCTGATGTTCGATGGAAAGGTCGGAGCGGACGGCGAGCGCCACCCGCCGCCGCCCCTGCGCGTCATCGAACTTCCGCAACTCGACGATCGAGCCCGGCGCGCTGTCGCCGGCAGCGTCGAGGTCGGGCAGCTTGACATGGTGGGTCCGTCCATCGACGCCGTCGATCACGGCATAGGCGGTGCCCTTCAATTCGTCATCGAGGCCGCGATCGACCAGCCGGCCGATGACCGGATCGTCGAGGCTCTCGCCGGCGAGCACATAAGCTGCCGCGCCGCGCTCGATGCCGCGTTCCATCAGGCCGCGGTGAATGCGCTTGATGATGTCGCCGCGCTCGCCGAGTTCGCGCAGCGTTGCCTCGACGTTCTCGGACAAGACCCATTGGCCCGGGCCGATCTGGTCGGCAAGCCCGAGGGATTCCAGCTTGCGCAGGCGGCCGACCTTCAGCGCATGGAATTCGTCGGGTTGCCGATCGGGGTGCGGCGCGAGGTCGACGACGCCGGTGCGATAGCCGTCGCGCCCGAGTTGGCGATCGAGCTGTGTCCAGCGCTCGGTATCGATCTGGCGTTCGAGCGTCTTGCGGATTTCGTGATCGGTGCGCGGTCCGAGTTCCTGGGTGATCAGGTCCTGGGCACGGGCGCGCATGCCTTCCTTGATGTAGTCGCGGGAGATGACGAGGTCCTGGCCGTCGTCAGCGCGGCCCCGCACGATGACATGGATATGCGGATGCTCGGTGTTCCAGTGATCGACGCCGACCCAGTCGAGCTTCGTGCCGAGATCCTTCTCCATCTGCCGCATCAGGTCGCAGGTGAAGGTCTTGAGATCGGTCATCTCCACCGCGTCCTCGGGCGAGACGATGAAGCGGAAATGATGCCTGTCGTCCTGGCAGCGCTCGGCGAAAGACTTCGGATCGGCGTCGTCCGTCTCGGGACCGAACAGCCGGGCCTTCTCCCCGTCCCGGGTGACGCCCTCGCGGCGGAGGTAGCCGAGATGCGCGGCGAATGGCGCGGACCGTGCCGTGTGGCGCACAACGCGGGTCTTGATGACGGCGCCGCGCGAGCCGCCGGTCAGTAGACGGTTCGCCTGCACGCTGGCGCGCACGCCGCGCCCGAAGCGTGAGCGGTTGCCGGGCGTGATCTTGCCCGAACGCGAGACGCGGCCGCCGGCCTTCTGAGCGGCGGCGAGCGCCTGGGCGATGAAGGGCCTCGCCCGCTGGGAACCCGAGGAGCGGATGCGGCCGGGGCGGATGCGGAAATCGTCCTCGCCGCTCATAGCCGCGCTCCCGCGCATCGCATCAACGCGCTGAAATCACTGAACAAGTGTGAAAATCGCGAGGTTCGCCGATTGGGCACACCTCGCGTATTCGCCACGCAAGTCCCTGAAAAACCACGACCGAACCAAGGCGCACCTCGGGGCCTTTTATCCCGCCATCCTCCGGTCGTGTTGCCTGCCTTCCGCCCCCGCACTCTCCATGATGCGCCGCGCCACGCCAGACTGCGATTGCTGAAGAACGCCGTCATCGCGGATGTCCCGCGCTTGATCGAGCGACAAACAGGCCGTCGGACTGCGGTGCGATGGCCGAAACATCGCGCACGCCGGGCGCATCCGAAGCGTCAGCGGAACGACCGTCTGGCTGCACAGGACCGGCAGTCGATGCCGCATCTGCGCGGGTGACGAAGAGCGGCGCACGGGTCCATAACACCGGCTCGGCAGTGGCAACTGTGACGGGGCCGGCAATGTCTCTGCCGCCGACGAGCGGGGCAAGCGCGGCGACATAATCGCGGGTCTCGGCCGGCAAAGGACGCCCCGCCGACAGATATTCCTCATAGCGGCCAGGGCCGGCATTGTAGGCCGCGAGGAACCCGGGCGAGCCGTAGCGGTCGTGCATCTCGCGCAGATAGGCCGTGCCCGCCAATATGTTGTCGCGTGGGTCGTAAGGATCGCTGCCGAGCCGATGACGGACGCGCAAATCCGCCCAGGTATCGGGCATGATCTGCATCAGGCCCATAGCGCCGGCCGACGAAATCGCGCGCAGGTCGCCCGCGCTCTCCGCACGCATCACGGCGCGTATCCATGCGTCCGGAATGCCGAAGCGCTGCGAGGCTTCCGCGAGATGGCCGGCGTAGGGATCGCCAGCGGCCGGTCGTTCCACCGGCGCGCCCTGCGCCCGCGTGGCGGCCGGCGGCGCGACGATGCAGCAGAGGCCGGACAGGAGAAGGAGGGTGATGCGGCGGGCGGCGGGGCGCCGCCCGGCGACATCGAGACTGCGAGAGAACGGCATGGCGTCACTCCCGCTCGCCGCGCTTGGGCGGCCGGTTCCAGTGCAGCGACCAAGCCGGCTTATCGTCGCCGGACTGGAACAGGTTGGCACGGATCGGCTGCAGGAAGGCGGGATCGTCAATGAGCAGCGAGACATAGTCGCCCGCTTTCTCGCCGATGCGTTTCCAGGCGGCGTCGACCTCCGGTCCATCGTCATCGCCGAGATGAATGCGATAGTCGGGCGCGTTCTCGGCGTCGGAATGCTCGGCGGGAACGAGCACCAATTCGGCATCGACCGTGAGCTTATGGATGCGGCCGGAATAGCCGGATTTGGTGCGGGTGAATCGACCGATCTGTGACATTGCGGGTTCCTTTCGTCTGCGGTGGGTGAACAGGCTTGGCGCCAACGGCACGCCGATCAGCGGGTCAGTCATCGGGCCAGTCATCGGGTTTGCGCGCGCCACTCGTAGCGGCCGGCGCCGTCTTCATCGGTCCAGAGCGGGACCGCGCGGCCGATGATCGACGTCATGGGAAGCGGGCCGAAATAGCGGCCGTCGAGGCTGTCGCGGGTCTCCCAGTTCATGAGGAAGACCTCGCCGTCGGCGAAGCGCCGACAGCCCCGCCAGACGGGCAGATCGCGGCCGAGACGATCACGCTTCAGCGCTTCGCCCATCTCGATGCCGTCGACTGTGATGGTGCGGTCGGTGCGGCAAACCTGTTGCCCGGGCAGTCCGGCGATGCGCTTCATCAGCGGCACTCCGCGCGGCAGATAGGCGCGCTCGGCGAGGAAGCGCGCCAGCGGCTCGGGCGCATCGACGGCGACCAGGTCCGTCACCTCGAGCCGGTCAGCCGGTTCGATCGAATAGAGCCCGATCGGTGCGCTCGCCGAGGCGTTCCAGATCAGCTTTTTTGGCGTTTCGATGAACGCCGAAGCGGCGACGCCCAGGGTCATGAGACAAGTGAGCGTGACATAGCCGAAGCGGGTCATCGCGCGGTCCTCCGGCGCAGGAGGAAGGCCCGATGGTGTTCGGCGGTGTAGGCGCGCGGCTCATGGCCGGCGGTCAGGCGGTTGTGCACGTACCGCCAGTGGTCCGGCGAAACATCGGCCGGATCGATGCCGAGCGCCTCGATGGCGTCGATGATCTGAAGCACGCGCTCGACCCTGGGCCACCCCTCGATCTTCAGGAGGATGTCGCCACCGGGCCGCACGAAAGGCAGCGTCTGACAGGGCTCGCCGCGGTCGATGGCGCGCACGATGTCGATGCGCGAGATGATGGTGCCGTAGTCGTTGGATGCCCAGCGGACGAAGGCAAAGAGGCTGTTGGGCGCGAAGCCGACGACACGGCGACGGCGGTCGAGGATCTGCTCGTAGACCTCACGGCCGAAGCGGATCCAGTGTTCGATCCTCTTCTCATGCCAGGTCAGCTCGACGAGCGTGGTGAATGGTACGAGGCCGGCCGACAAGTGGCCGCCGCGCATGCTGGGGTCCGCGTTGCCGGTCATTTAAGTGTCTCCTTCGGTTGGGGGGAATTCGCGGGCGAGCAGATCGCGCAGCATGTCGGCGGCGGTCTGCCCGCGCCGGAACGCCGCGATCTTGATCCGGCCGCGCAGTTCGGGTGTGACGTCGATCGTCAGCCGGGCGGTGAAGCTGGCGGCATCCGCGCCGCGCGTTGGCGGTGCATCCGATGCCTTGATCCAGTGCTCGGGATCGGCGGGGCGCGATGCGAAGCCGCGCTTCGGAGTGTGCCCGCTCATGGCGCGAGCCTCCCCACCTCGATGCAGAGCGCCGCGATCTCACGCGCGGCCGGACTATCCTCATCGATCTCGAAGACGAGCCGCCCGGATTGCGCCGTATCGGCGAAGCCGACGCGCTGACCAATCGTGGCTGCGAGCACCGGCGGATCGTGATCGGCCAGCGTCTCGGCCGTCTCGCGGGCGATGATGGTGCGCGCGCCGCAGCGGTTCAGCACGAAGCGGGCGGCAAGCTGCGGGCGATAGATGCGCGCTTCCTGAAGGAGCGACAGCATCTCGGACGAAGCCCAGCCGTCGAAGGGCGACGGCTGCACCGGGATCAGCACCAAATCGGCGGCGAGCAGCGCCGAGCGCATCAGGGCGGCGACACGGGGCGGTCCGTCGATGACGATGTGATCGGCATCGCGCGCCAGCTCGGGCGCTTCCCGGTGCAGGGTGTCACGGGCCAGGCCGACGACGCCGAACAGACGTGGCAGACCCTCACGCGCCCGCTGCTGCGACCAGTCCAGGGCGGAGCCCTGCGGGTCAGCGTCGATCAGGGTGACGCGCTTGCCTTGCCGCGCCCATTGCCCGGCGAGATGGAGCGCTAGCGTGGTCTTGCCGACGCCGCCTTTCTGGTTGAGGAGCGCGATGATCATCGTGCTCCTCCCGGCTTGCGCCCAAGGGGCAGTCGCGATGGGTGAGCGGCGTCACTGCCGGTTGGCCGCGCCCCGGATGTCTTTCGGAGGAGCCCGTTGATGGCGGCAGCGACGGTGTTTTCCACATCGCTCCGCGCAACATAAGAGTTAGATTCTCTGTTAGATTCTAAGTTAAGGCCTGGAATCGTCGTTTCCGGCCAGAGACTTAACTGCGATCTCTGCGTGCGAAGTCCCGATAGTCCTGCGTGCGAAATCCCGATACCGCTTGCGTGCGAAGTTCCGAGTGCTTCCACAGCGTTATCCACAGGCCCTGTGGATAACTTCATCGGCACGATGCGCAGCAGTTCGCGGCGGCCTTCGCGCTCGATCTGGAGGCGGTAGCCGGGCAGCGGCTGGCGCAGGGCGATGCGCCGGAGTTGGAGCGCGAAGTCCGAGACGCGCACGAGGCTGCCGGACTTTTCGTGGAGATGGGCAATCTCGAAGATCCAGCCCCGCGGCTGGCGGCCGGCGTGCTTGCGCGCGACGCGGTAGAGCCAGCGCTCGATCCCGCCCGTCAGCCGGAAATAGGCCGGGTCGATGGTGAGAACCAAGGAGCGGTCGGTGACGCCGCGATAGAACCAGTCGGGCAGGACGAATTCCATGCCCTCGACGCGGCCGTCGCGCGTCACGCATTCCTCCCATTCGTTGATCCAGGAGAACTGGTGGCGGCGCCAATGCTCGCCCTGGCGGATGGTGGTGCGGATGACGGTCGATTGCAGGCGGGTAAGCGCGCCCTTCAGCAGCTTGTAATCACGCTGGCCGGTTTCGCGGCCGATTGCCATCAGGAGTTGGTAGGGGGTGAAGCGTAGGAAGCGCGAGGTCTTTAGCCCCAAGTTCTCGGCTTCGACGATCTGGCTGGCGGCCCAGATGAGAACGTCGGCGTCCCAAATGGTCGCCATGCCGTGCTCGGGCACAGCGAAGACCTCGACCCGGACCCCGCCGGTCTCGTAAAGGATCGGCGCGACACGCTTCGCCTTGGCGAGCGAGAAGAACGGCCGCTCCATGAGATCGCGCTGATCGCGCGGACTGGCGTCGCCGGTCGCAACGATGAAGGGATCGAGCCTGGCCCGCTCGGTCGAGGTGATGAGACGCCGCCGCTTCATGATCGGACGTCTCAGCGACGGGTGCGGCCGGCGTGGGCCGCCGGCATCGGTTCATGGCGCTTGGCGGGCAGCACAGACCCGCGCGGATCGGAGGTCGAGGTGACGGCGCCCCGATCGGCCCAGGCCCGCAAATCGTCGATTGCATAGACGACGCGGCCGCCGAGCTTGCGATAGGCGGGGCCGGTCCCATAGGTACGGTGCTTCTCCAGCGTCCGGCCGGAGAGGCCGAGGAAACGCGCGGCTTCGGGAGTTCTGAGAAAGCGCGGCGGCAAGCCGGCGAGATTGGGTGACATGATCGGGCCTCCGTGGGTTGGTTGAGGCCGCTGGCGATGAGCGGCGGACGCAGGCCACGGTGGCGAAGGAGAGCCGCGAGGGGGGAGTGCGAAGAAGGGCGTGCCAAATTCGCACCCCCTTCCGACATCAGGTCAGGATCGGCGGCGATGACGCAGCAGCACGCGATAGCCCCCGGCGATCATGGCGAGGGCGTCCTTGACAAGGTCCATGGTCGCGTCGCGCAGCGCCGAGGACTTCCAGGGATCGGATGCAACGCGGGACACGCCGTAAATGACGCCAGCGATCTCGCGGTAGGTCGCGCCGTTCATGCGCCCGTCGACGGCTTGCAGCATGTGGCGGGCACGCCGGCGTTGCTGCTTGGTCAGGCGGGCATCGGGCGGGACAGCACGGCCAACTAGGGATTTTAGCAGACGCTCGACGGCTTCGAGCCGGTCGAGGCCGTCGAGGTCGAGCGGGATCAGCGCGGCAAGGGGCTCGCCGGCCACGACGCCGGCCAGCCGCAGGAGATGGAGAACCTGCCCATCTCCGGGATCGTGCAGGAAATGGATGCCCTGTTCGTCGGCGCGGGCGGCGGTTTCCTGAACGACGGTGAAGAGATTGCTATCGGCGGGAAGTATGGAGGACGCGGCCGTCAGCAGCACGGTGCTGGTGTCGTCCTCAGGGCACCAGAAGATGGGGATTTCGGTCGCGTTGAAAGAAGGGCGGACAAGGAAATTGCAACCCCCAGCATCTCCGGACCCGGCTCGTCAGTTCCCCGAGGTCGCACGACGGCCGCCTGGTCTCGGCATAATCGCGCTGATAGTCGCCGTTGCGCCGCAGCCATTCCCAGCCGAGGTCGGGCGATGTGAGATCGTCGAGATAGTCGTAGGTCGATGTCGACCGCCACCGGGATATGTCAGGTGTCATGGGCGTCCTCTGCGCGTTGACTACCGGGAGGCGCACCATTCCCGGTTGCAGAGGCTGCCGGAAGCCCCGAAGGCGGCAACAGGCGATGCCGGACTGGCATCGCGATCCAATCAGTGGGGACGGCCCTCGTGCACGAGCAGGCGGTAGCCGTGCTCGGTCATCCAGCGGGCGCGGGCGAGATGGGCGTCGTGGACATGGCGCGCGCGGTCTGGTTCGCGGTCTGGATCGAGGCCGAACAGGATCGTGACGGCCTCGCGCCAGTCGGCGCCGTCGGTCGCCGCGTCGAGCAGGCGCATGTAGAGCTTCATATGCTTACGGTCATAGGCCGTGAGCGCCGCGCTCTGCGGCGGTTCATCGAGAAAATGTAATTGCGTCACCTCAGCCCCCAGAGCCACATCATATCCGCCCGGGCCTTATTTGTTAACCAGGCGTTCGACGGGCAGTGGGAGAGGACGTTGGCGCATCGCGCGATGCATGGCAGGCATCGCAAAGGTGCCTTGCGGGCGATGTCAGGGTGATTTGCGACTGTCGATCTTCGCACGAACGAACATCACTCCTTCCCCCTGGTCGGAGTTGAGGAAGACGATGCCGTTGGCCTCGAACGCCCGGCGTACCTGATCGCGCGTCGTCTCATACACCTTGAGCCCGCTCTCGGACTCGAGGCGCTTCAACGCGGTCAGGGATACCAGGGCCTTTTCAGCGAGCGTCTCCTGCGTCCAACCAAGCAACGCGCGTGCGGCCCGCGTCTGTCGGGCGGTGATCATGCATGATCACCTCCTACGGATACGAACGTGCGCGCCAGAACTACGACTTCTCTATTCGGACCAACCGGATAGCGTGGTTTCCCTCACTCCCAGCGGATCATTTACATACTATAGTTGATAAACTTAAAGTGTGTAAACCGCGATCTTCCTGTGCATGGATATGCGCAAACTGGTCGGCCGGAACTTCGCCCGCCTGCGTCGGGAGAAGGGCCTGACCCAGGAAGAGGTCGAAGCGCGTTCCGGCTTCAGCCAGCAATATCTCAGCAGCCTCGAACGCGGCCGGAGGAACCCGACCGTGATCACGCTGTATGAGCTCGCCCAAGCCCTCGGTGTCAGCCACGTCGATCTGGTCGAGCCTGACGACGAGGTTTGAGCGGCACACCGGCGAGGATCATGCTTCTCTTCGTGGTCGGTACAAGACCGCCACAGGATGGGATCAGAGGAACCGGCGGGACAATCTAAATTGCGACATCACCTCGGCATCGGCCTTGGCGGTCAAGTCGTATTTGCGCGCTCGCCGTTCCCCGTCCCCTCGCGGGGAGGTGCCTCGACCGGAATTGAACCCGGTCGAATCCTAAATAGATGAAGCAGCGGTTTCCGGCCGCTTGCCCCCGTCGAATTCCGTTCCGTCGATCCACATGCGATGGAGGATCACAGCGATCTTCCGAGCGAGCGCGATGATCGCCTTCTTGTGGCCTCGGCGTCGCGAGATCCGTGCACCCCACGCCTTGAGCGCCGACCACCGCTTCACTCGCGTCAGCAGGACTTGCCCGGCCTCATAAAGGAGGCTTCGCATCATTTCATCGCCCCATCTCGAGATCCGTCCGTTGCGGTCAACTTCGCCGGATTGCTGCTTGCGCGGTGTCAGTCCAAAGTGAGCACCGACTTTGCGGGAACGCGTGAAGCGGGACGGAACGTCGACCGTTGCCCGGAACGTCAGTGCGACCAGAGGGCCGACGCCGGGAACCGTCATGAACCGGCGTGTCACCTCGTCATGCCGAGCCAGTCGGACAATCATGTCGTCCAGCCGGCCGAATTGCTCTCTCAGGGAGCGCCTCGCCAACAGCAACGCATCCGCCACTGGCTCCAGGTCTGTTTCAGCGATCAGTTCCCGCACGCGTGGCTCGAAGTCGCGAGCCGTCACCTTTCCGAGGTGATAGCCGAAGTTGCGGATGAGTCCGCGGATTTCGTTCTCGACGTCCTGGAGTTTATTCCGCAATAGCTGCCGTGCGGTGAGAATCGTGCGCAGGCGCTGGCTGTTCGGCGTCTTGACGTGAACCGGCTTGAACAGACCGACGCGCATCATCTGTGCGATCCCGCGCGCATCGTGCCGGTCTGTCTTGTTGAGTTGCGCGGCGAGCGCCGCCTTCATGTGCCGGGTCTCGGTGCCGGGTCTCGACGCACACGACTGGGAGGCCAGCGTCTGCCAACCGCCCATAGATATGTTGCGACAACATACCGGCCTCAAGACCGACACGAACAATCGGAAACCGAAGTGACAGGATATGCTGTGCGATTTCCTCCGGTTCGGAGGAGAGCTTGCGCTCGTGCACCGCGTGGCCATCGTGATCGACGACGCAAAGATTGACGGTGCGAGCCGAGACATCCAGCCCGATATAGTGGCTTTGTGACATGCCGAATCCCCTTTCGAATCAAGGACCGGCACTTCTCATAACCAATCTTCGAACGGTTTTGTAAACTACGACTATTTCGGTCGTTCTGCGCTAATCAGCGTGAGGATGTGACCAGATTTCAGCTACGGCTCGGATCACGCTGAGCGTCGCGATAGCGCCGTCTGCTTCACCCTTCTCGAAGTCGCCGGCAGTCTGGGCCATGGCATTCGTCACGTGCGCAAAGCAGATGACGGGGCGGGCCATTGCGGTCGCGAAGGCATATAGAGCTCCTGCCTCCATTTC
This sequence comes from uncultured Mesorhizobium sp., assembly GCA_964371125.1. Classification (GTDB taxonomy): domain Bacteria; phylum Pseudomonadota; class Alphaproteobacteria; order Rhizobiales; family Rhizobiaceae; genus DUSC01. Next base: position 10,320 of record CAYJMY010000006.1, on the reverse strand, counting down.
CACGGCGAGGGCGCCTGCCTCGCGCGCGGACGCGATCGCGGCGACGGTTTCCCGATATGGCGCATCGGTCGTCCAAATGGTGCCGCGATGAACGGAAATGTCCGAGAGCTCCGAGAGGGCTTTTTCGGCACACGCGAGCAGCTCGGTATCGGGAGCATCAACGAACCTGGCCGGAGGAAGATAGTGATAGCTCGTTCCCTCGTCACGAAGGGCTCGGTCAATCAAAACGAAATATGGCGTTGGCCCGTTGTCCGCGATCTGGCCGGCAGATGTCACGCTAATCAGCAGCCGGCAGCCCGACGCGAAGAGCTGTTCGGCCACGAGCACCGCGAACGGCGCACCGACAGCACAGCCGATAATGCCGGCCTCGACGCCATGGAGATCGAACCTCAGCAACTCGGTGTGATAGCAGGCCCACCCTTCATGGACTCGGCCGGCGCCGGTTCTTCTCAGGTGCTGCACGACATCGCCGTCGGGATCCAGGATGCAGACTTCGGGAACGGCTGCGAGCGGCAACCCCTTCTGCCGCCGTGCCTCGCGCAGCAGTGCTTCCGGCTGGAACACCGAGGGCGCGGTATGATCCTTGCCGTTCACGATCGGCCATTCGGACGATCTCTGATCCGTTGAGTTCACCGCCAGTTACCCCTCAATCGACCGTTTCGACCGGCAGGCCCGCCGCCCGCCATTCCGGCAGACCGTCCTCCAAACGCCGTATCTTGAAACCGCGGGCACGAAGTGCCGCGACGGCCTCAAACGACAGCACGCACCACTGACCACGGCAATAGGCGACGATCTCGTGATCGGGGTCGAGTTCAGCGAGCCGCGTCTCCAGTTCACTTAACGGAATGTTGATGGCGCCGGGAACGTGTCCGACCGCGAATTCGTCCGAGGGCCGAACGTCGAGCACCGTGACCAGATCGTCGCGCGTTCTTTGCAGAAGCTCTTCGCGCGAGACCGGCTCCATGCTGTCGCGATCATCGAAATAGCTACGCCGGATGCGGTCAACCGCGGCGAGATTGCGCCCCGCGACATCGGAAAGCGCCATCATGACGTTGAGCACATTGTCGTCGGCGAGCCGGTAGAGCACGAATTTTCCGTCCCGTCGAGAAACGACAAGCCCGGCACGTCTCAACTGCTGCAAATGCTGCGAGGCATTTGCGATCGACAAGCCAACCCGCTCCGCCAGCGCGTCCACGCCGCGTTCGCCCTGGGCGAGATGTTCAAGGATCTCCAGGCGATGCTGCGACCCGAGCGCGCGGGCGACAGATGCGAACTCGGCGTAGAGCGCTTGTTTCGGGCCGGTTGACATTTTCGAGTGCCTTACACTATATCATTCAAGTGACTAATTGAATGTAATCTGCCCGAATGGGCTTGGCAAGGCCTCATAGATCCAATGACCGACCTTATTCTGTCAAACGAACCGCTGATCCGGATGGGCTTTTTCCTCAGCATCCTCCTGGCCATGGCGATCTGGGAGGTTGCCGCACCTAGGCGCCGTCGCGAGATACCGCGCCTTCTCCGCTGGAGCAGCAATCTCGGCGTCGTCGTCATCGACACGCTTCTGGTGCGGTTAACCTTTCCGATCGTCGCCGTCGGACTGGCATTGGTAGCGCAGGAGCGCGGCTGGGGCTTGTTCAACGTCTTCGACGTACCGTTCTGGCTCGCATTTGTCGTCTCGGTGCTGGCGCTCGATCTCGCCATCTATCTCCAGCATGTCATGTTCCATGCCGTGCCAGCCCTTTGGCGGTTGCACCGCATGCATCACGCCGACCTCGAATTCGACGTGACGACGGGACTGCGCTTTCACCCGGTCGAAATCCTTTTATCGATGGGCATCAAGCTCGCTGTGGTCGCGGCTCTGGGGCCGCCGGCTGTCGCGGTGCTGGTCTTCGAGGTGCTCTTGAACGCCACGGCAATGTTCAACCACTCAAACATCCGCATTCCGGTGGCTATCGACCGGCTGCTGCGGCTGATCGTGGTGACGCCCGACATGCACCGGGTACACCACTCGATCCATCCCAGCGAGACTAACAGCAATTTCGGCTTCAATCTGCCCTGGTGGGACCGCCTGATGGGGACATACCGACCGCAGCCGCGTGAAGGTCACGAGACGATGACCATCGGCGTTGAGCAGTTCCGCACCCGCCGCGACCTCTGGCTCGACCGCATGCTGATCCAGCCGCTGCGCGGCCCGGCAAGCGGTTATCCGATCAATCGCGAGAAGGGAGACGAGCGATGAACGTCCGGCAGGTTCTTCCGCGCCTCGTCCTTCTTGCCGGCGTGATTGTGGCCATCATCTGGGTGGCCCTCAACCGCGAGCGGCTGGACCTTGAAGCGCTCGATGCCTGGCTTTCCGCGCTCGGTCTCCTGGCGCCGCTGGCCTATCTCGGCCTCTATGCCGCCGGAACGATCGCCTTCCTCCCAGGCGCCCTGTTCGCGCTGGCGGGCGGCGCCCTGTTCGGCCCGGTCTGGGGCGCGCTCCTCAATCTCGTCGGAGCAACGATCGGGGCAAGCTTCGCTTTCCTCATCGCCCGCTACCTCGCCGGTGGCTGGGTGGCGGCGCGGACCGGCGGACGGCTGAAACGGCTGATCGAAGGCGTGGAGGCGGAAGGCTGGCGCTTCGTCGCCTTCGTGCGTCTCGTGCCACTGTTCCCGTTCAATCTGACCAATTACGCGCTCGGTCTCACCCGGATCAACTTCTGGTCCTATGTCACCACCTCGCTTATCGCCATGGCGCCCGGCGCGATCGCCTATACCTGGCTCGGCCATGCCGGACGTGAGGCGCTTGCCGGCGATGCCTCCGCGATCCGCTACGGCCTGATGGCGCTCGGCCTGCTCGCGGCCATCGCCTTCCTGCCGCGACTGGTCAGGCGAACGCGCTGCGAAAAACACCGGTGGATCGACGTGAGTACACTCGCAGATCGGCTTCACGGGGGCAGCATCACCGTCGTCGACGTGCGTGGGCCGGACGAATTTGAAGGCGGGCTCGGCCATATCGCCTCGGCGCTCAACCTGCCACTTGGCGAGTTGCCTGAACGTTTGATCGAGATCAGGGCATCTCGGGACCGATCTGTCATTCTCGTCTGCAAGACAGACAAGCGTTCCGCGGCTGCGGCTACGATGCTCAGCGACGCCGGTTTTCGCGATGTCAGCGTTCTACGCGGCGGCATGGAGCAATGGAATCGCGACGGCAGGCCGGTCGAGATCGGCGAAAGCGAAAGAGAGCGAACCGGCCCCAACATATGACCGGACGCAGACAGCGGACGGCACAACCGCGAAGGAGCAGGAACATGACAAGAATTCGGATATCGACAGCAGCGGCCGCAGGCGCCGCGATTGCCCTTCTGCCAGTTGCTGCGTGGGCACAGACATCCTCCGATCCCGATCGCTACGGCTGGGGGCCGCATATGATGGGATGGGGTGGCGGATGGCCCGGAATGGTCTTCGGGCCGATCTTCATGATTCTCGTACTCGCGCTGGTGATAGCAGTCGCGGTTCTTCTCGTGCGCTGGCTCGGTGGCCCGTGGCAGGCCGCCGCGCCGCATCAGCCGCTATCGGCGCGAACACCGCTCGACATCCTCAAAGAACGCTTCGCCCGGGGCGAGATCGACAAGCAAGAGTTTGAGGAGCGCCGACGCATTCTCGGCGAATGAACCACATCCACACCGGAGACCACACGCATGAAGACTCTGATCATCCTGAATGACCCGCCTTATGGCACCGAGCGCTGCTACAACGCCCTTCGCCTCGCTCACACGCTGCTGAAGAAGGATCCGGAGGCGGAGATCACCGTCTTCTTGATGGCTGACGCCGTCATCGCCGCACGCAAGGGGCAGAAGACGCCGGACGGCTACTACAATATGGAACGCATGCTCAAGCGCGTGCTAGCGAAAGGCGCCGTGTTGCTCTGCGGTACCTGCATGGATGCGCGCGGCATGGCCGATGACGATGTCATGGACGGCGCGAGACGCAGCACCATGGATGAGCTCGGGGATGCGACGCTTGGCGCCGACAAGGTGCTGGTGTTCTGAGCGGATGACCCGGATCTATCTCGATTACAATGCGAGCACGCCGATCGACCCGGCGGTCGTCGCCGCGATGCGGCCGTTCTTGGAGGAGGCCTTCGGCAATCCTTCCAGCGGTCATTGGGCGAGCACGCCCGCCAAGGCCGCCCTGGAGCGAGCGCGCGCGCAGGTTGCTGCGCTGCTCGGCTCAACACCAGAGGAGATCGTGTTCACCAGTGGCGGCAGCGAAAGTAATAATCTGGCGCTTAACGGCACGTTCTTTGCGCTCCGCGAAAAGGGCGACCACATCATTACGACCACGGTCGAGCATCCGGCCGTCCTCGCTCCTTGCCGGTTTCTCGAGCGGCTTGGTGCGCGGGTTACATATCTTCCGGTGGACTCGACGGGCCGGGTCGACCCCGAGGACGTGCGCCGGGCGATTACCCCGCGCACCATTCTGATCAGCGTCATGCACGCCAACAACGAGGTCGGCACCATCCAGCCGATCGAGGAGATTGGCGCCATCGCGCGAGAACATGGTATCCGGTTTCACACCGACGCCGCGCAGTCGGCCAGCAAGATTCCGGCGCGCGTGGATGATCTTGGCGTCGACCTCCTGACAATTGCCGGGCACAAACTCTACGCGCCGAAAGGTATCGGGGCGCTGTTTGTGCGCCATGGTGTTGAACTCGAACCCCTGATCCATGGTGCGGGTCATGAGAGCGGTCGGCGAGCCGGCACCGAAAGCGTGTTGCTTGCTACCGGTCTGGGCGCGGCCTGCGAACTGGGCCAGGACCTGGCAGCAATGGAGCGGATTCGCACGCTGCGTGATCGCTTCTGGCAGGCGCTACAGGACCGTTTCGGCAATCGCGTGGTGCTGAACGGCCATCCGGATCACCGCCTACCGAACACCCTCAACGTTGCCTTTGTCGGCATGGTCGGCGCGAATGTACTCGGCGGTCTTGATGGCGTCGCGGCATCAACCGGCTCGGCATGCCATTCCGGCCGCGTCGAGCTTTCGCCGGTGCTCGCGGCCATGGGTGTGCCGGAGAAAGTGGGCATGGGTGCCGTGCGCTTCAGTCTCGGACGCCATACAACGGATGATGAAATCGACGCCGTTGTTGCCCAAGTTAAACAGATGTCTGTTGCTGAGACATGACGCGAAGACGAGGCGTCTCATCCGAATACTCCATCTATAATAGTCGTTCTGGTGGCGATCTTCCAGCCAGAACTGCCTCTGTATGCTCTCTCGGGCCGATAATTCCTGCAACTGATTCGGTCGCCGTAAAGCCGAAGGCCCCGGCCTTCGGGCCGGGGCCTTCGCGGGGCCTCAGTCGCCGCGCCGCCCGTTGGGGCGGGACCAGATCAGCGAGAAGGTCTCTTCACCCTCGTCGTCGAAGAGGTTGGCATAGATGGGGGCGTTGAAGCTCGGATCGTCCAGCTTAAGGCCCAGATAGTCGCGGCCTTCGTTGGAGCGCTTGGACCAGGCGGCGCCGATCTCGGCGCGGCCAACCAGAACCCGGTGGCTGGGAGCGTTCTCGCCGGTGGCGCGCTGGTCGGGGACGATGCGCACGCCCTTGGCCTGGACGCTGAGGGTAACGATTTCGCCCGTGAACTCGTTCGAGCCGGTCTTCTTGAAGGTGCCGATGGTCGCCATTGTAAGTCTCCGTTTTCCGTTGCCGAGCCCGCACCATTGCGGCCTCGATGGCGATCGGTTGGCCGGAGGCGATCGACGGCGCACCCCGAAGGGGCCTGACAGCAAAGGAGGGCTTTCTTGCTTCGCGAGGAATGACGGCGCAGCCGGCAGGGGATGAAAGTTCGACGCCGCTGTTGCGTCATAGGCGATTGAGGCGGAGCCGACCTTCGGCCAGATCAGGCCATTGGAGAGGCCGTTTGGAGCGGTCGAGGCACGGTCAGAGAACGGAGAAAATGGCGGCCATCCCGCACCGGCAGCCGGCGTCGCGGCAGGCTCACCGCCTTCGTTTCCTCCCGGCAGGGCATTGGTGCTGCTCCCCGACTCTCCACCGCCAATTGGCAGATCGCCGCGCCGAATGTTCAGTGTGCCGCCGAAACGTGGTCCTGCCACAGCAGCGTTCCAATGAAGGCCGCTCCCTGGGCTCAGCGTCGATCCGCGCCCCACGCTTCAATCCCAACGACCTCAGACGAACTGGGTGGCCTTGCCCACAGCTGGTCTAGCCCTCGCAACGGCGATGACGACGATCAGGCTCGCGCGAGATCCCGGCCAGACGGGCCTGGGCTGGCCGCCATCCCTGCGACACGCACGAAGGCGGTAATGCCGACAGCGATCGCGCCAATGACGGAGAATGCGTTCTGCCATCCTTCGGACGGCATGAGGTGTTTCACGATGCCATGGGTCGCATGAAACCCGGCGATCGCCGCCGGCGCAACGAAGCCGGCGGCCACGATCAGCTTGAGCCACATCGGGCGGACGAAGGTGATCAGCAGGTGACCGGCCGCTAGCGTGAGGGCAGCGGCGACGGCCCCGACGAGGACCGCGCCCGGGATGCCGGCGCCGGTGCCGTGCGCCCAGGCGCCCGCGGTCACGCCGACGAACGCCGGCAGTGCGAAGACGGCCAATGTGAACAGCAGCCAGCAAAGCAGGCCGATGGCTGCGAGGGATGCGAGTATTGCGAGGATGATCATGGTGGTGGCCTCCGTGAGAGAAAGTCTGACGGTCGCGCCTCCACCACCACCACGGCGCGCTCAAACTATAGCTGAAAATCGACTATGCTGGGAGCGGAAATTGCGTGCGACTTCCGCGCGGCGGCGCCGGATCGCCCCGGTTATGGGCGAAGGGGATCGATCTCATGGACGATCGCGGCCATGTCGCCGTCGTATTCGCTGGCGGGCGTCACCGAGAGGGTGCCGTCGCCGGCCCGGAAGATGATGATGGCGGCCATCAGGGTGGTGGCGAGGCTGAAGGCGAAGGCGTGCGCGTCGTTGAGGGACATCGATCCGGCTCCTGTTTGAGCGGAGGACCATCCCCCGCTGACAGGCGCCCGAAGTGTCGGACTGAACGCTGCAATCACCGCGTAGGCGAAGCTGAAGCGGCGGCATGCTCGCATAGCCGACCCTTTACGGGTTGATGGCGTCAGGCGATCAGTCTGACCAAGGATCAGCGCAGATAAGCGGGGGTGGTTTTCGCGTCAGGGGCCGCGGTGATACCGGGAAAAAGTCAGTCGAGTTCAATCGTCTTGCCACGGTCCTTTTCGAGCCGGTTCAAGTATTTGTTCAGGCTCATCGTGACGAAGTGCTCGGCGTGAGCGACAGCTTCCAGGAAGTCGGCGATCTCGTTGACGGGGACCGCCATCGTCCACAGGTGCCGGATGACAAGACGTTCGGGCTCCTCCTTCACTGCGAGGGTGAGGCGAACGATGTCCGACGCGTCGGTGTGTGCGGCGATTGAGTTGCGCAGGCCGATGAGACGTTCGTGGACCTGCTTTCCGTCGTCTGATCCCTCGTAGACCTTCTTCGCATCGAGCATCGGAATTCCCGATCCCGACGATGCATAGCAGCGGCAGTAGGCCATGATCCCGGCGACGAAGAACGCTTGCTGGCGCAGCGAGTTTTCCAGTTCGCCGAGTTCGACCGGGTGGTCACGCACCCATTCGAAGTTTGTGTGCGCGTTGACGATGTGCATCAGCATGTGCGTCCACGACGAAAGGCGCTCAAATCCCGGAGGATCGAGCGTGAAGCCCTCGGCGACGACAGGTGCCATATGGATCTTGTAGTCGCCGTCTGTGATTGTGCTCATCGAATTCCCTATAGCTTATTCAGTAACGTAAGTAGAATTGCCGTGCGATCCTATCCAGTATTTCAGTGATCTTGCCGCTAGGGTCAGGACCTATTAATTTGGTTTGAGATGTGATTCACGGTCTCCGTTTAAGGAGACCGTGATGGGTGATTTGTTTCTGCTGAGCGAGCCCCAGATGGCTCGGATATCGCCGCATTTTCCGCTGTCGCATGGCATTCCGCGCGTCGATGACCGGCGGGTGGTAAGTGGCATCGTCTATGTGATCAGGAACGGGCTGCAGTGGAAGGACGCACCGTCTGGCTACGGCCCGCACAAGACGCTTTATAACCGCTTCATCCGCTGGAGCCGGCTCGGCGTCTTCGACAGGGTCTTCGCCGCGCTGGCAGGCGAAGGGCCGAAGCCCGAGCGGCTCATGATCGACGCCCCCCATCTGAAGGCCCACCGCACCGCGGCGAGTCTTCTAAAAAGGGGGATGTTCCCCGTCGTATCGGGCGAACCAAGGGCGGACTGAACTCCAAACTCCATGCCGTCTGCGACGGCGATGGGCGGCCGATCATCCTGCTCTTATCGGAAGGCCAGATGAGCGACCACAAGGGCGCGCGTCTCGTGCTTCACGCCCTGCCGCCAGCCGCCAGCCTGATCGCCGATCGAGGCTATGACAGCGCCTGGTTCGTCAGGAACTCATCGCCAGGGGCATCGAGCCGTGCATCCCGTCCTCGAAAAGCCGCAAGAAGCCCTTCGGCTACGATAGGGACCTCTACCGCCAGCGGCACAAGGTCGAGAACCTCTTCGCAAAGCTCAAGGACTGGCGCCGCATCGCAACCCGTTATGACCGTTGCGCCCATACCTTCTTCTCGGCGATCTGCATCGCAGCCGCCGTCATCTTCTGGCTCTGATCAATGAGTCTTGACCCTAGTCATCTGGAACTGAAGTTCGTTACATTGTATGCTACGTCACTTTTGGAGAGGAGTGCAGCGATGGCGAACGCTATGGGTCGACCGACGGCACGTCTGGTTCTTGGTGACGAGGAGCGTGACTATCTCGAACGACAGGTCCGTCGCCGGCGTGTCGCACGATCGATGTCGGAGCGTTGCCGGATCATCCTGCGATGCGCCGACGGCATCCCCAGCAAGGTCGTCGCGGCTGAACTGGGAGTGCATGAGCACACGGTCGGCAAGTGGCGGCGTCGCTTCCTCCAGGATCGCGTCGAGGGCCTGCTGGACGAAGCCCGGCCCGGCAGGCCCCGGACGATCAACGACGATCAGGTGGCCGCCGTGATCGAGCGCACCCTGCGTTCCCTACCGGGCGACGCAACACACTGGTCGATCCGCTCGATGGCCGGCGCGACCGGCTTCTCGCACACAACGATCCGCCGGATCTGGACTGCCTTCGGGCTGCAGCCGCACCGCTCGGAGAAGTTCAAGCTATCAAGCGACCCGCTGTTCGTCGACAAGGTGCGCGACATCGTCGGGCTTTACTTGTCGCCGCCCAATCGCGCCCTGGTGCTGAGCGTCGATGAGAAGAGCCAGATCCAGGCCCTCGACCGCGAGCAGCCCGTTCTGCCGATGATGCCTGGCATGCCGGAGCGCCGGACCCATTCCTACGTTCGTCATGGCACGACGTCGTTGTTTGCAGCCCTCGACGTTGCCTCGGGCTTCGTCATCGGCAAGTGCTACAAGCGGCATCGCGCCGCCGAGTTTCTCGATTTCCTGAAGCGGATCGACGCCCAGGTTCCCGATGGCCTCGACATTCACATCGTTATGGACAACTACGCCACCCACAAGACCGCTGCGATCAGAACGTGGCTGGCGCGCCGGCCGCACTATCATGTGCATTTCACGCCGACATCAGCATCCTGGATCAACCAGGTCGAACGCTGGTTCGCCGAACTCACCCGCAAGCAACTACGCCGCGGTGTCCATACATCCACCAGCCAGCTTGAAGCCGACATCCGCACATTCATTGAGCGGCACAACGAAAATCCCAAGCCTTACAAATGGACCAAATCCGCAGACGACATTCTCGCCGCCGTCAAACGCTTCTGCCAGAAGGCAGAACAGTCCTTATGCCACGAATTTTAGATTCAGATGACTAGGTGGCGCTCACGCGCCGCCTCCCTTCGGGCGGAAGTCGAACAGTGGGATGCCGAGCTTCCTCGCCTTGTCGGCGAGATTGTCCTGGATGCCGGTGCCGGGGAAGACGATGACCCCGATCGGCAGCACGTCCAGCATCTGATCGTTGCGCTTGAACGGTGCGGCCTTGGCGTGTTTCGTCCAGTCGGGTGCGAAGCCGACCTGCGGCACTTTGCGGGCGTCGGCCCATTTTGCCGCGATCTTCTCGGCGCCCTTCGGCGACTTGCCGTGCAGCAACACCATGTCGGGGTGCTTGGCGTGGACCTGATCGAGCTTGGCCCAGATCAGGTGGTGATCGTTGAAGTCGAGCCCGCCGGTGAACGCGATCTTCGGACCGGCGGGTAGCAGCACCTGATTGTCGGCGCGCTTCTTGACGGCGAGGAAGTCCCGGCTGTCGATCATCGCCGAG